>NZ_JBFBFU010000043.1:0-59198 GCF_040684355.1 Kitasatospora sp. NPDC091276 | reverse complement strand
CCCTACACCCCCGACACCACCCCCCGGCGCCCCCCCCCCCCCCCCCCGGCGGGTGCCGCACCCCCCCCCGCCCCCCCCCCCCGGCTCCTCCCCGCGGGCGGCCGGGCTCCGGCGCCGCTGTGGACGCTGGGCTCGCTGCGGCGCGGCAACCTGCTGGAGACGACCGCCATCCCGGAGATCCGCTGCCAGGCCGACGACCTCGCCCTGCTGCTGGGCCGCAGCGCGGCGGGAACGCCGAGCGGAGCGGTACCGGCCCGCTGAGCGGGCGTGCACGTCAGCGGCCCGCGGCGCGACCGGACGCGCCGCGGGCCGGGTCGCACCCGGCCGGGCCCGGTCAGGCCTGGCCGGTCGTCGAGAGCGCCACCACCTTCGTCACCGAGCCGTCGTCCCCGAGGACGTCGCGCAGGTGCCGGAAGCCCAGCCGTCGACACATCGCCAGGCTCGGGGCGTTCTCCGCACCCACCATGCCGTAGACCTCCTTGAGCCCCAACTCGTCGGCGGCGTACCGGATCAGTCCGCGGACCACCTCGGTGCCCAGGCCCCGGCCCCAGAACTCCGGGGCGAGGGCGGCGACCAGCTCGTGGCCGTCGACGTTCCCGGTCTTCTTCACCTCGGCGTGGCCCGCGTACCTCCCGTCCAGCCACAGGCCCCACACGTCGAAGATCCGCTGCGGGTACACGTCGGTCAGGATCGCGCGAAACAGCGCGCGGATCTGCGGCTCGGGCACCAGGTCCTGGCCCATCCAGCTGCACACGTCAGCGTTACGGAGGAGGGAGACGAAGGCGTCCTCGTCCTCGGCCCGGTAGGGGATGAACTCCAGGTGTTCGGTGCGCAGCGAAGGGGTCACGGTCAGCTCCTCGGGGTTGTCGTGGGACGGGCGTGCTGCGGCCGGTCAGGATCCGGCGTTCTCCATGCGCTCGCGCAGGCTCCGCGGCCGCATGTCGGTCCACACCTCGTCGACGTAGGCGGTGCACTCCGCCTCGGTGCCCTCCTGGCCGACGGGCTGCCAGCCGGCGGGCACGTCGAGGTCGACCGGCCAGAGGGAGTACTGCTCCTCGTCGTTGCGCAGCACCTGGTAGCGGGTGTTCTCGTCCATGTCGTGCTCCTTCGTCGTTGTCGGGTTTCCAGCGGTGGTCTTGCGGCGGTGGTCTGACAGCAGGGGGTTCAGCGGCGGGTGGTCGTCGGTGGGTGGGCGGCCGTCACCGTCCTCCCCTGGCGTGCCGGGCGATGTGCCGCAGCGCCACGGCGAACTCCTCGGCCGCCCGGCGCACGGTCGCCGTGTCGTGGAGGGCGGGGCGGTGGTGCCAGGTGAAGGCGAGGCGCCCGTGCTGCGCCGCGCCCACCACCTCCACCGGGTGCGAGCCGCCGTCGCGGGGGTCGTGGTCCTGCCCGAAGGAGCCGTGCTCGGCGCGGACCAGGCCGTCGCCGGCGGTCTCGGGCCGTGCGTCCCACTGGCCGAGGTAGTTGAAGACCACCTGGCCGTGCGCGCCGGCGGCGAGGCGCTCGCGGACCTCGGGCGGGCCGAAGGTGCGCAGGGCGCCGAAGCCCAGCCCGTTGCCCGGCACGGCGCGCAGCTGGCGGCGGACCGACTTCACCAGGGCGCGCCAGTCGCGGTCCGGACCGAGGTCATCGGGGTCGGGGACGTGGAAGGTGACCGGGTACATGGTGGTGAACCAGCCGACCGTGCGGGACAGGTCCACGCCCTCCACGACGTCCTCCCGGCCGTGCCCCTCCAGGTCCAGCCGGATCCGCTCGTGGCCGGTCCAGCGGGCCAGTGCCAGGGCGAGGGCGGTCAGCAGCACGTCGTTGACGCGGGTGCGGTAGGCCGCCGGGGCCGCGCGCAGCAGTGCCTCGGTGTCCTCCTCGTCCAGTTCGACGGTGACCGTCGCGGTCTCGGCGGCACCGGGTTCGACGGTCCCGGGCTCGGCCGCACCGGGGTCAGCGGCACCCGGGTCAGCGGCACCGGGGTCAGCGGGACCGGGCACGGCGGGTCGGCCGGGCAGGGCCTCGGCGGCGCTCACCGCCTCGTCCCAGTAGGGCAGTTCGTGGTCCAGGCCGCCGTCGGCGACATGGGCCGCGAGCCGGAGCGCCCAGTCCCGGTAGGAGGTGCCGCGCTCCCCCAGCGTGATCGCCGTGCCCAGGGCGGCCTGCCGGTAGGCGCTCTCCAGGTCGTCGCGCAGCAGGCGCCAGGAGACGGCGTCGACGACCAGGTGGTGGGCGACCAGCAGCAGGAGCGCCGGGCGGTCCGGGGCGCCGGTGAACAGGGCCGCCCGCAGCAGCGGGCCCCGGGCCAGGTCGAAGCCGACGTGCAGTTCGTCGGCCGCCTTGGCCATGGCCGCGTCGGCGACCTCGGCGCTCTGCCCGGTCAGGTCGTACCGGACGAGGACGTCCTCGGCGGGGGCCGGCGGCGGGTTGAACTGGTGCCAGCCCGTCTCGTCGTGGGTGAAACGCAGCCGCAGGGCGTCGTGGTGTTCGAGCAGGGCGTCCAGCGCGGCCCGCAGTGCCCGCGGGTCGGGGTCGGCGCCGAGTTCGAGCAGGGTCGACTGGTTGAAGTGGTGGTGGGCGGCGCGCGGGGTGGCCAGGAACCACTCCTGGATGGGGGTGAGCGGTACGTCCCCGGTGACCGGACCGTCGTCCTCGCGGTCGGGGGCGGTGCGCACCACGGTGGCCAGTTCGGCCACCGTCTGGTGGGTGAAGAGCTCCCGGGTGGCGAGGTACAGGCCGTCCCGGCGCAGCCTGGACACCACCTGCATGCTGAGGATGGAGTCGCCGCCGAGCAGGAAGAAGTTGTCGTCGGCGCCGACCTCCTCGATGCCCAGGACGTCGGCCCAGATCCGGGCGATCCGGCGTTCGGTGTCGGTGCCCGGCTCCCGGCGCGGACCGGCCGCGGCCTGCGCGGGCCCGGGTTCGGGCAGGGCCCGCCGGTCGAGCTTGCCGTTCGGGGTGAGCGGCAGCCGTTCCAGCGGGACGAACACCGACGGGACGAGGTGCGGCGGCAGCAACCCGGCCAGGTGGGCGCGCAGTTCGGCGGCGGGCAGGCCCGCAGTGGCCCCATCGTCGTCGCCCTCCGGTGCGGCACCGCCCGCTCCGGCCCCGAGCGCCGGGACGACGTAGGCGACCAGCCGGCCGGCCCCGGAGCCCGCACCGCTCCCGGGGGCGTCGGCGCGCACGGTGACGACGGCGTCGCGCACCAGGGGGCTGCGGCGCAGCGCGCTCTCGATCTCGCCCGGTTCGATCCGGAAGCCGCGCAGCTTGATCTGGTCGTCGACGCGGCCGGCGAAGCGCAGTTCGCCGTCGGCGTCCCGGTGGGCGAGGTCGCCGGTGCGGTACATCCGCTCGCCCGGTGCGCCGAAGGGGTCGGCGAGGAACCGCCCGGCCGTCAGTCCCGGGCGTCCGAGGTAGCCGCGGGCGAGGCCGGGGCCGGCCAGCCAGAGCTCTCCGGTCACGCCGGGCGGCACCGGCCGCAGGGCGGCGTCCAGGACGTAGCTGCGGGCGGCGCCGCCGGGGCGGCCGATCGCCGGTGCGCCGGTGCCCGGCGACAGCGGGCCGGTCCAGGTGGCGACCACGGTGGCCTCGGTGGGGCCGTAGGAGTTGATCATCCGACGGCCGGGGGCCCAGGTGTCGACCAGATCGGCCGGGCAGGCCTCCGCCCCGACGACCAGGGTGCGCAGGGCGGGCAGGGTCGCGGCCGTCGCCGGGTCCACGGTGGCCAGGGCCGCCGGGGGGATCAGGGCGTGGGTGATGCGCCGTTCGGCCAGGACCTCGGCCAGCCGCTCGCCGACGAGCGGCCCTTCCTCCCCCGTGACCAGGGTGGCCCCGCTGAGCAGGGAGACGCACAGTTCCAGGACGGAGGCGTCGAAGCTGGGCGAGGCGAACTGGAGCACCCTGGCCCCGGGGCCGGCGGTGTACTGCTCGGCGGCGGCCGCCGCGAAGGCGGCGAGTCCGGCGTGAGTCACCAGGACGCCCTTGGGCGTGCCGGTCGATCCGGAGGTGTAGATGACGTAGGCCGGGTGTCCGGGGGTGAGCGGGGTGGCGCGGTCGGCGTCGGTGGGCGCGGTCTCGCGGTCGGTGGCGCGGTCGGCGTCGGTGGGCGGGGTCTGTGGCCCGTCGGCGGACCACACCTCGGCCGGGTCGTCGAGCACCAGGTGGGCACCCGCGTCGCGCACCATGAACTCCCGCCTGGGCGCCGGGTAGTCCGGGTCCACCGGGAGGAAGGCGCCGCCGGCCTTGGCGACGGCGAGCTGGGCCACCACCGCCGCCGCCGAGCGGGGCAGGGCGAGGGCGACCAGCCGCTCCGGCCCCACGCCGCGCCGGATGAGCCGGTGGGCCAGCCGGTTGGCCGCCCGCTCCACCTCGGCGTAGCTCAGCTCGCGGCCGCCGTCGTGCAGCGCCACCGCGTCGGGGGTGCGGGCGGCCCGGCGCTCGAAGAGTTCGGCCAGGGTCGCCTCGGGGACGGGGCGGAAGGTGCCGCGCGCCCGGTCCAGTTCGGCGGCCAGCTGGTCGCCACCGGCGAGCGGCAGCGCGCCGATGGCGCGATCCGGGTCCTCGGCGACGGCGGTGAGCAGGGTGGCGAGCTGCCCGGCCATCCGCTCGGCCGTGGCCGGGTCGAACAGGTCGGTGTTGTAGGTGATCAGGCCGTGCAGCGCGCCGGAGTCGGCCTCCGCGAACTCCAGCGCGAGGTCGAAGGCCGCCTGCGTGGTGTCGGTCTCGACGTCGGTCACGTGCAGGCCCGGGAGGTCGAGGTCGGCGGCCGGGGTGTTCTGGAGGACGACCAGGGCCTGGAAGAGCGGGCTGCGGCTGGTGTCGCGCACCGGCTGCACCTCGTCGACCACGCGCTCGAACGGCACGTCCTGGTGGGCGAAGGCGTCCCGGACGGTCTGCCGGACCGCACCGAGGAAGTCGCCGAAGGGCTGCGCGGGTTCCACCCGCGAGCGCAGCACCAGGGTGTTGACGAAGAAGCCGACGAGACCCTGGGTCTCCGCCTGCTCGCGGCCTGAGGTGACGGTGCCGACGGCGATGTCCTGGTCGCCGCCGAGCCGGGCGAGGTAGGCCTGCGCGGCGGCGACCAGGGTGGTGAACAGGGTGGCGCCGCGCTCCCGGCCGACCCGGGCCAGTCGGCGGGCCGTGTCGGCGGGCAGCTCCAGGCGGGCGGTGGCCCCGTTGGTGGTGCGCACGGCGGGCCGGGGCCGGTCGGTGGGCAGGCGCAGCGTCGAGACGTCGGCCAACTGCTCCTTCCAGTAGGCGAGTTGGTCGGGCCCGGCGGCGCCGACCGTGCGCTGCCAGTGCGCGTAGTCGGCGTACTGCACCGGCAGCGGCGCCAACCGGCTCTCCCCGGAGCCGAGTTCGGCGCGGTAGAGGTGGGCCAGATCGGTGAGCAGGACGGCGGTCGACCAGCCGTCGGTGACGATGTGGTGCAGGGTCAGGGCCAGCACGTGGTCGCCCTCGGCCAGCCGCACCAGGGCGGTGCGCAGCAGCGGTCCGCGGCGCAGGTCGAAGGGGCGGGCCCGCTCGGCGGCGAGCAGGCCGCGCAGGGCCTCCGCCCGCGGCTGCGCCGGCCGGCCGGACAGGTCGTGCAGCGGCAGCGGCACGTCCTGCGGCGGGTGGACGAGCTGGACGCCGTGGCCGTCGACGCTGTCGAAGGTGGTGCGCAGCGACTCGTGCCGGGCCGCGAGGGCGCGCAGGGCCGCGCCGAGGGCGTCGGTGTCCAGGGCGCCGCGCAGGCGCAGCGCGAGCGCGGTGACGTACTCGGCGCCGCCGGGCGCGAACTCCTCCAGGAACCACAGGCGTTGCTGGGCGTAGGACATCGGCGCGGCGCCGTCGCGGGCGACCGGGAGGACGGGCGGGCGCCCCGGGCCGCCCGGGCGGCCCTGCTCCTCGGTGAGCAGGCGGGCCAGGCCGGCCGGTGTGGGGTGGTCGAAGACGGCGCGGGGGGTGAGGTCGGCGCCGAAGGCCTCGGCGAGGCGGGCGGCGAGCCGGATGCTGAGGATGGAGTCGCCGCCCAGCTCGAAGAAGCCGTCCTCCACGCCGGGCGGCCGGATGCCCAGGACGTCCCCGAAGACCTCGGCGGTGCGGCGTTCGGCCTCGGTGCGCGGCTCGATCCGCGCGCGGCGTCCGCTCCCGTGCTCCTCGTCCGGCGCCGGGAGGGCCGCCCGGTCGACCTTGCCGTTGCGGCTCAGCGGGAGGGCGGCGAGCGGGACGAAGGCGGCGGGGACGAGGTAGTCGGGCAGCGCGCGGGCGGCGAAGGCCCGCAGTTCCCCGGGTTCGGCACCCGCCGGGCCGACCACGTAGGCCACCAGGCGCCGGGCGCCGGGCCGGTCCTCGCGGGTGACCACGGCGACGTCGGTGACCTGGGGGTGGCGGGCGAGTGCGGCCTCCACCTCGCCGGGTTCGACCCGGAAGCCCCGGATCTTCACCTGGTCGTCCGCGCGGCCCAGGAACTCGACGGTGCCGTCCGGGCGCCGCCTCGCCAGGTCGCCGGTGCGGTACATCCGGGCGCCGGGCGGGCCGGAGGGGTCGGCGAGGAAGCGGGCCGCGGTCTCGCCGGGCCGGCCCAGGTAGCCGCGGGCCACGCCGTCGCCGGCGACGTACAGTTCGCCCGCGCAGCCCGGCGGGACGGGCCGCAGGCGCCGGTCGAGGACGTGGACGCGGCGGTCGTCCAGGGGGTGGCCGATCGGCAGGGTGTCGGGCACCGCCGCCGCCTCCGCGACGGCGAAGGCGGTGGCGAAGGTCGTGGTCTCGGTGGGCCCGTAGCCGTCCACCACGGTCAGCCCGGGGCAGGCCGCCAGGACGCGGCGCACCGCGGCGGCGGGCACCACGTCCCCGCCGGTCCACAGCGTGCGCAGGCCCGCGAAGCAGTCCGGCGCGTCCTGGGCGAGCAGCCGGAAGAGCCCGGCGGTGAGCCACAGCGCCGTCGGCCCGTCCGGTCCGGCGAGCCGCCGCAGCAGGGCGGCGTCCACCGGCCCGTCGGGGGCGACGAGCACGCAGCCGCCGCCCAGCAGCGGCGCCCAGACCTCGAAGGTGGCGGCGTCGAAGGCGACCGGCGAGTGCAGCAGCACCCGTGCGCAGCGGCCGTCGGCGAAGCGGCTGTCGGTGGCGAGCGAGGCCACGTCGCGGTGCCGTACCGCCACCGCCTTGGGCACCCCGGTGGAGCCCGAGGTGAACATCACGTACGCCAGCCGGTCGGGGTCGGCGGGCGGCAGGGCCCCCGCCACCGGCCCGGCCGCGCCGGTGCGCGCGGCGGCGACCTGCTCGGCGGTGAGCCGCAGGGCGGCGCCGACCTGGTCGAGCAGGGCGCGGCGGCGCTCCTCGGGGGCCCGGAGGTCGACGGGCAGGTAGGCACCGCCCGCCTTGAGGACGGCCAGCTGGGCGGCGACGAGTTCGGCGGAGCGGTCCATCAGCAGCGCCACCCGGTCTTCGGGGGCCAGGCCGTCGGCCAGCAGCCGGGCCGCCAGGCGGTCGGACCAGTCGTCGAGTTGGCGGTAGGTCAGCTCGCGGTCGCCGTCGCGCACGGCGGGCGCGCCGGGGGTGCGCCGGACCTGCTCGGCGAAGACCTGGAGCGGGCTGCGCGGCGCCACCGGGCGGGCGGTTCCGTGCCAGGAGGCCAGCTGCTCCCGGTCGGCGGGGGTGAGCCGGTCCAGCTCGGCGAGGTCGCCGTCGAGGCCGTCGGCGAGGGCGGTGAGCAGCAGGACCAGGCGGTCGGCCGCGCCGTGGGCAGTCCGGTGGTCGAAGAGCGCGGGGTCGTAGGCCAGGTCGAAGCCGAGCCGCTCGGCCAGGTGGGCGCGCAGGCACCAGGGGAAGGTGGTGGCGTCGTCGGCGCGCACCTCGACCACCCGCACCCCGGTCCGGTCGGCGGCCGACTCGTCGACGGGGTAGTTCTCGAAGACCGCCATGCTGTCGAACAGCGGCTCCCCGGCGGGCAGGTCGCTCAGGGCCTGGACGCGTGGTAGTGCCAGGTGGTCGAAGCGGCGGCCGTCGCTCTGGCGTTCCTGGAGCTCCCGCAGCCAGGGCAGTACGCCGCCCGAGGGGATCGGGACCCTGGTCGGCACGGTGTTGATGAACAGGCCGATCATCGACTCGACGCCGGGCAGTTCGGCCGGGCGCCCGGACACGGTGGTGCCGAAGACCACGTCGTCGCCGCCGCTGTAGCGGGCCAGCAGCAGCGCCCAGGCGCCCTCCACCACGGTGTTGACGGTCAGTCCGGCGGCCGCGGCGTTCTCGCGCAGCCGCCGGGAGAGCGTCTCGTCCAGTTCGCGGTGGGCCGCGGCGCTGGAGCGGGCGCGGTGGGCCCGGGTCGGCGGGCGGTCGTACGGCAGCGGGGTCCGGCCGGTGAACCCGGCCAGCAGGCCGCGCCAGTGGGCCTCGGCCGCTTCCTCGTCCCGCTCGTGCAGCCAGCCCAGGAAGTCCGCGAACGGCCGCCGGACCGGCCGGGGCGCCTGCGGGCCGCCGGTCAGCGCGGCGTACTCCTCGCACACCTCGGTGAGCAGTTGTCCGGTGCTCCAGCCGTCCAGGATCAGGTGGTGGGTGGACCACAGCAGCAGGACCTCGTCACCGGGCAGCGCGGCCAGGGTCAGCCGGGTGAGCGGCGCGGTGGCGAGGTCCATCCCGGCGGCGCGCTCCTCGGCGAGCAGCCGCTCCGTCCGGTCGGCGCGCTGCCCGGCCGTCAGGTCGCGCCAGTCGAGCCGGCGGACGGGCAGCGCGGCGTGCCGCGCGACCACCTGGACGGGGTGCGGCAGGCCGCGCCAGTGAACGCTGGAACGCAGTGCCGGGGTGCGGTCGGCGACCTGCTGCCAGGCCTCGGCGAAGGCCCGCGGGTCGGCCACGCCGGCCAGGCGCACCGCGATCCGGTCGACGTAGGCGCCGTCGGCGTCGACGAGCCCGTGGAAGAGCATGCCGGACTGCAGCGGCGTCAGCGGCAGCACGTCGTCGGTCTCGCGCCCGTCGCCGACGAGCCGGTCCAGCCGGTCCTGGTCGAGGCCGGCGAGCGGGAAGTCCGACGGGGTGCGGCCGCCGGCGTCCGGGCGGGCGCAGTGCGCGGCCAGCTCGTGCAGCGCGGCGCCCATCTCCTCGGCGAGTCCGCGGACGGTGGCCTCGTCGTAGACGGCGGCGGGGTAGGTCCACGCCAGTTCGAGGCGACCGTCCTGGACCGCGCCGATGATGTCCAGCAGGTAGGGGCGGGGCTCGTCGGGGTCGGTGTCGCGACCGGCCGGGGGCAGCGCGCCGCGGACCAGGCCGTCGGCGCCGCCGCGGGTGTCCCACTGACCGTGGTAGTTGAAGCCGATCTGCGGCGCCGCCGAGCCGGTCAGCGGGCCGTCCGGCCGCAGGTGGCGCAGCGCGCCGTGGCTGAGTCCGCGCAGCGGGACGGCGCGCAGCTGCTCCTTGACCGAGCGCAGGGTGTCGTGCCATCCGGCGTCGGGGTCGACGCGCAGGGCGAGCGGGAACTCGGCGGTGAACCAGCCCACCGTCCGGGAGAGGTCCAGGTCCTCGAACAGGTCCTCGCGGCCGTGCCCCTCCACTCCGACCAGCACGGTGTCCCGGCCGCACCAGCGGGCCAGGGTGCGGCCCAGGGCGCTGAGCAGGACGTCGTTGACCTGGGTGCGGTAGACCTCGGGGACGCGGCGCAGCAGCGCCTCGGTGGTCCGCTCGTCCAGCGTCACCTGCACGGTGGCGGCGGTGGCGTGGGTGTTGGAGGCGCCGGTGTCAGGGGCGGGGCGGCCGGCGGGCAGGTCGGCCGGGGCCGCGCCGGTGCGCGTCCAGTGGTCGAGGTCGCCGTCCAGGGCGCCGGCGCGGGTGTGCCGCTCCAGCCGGGTGGCCCAGCGGCCGTAGGACGTGCCGGTCGGCGGCAGGGCGACGGGGGCTCCGGCGCGGGCCGTGCGGTACGCCGCTTCGAGGTCGGCCAGCAGGATGCGCCAGGAGACGCCGTCCACGGCCAGGTGGTGCACGGTGAGGACGAGTTGGCCCGGCTGCCGGGGGCCGGGGTCGAAGAACAGGGCCCGCAGCAACCGGCCGTCGACGGGGTCGAGGGAGCGCTGGGCCTCGTCGGTGGCGCGCTGGACCTGCGCCTCCGCGTCATGGCCGGTGAGGTCCGGGTGGCTGACGTCGTGCCGGGTGAAGACGCCGTCCGCCCCCTGGGGAAGCACCTCCTGGCGCCAGCCGGCCTCGGTGCGGTGGAAGCGGGTGCGCAGGGCCGGGTGGTGCTCCACCAGGGCCAGCACCGCCCGGCGCAGGGCCGCCGGATCGGTGCCGGGGGCCAGTTCCAGGCGCTGGGTCATGGTGAAGCGCAGGGCGTCGCCGGGGCGGCGGCCGTCGAGGTACCAGTGCTGGATCGGGGTGAGCGGCGCCTCGCCGGGCTCGGCTTCGCCACCTTCCTGGCGATCGGTCAGATCTCCTGCGCACAGGGCGAGTTCGGCGATGCTCTGGTGCCGGAAGACGTCCTTGGTGGTGAGGGAGAGCCCGGCGGCGCGGGCGCGGGAGACGATCTGGATGCTGAGGATGGAGTCGCCGCCGAGCGCGAAGAAGTTGTCCCGGGTGCCGACGCGCTCCACGCCCAGCACCTCGGCCCAGATCGCGGCGAGCCGTTCCTCGGCACCGGGCCGCGGTGCGACGTACGGGGTGGTGCGGTCGGGCTGGGCGGGCGGCGCGGGCAGCGCGCGCCGGTCGGTCTTGCCGCCGGTGGTCCGCGGTATTCGGGCCAGCGGGACGAACGCGGCGGGCACCAGGTGGTCGGGCAGCGTCCGCCGCAGCCAGGTCCGCAGTTCCTCGGCGGTCGGCACGCGGCGGCCGGCGGGCACCGGGTAGCCGACGAGCACCGTACGGCCGGCGTGCTCGCGCGCGGCGACCGCGCAGTCGGCGACGTCCGGGTGGGCGAGCAGGGCGGCCTCCACCTCCCCGGGCTCGATCCGGAACCCGCGGACCTTGACCTGTTCGTCGGCCCGGCCCCGGAACTCCAGTTGCCCGTTCGCGTCCCAGCGGGCCAGGTCGCCGGTGCGGTACATCCGGGCACCGGGCGGGCCGTAGGGGTCGGCGAGGAAGCGGGCGGCCGTCAGCCCGGGCCGGTTCAGGTAGCCGCGGGCCACCTGCTCCCCCGCCAGGTACAGCTCCCCCGGCATGCCGGGCGGCACCGGCCGCAGGGCGCCGTCGAGCAGGTAGGCGCCCAGGTTGCGGCCGGGGCGGCCGATGACGGGGCGCTCGGGGTGGTCCGCGCACCGGGCGTAGGCGGCGTCGACGGTGCACTCGGTGGGCCCGTACATGTTGTAGGCGGTGACGCCGAGGTCCGCGTGCGCCGCGCACAGCTCCCGCCAGACGGCGGCGGGGACGGCCTCGCCGCCGACCAGCAGCAGGCGCGGGTGGTGCGGGCCGGGGGCGAGCAGTCCGGCGGCGGTGAGTTCGCGCAGGAAGGAGGGGGTGACGTTGACCAGGTCCAGGCGGCGGTCGACGACCTGGGCGCAGAACGCCTGCGGGTCCAGCCGGACGTCCTCGTCGATCAGGTGGAGCTCCTGGCCCAGTGCGAGCAGCAGCGGGCCCTCCCAGCTGGTGTCGAAGGAGAAGGAGGCGCTGAGCGCGGCCCGCAGCCGCCCTCCGTCGGCGGTGTGCGGCGCGACCAGGCCCTCCTGGTGGTCCCGGCAGAGGTTGACCAGCTGGCGGTGTTCGACGACGACGCCCTTGGGGCGGCCGGTCGAGCCGGAGGTGTGGACGAGGTAGGCGGCGTGCTGCGGCAGCAGGGGGGCGGTCCGCTCGGCGTCGGTCAGGTCGTGGGCGGGCAGCGCGTCCCACGGCACCTCGCGCAGGGCCTGCCCGGTCAGCACCACCCGGGGCCGGGTGTCGTCGAGGAGGAGGGCGGCCCGGTCCTCGGGCAGGTCCGGGTCGACGAAGAGCAGGGCGGCGCCCGCCTTGAGCACCGCGAACAGCGCCACCAGCAGGTCCGAGGTGCGCGGCAGCCGGACCGCGACCACCTGCTCCGGGCCGGCGCCGCGGGCGGCGAGGTGGCGGGCGAGCCGGTTGGCCCGCGCGTTGAGGGCGGCGAAGTCGAGGGTGGCGTCCCGGGCGACCAGGGCGGTGGCGTCCGGGGTGCGGGCGGCCTGCGCCTCGAACAGGGCGGGGAAGGTGGTGTCCGGCGCGGGCAGCGGCGTGCCCCGCCCCTGCCGCAGCACCCGGCGCCGCTCGTCGGCCGTCATCAGCGGCAGCGCCCCGACGGCCGTCTCCGGCGCCTCGGCCACGGCCTCCAGCAGGGTGCCCAGCCAGCCGGCCAGGTGCTCGGCGGTCCGCGCGTCGAACAGCCCGGTGTTGTACTCCAGATAGCCGGTCAGGCCGCCGTCGCGCTCGACGAAGTCGAAGGAGAGGTCGAAGGTGGCGCCGTGGACGGGCGGGGTGACCGGCTCCACCGTCAGGCCCGGCAGGTTCGGCACCTCGGCGCCGAGGTTGTGCAGGGCCACCATGACCTGGAAGAGCGGCGTGCGGCTGGTGTCGCGCTCCGGCTGGAGGGCGTCCACCAGCCGCTCGAAGGGCACCTCCTGGTGGGCGAGCGCTTCCAGGACGGTGCCGTGGGCGGCGGCCAGCAGTTCGCCGAACGGCAGCTCCGGCCGGACGGCGCCGCGCAGCACCAGGGTGTTGACGAACATGCCGACCACGTCGTGGAGTTCGCCCTGCTCGCGGCCCGAGGTGACGGTGCCGACCGCGATGTCCTGCTGCCCGGACCAGCGGGCGAGCAGGACCTGGCAGGCCGCCAGGAGGGTGGTGTAGAGGGTGCCGTCGACCTCCCGGCCCCGTTCGCGCAACCGCGCGGTCAGCCCGGCGGGCAGGGTGAAGGCGACCAGCGCGCCGTCCCGGGTGCGTACGGCCGGGCGCGGCCGGTCGGTGGGCAGCTCCAGCGGGGTCAGGCCGTCCAGGGCCCGGCGCCAGTGGGCGAGGTCCGCCTCGGCGAGGTCGGTGCGCGCGCGCTGCCAGGACGCGTAGTCGGTGTAGCGCACGGGCAGCGCGGGCAGCCGTGGCGGGCGCCCCTCGCGGGCCGCCGCGTACAGCTCGCCCAGGTCGCGGCCCAGGACGCCCATCGACCAGCCGTCGGTGGCGATGTGGTGCACGGCCAGCGCGAGCACGTGCTCGTCCGCGGCCGTCCGGACCAGCCGGGCCCGCAGCAGGGGCCCGGCGGCCAGGTCGAACGGGGTGGCGGCGATCCGCTCCAGCAGCGCGTCCAGGGCCGCCGGGGGCGACCCGGCGAGGTCCTCGCACGGCAGCTCGACCGGCTGCGGCGGGCGCACCACCTGCCGGGCGCGGCCGTCCCGCTCGGCGAAGGTGGTCCGCAGCGCCTCGTGCCGGGCGACCAGGGCGTCCAGGGCGGTGCCCAGCGCGACCGGGTCGAGCGCTCCGCGCAGGCGCAGCACGGACAGCGAGGTGTACTCGGTGCTGCCCGGCTCGAACCGGTCGAGGAACCAGAGCCGCTGCTGGGCGTACGACAGCGGTGGCTCGGCCGCCGGGTCCGCGGCCGGGATGACCCGGGCCGACGGGCCGTCCGCCGCGCCCGGCTCGCCCGGCTCGCCGAGCGAGCCGAGGGCTTCGGCCAGGTCCGCCAGCACCGGGTGGCTGAACAGCAGCCGGGGCGAGAGGTCCGCCGCCCCGAAGGCCGCGCGCAGCCGGGCGGTGACCCGGACGGCGAGGATGGAGTCGCCGCCCAGGGCGAAGAAGTCGTCCTCGGCGCCGATCTCCCCGGTGTCCAGGACCTCCGTCCAGGCCGCGGCGACCAGCCGCTCGGCGCGGGTGCGGGGTGCGGTGCGCTGCCGGCCGGCGGCGAAGCCCTCCGGGCCGGGCGCGGGCAGCGCGCGCCGGTCGAGCTTGCCGTTGGGGGTGAGCGGCAGGACAGCCAGGGGGACGTACGCGGCGGGCACCAGGTAGGCGGGCAGCAGCCGTTCGAGGTGGGCGCGCAGGTCGGCGGCGGCCGGGGGGTGGGCCGCGCCGGGGCCGGCGACGACGTGGGCGACCAGCCGGCGGGTGCCGGAGGCGTCCTGGTACACGCCCACGGTGGCGGCGCCCACACCCGGGTGGGTCTGGAGGGCGGCCTCGATCTCGCCGGGTTCGATCCGGTAGCCGCGGATCTTGACCTGCTGGTCGGCGCGGCCCAGGTAGCGAAGGGTGCCGTCGGCCTGTCGGCGCGCCCGGTCGCCGGTGCGGTACATCCGGGTGCCCGGGGCCCCGAACGGGTCGGCGAGGAAGCGGGTGGCGGTCAGGCCGGGCCGGTCGAGGTAGCCGCGGGCCAGACCCTCCCCCGCCACGTACAGCTCGCCCACGGCGCCCGGGGGCACCGGGGCCAGGTCGGTGTCGAGGACGTACAGCCGCAGGTCCGGGAGGCCGGTGCCGATCGGTGCGGGGCCGCCGGCCGCCGCGGTCGTGCGGTCCAGCGGGGCGTGGGTGACGTGCACGGTCGTCTCGGTGATGCCGTACATGTTCACCAGGCGCGGCGCGTCCTGCGGGTGGCGGTCGTACCAGTCGGCGAGGCGGCCGGCGTCCAGCGCCTCGCCGCCGAAGACCACCGTGCGCAGCGCCAGCCGGCGGGAGAGCTCGGGGTGTTCGGCGTCGGCGCGGGCCAGCGGGTGGAAGGCGGACGGGGTCTGGTTGAGGACGGTGACGCCTTCGTCGGCGAGCAGCCGCAGGAAGTCCTCCGGGGAGCGGGCGGTGTCCTCGGGCACGACGACGAGCCGGCCGCCGTGCAGCAGCGGGCCCCACAGCTCCCAGACCGAGAAGTCGAAGGTGTAGGAGTGGAACAGCGTCCAGACGTCCTCGGCGCCGAAGCCGAACACGTCCTCGGTCTGCTCGAACAGCCGCACCACGTTGGCGTGCGGCACCACGACACCCTTGGGGCGGCCGGTGGAGCCGGAGGTGAAGATGGCGTAGGCGGGGCTGTCGGGCAGCGGGCGGTGCCCGGCGGCGAGCGGGGCGGCCGGGCCCCGGGCCAGGTCGGCGCGCAGCTGCGGGTCCGCCAGGGAGAGGACGGGCACCCCGTGCTCGAAGCTCTCGGGCGGCGCGCCGGGCACGTGGGTCACCAGGGCCACCGGGGCGGCGTCGCCCAGCAGTTGGGCGCGGCGTTCGGCCGGCAGGCCCGGGTCGAGCGGCAGGTAGGCCGCGCCGGTCTTGAGGACGGCGAGGACGGCCACGACCAGGTCGGCCGTGCGGGGCAGCGCGAGGGCCACGAACCGCTCGGGCCCGGCGCCGAGCCCGGCCAGCCGGTGGGCGAGCCGGTCGGCCCGCGCGTCCAGGGCGGCGTAGTCGAGGTGCTCGTCGCCGCAGGTGACGGCCTCGGCGTGCGGGGTGCGGGCGGCCTGCGCCTCGAAGAGGTCGACCAGGGTCCGGTCGGGGCGGCCCCGCACGGTGCCGTCCCACTCGGTCAGCAGCCGCCGCTCCTGCGCGGTCGTCCACTCCAGGGCGCGCAGCGGCCGGTCCAGTCCGGCGGCCAGTCCGGTGAGCAGCAGGCAGAGCCGCTCGGCGAGGGCGCGGACCGTCGCGGCGTCGAACAGCTCCGGGTCGTAGGCGAGGTCGAAGCCGAAGTGCCCGCCCTGGTAGGCGCGCAGGACGAGCGGGTAGTTGGTGGCGTCCCGGGAGGTGACCTCCACCAGGCGCACCCCGCTGCCGGCCGTGCGGGCGTCGTCGAAGGGGTAGTTCTCGAAGGCGACGATGCTGTCGAACAGCGTGCCGCCGGACGGCACGCCGCTGAAGGCGGTGAGTTCGGCGAGGGAGACCGCGGCGTGGCGCCGGGCCTCGGCCTGGGCCTCCTGGAGGTCGCGCAGCCAGTCGGCGGCGGTGCGGTCGCCGTCGACCAGGACCCTGGTGGGCAGGGTGTTGATGAACATGCCGATCATCGACTCGACGCCGGGCAGTTCGTCGGGGCGTCCGGAGACGGTCGTCCCGAACAGCACGTCCGGCTCGCCGCTGTACCGGGAGAGCAGCAGGGCCCAGGCGCCCTGCACCACGGTGCCGAGGGTGAGCCCGGCCTGCCGGGCGGTGCGGGCCAGCCGCTCGGAGGCCTCCGGCGACAGGCCGGCGGTGTGCGCGAGCGCCGAGCGGGCCCGGTGGGCCTCGCGCCGGACGCGGTCGGCGGGCAGCGGGGTGGCGGTGGCGAAGCCGTCCAGGACGCCCCGCCAGTGCGCGCGGGCGGCCGCGGTGTCCTGCCCGGCCAGCCAGTGCACGTAGTCGGCGAAGGGCCGGCGCACCGCCGGTGTCGGCACGCCCCCGGTGGTGAGGGCCGCGTACTCCTCGAACACGTCGGTGAGCACCTGGGCCAGGCTCCAGCCGTCCAGGATCAGGTGGTGGGAGGTCCACAGCAGGTGCAGGCGGGCCTCGGGCAGCCGGACCAGGGTGAGCCGGGTGAGCGGCGCCGTGGCGAGGTCCAGCCCGTGGGCGAGGTCGTCCGCGCGCAGCCGGGCCAGCCGGTCGGCGCGCTCGCCCGGGTCGACCGCCCGCAGGTCCAGGTGGGTCACCGGCAGCCGGACGCCGCGGCGCACGACCTGGAGGGGGGCGGGGACGCCCTCCCACACCACCGAGGTGCGCAGCGCGGGCGTGCGGTCGGCGACCCGCTGCCAGGCCAGGGCGAAGGCGTACGGGTCGCCCACGCCCTCCAGCAGCAGGCCGGCCTGGTCCACGTAGACGTCGTCGGGGCCGCCGACCAGGCGGTGGAAGAGCATGCCCTCCTGGAGCGGGGTGAGCGGCAGCAGGTCCTCGACGTCCCGCCCGTCGCCGGCGATCCGGTCCACCCCGGCCTGGTCCAGTCCGGCCAGCGGGTAGTCGGAGGGGGTGCGGCCGCCGGCGTCGGGGCGGGCGCAGTGCTCGACGATGCCGGTCAGCGCCGAGGCCGTGGCCTGCGCCAGCGCGCGGACGGTGGCCGCCTCGTGCGCCTGGTCGCTGTAGTGCCAGGTGAGTTCCAGTTCGCCGTCGGCGACGACGGCGGAGACGTCGAGCAGGTGGTCCAGGGGTTCGTCGGGGGCGAGCTCCCGGCCCGGCGCCTGGCCGGCGGGCGCGAAGTCGCCGGTCCCGGGGGCGGTCCACTGCCCGTGGTAGGTGAAGCAGACCTGCGGCAGCGGACGGCCCCTCAGGGCGTCGGCGGCGGGCGGGCCGAGCCGGGCCAGGGCCTCGTAGCTCAGGCCCCGGCGGGGTACGGCGCGCAGCCGCTCCTTGACCTGCTTGAGGGTGGCGGCCCAGTCGGGGGCGCCGGCCGGGCCGGCCGGGGCGAGGGTGACGGGGTACCGGGTGGTGAACCAGCCGACCGTCCGGGAGAGGTCGACGCCGTCGAAGAGTTCCTCGCGGCCGTGGCCCTCCAGGGCGATGGTCACCCGTTCGGTGCCCGTCCAGTCGGCGAGGGCCCGGCCCAGCGCGCTGAGCAGCACGTCGTTGACCTGGGTCCGGTAGGCCTCGGGGACTCTGCGCAGCAGGGCCTCGGTGGTGGCGCGGTCGAGCCGGGTGCGCAGGGTGCGCACGGAGGCGGCCGTGGGCGTGCCGGGGTGGTCGACGGGCAGCGGGGCCGCCGGGGCCCTGGTCTCGGCGCTCCAGTAGGGCAGGTCGTCGTCGAGGCCTCCGGCCCGGACCCGTTCGGCGAGGTGGTGGGCCCAGTCGGTGAACGGGGTGGGCTCGGGCTCCAGGTGCGGGGCGTCCCCGGCCGCCGCCTGCCGGTAGGCCTGTTCCAGGTCGGCGAGCAGCACCCGCCAGGAGACGCCGTCGACGGCCAGGTGGTGGGCGGTCAGGACGAGTTGGGGCCGGGCGTCGCCGCGGGCCCGGAACAGGACGGCGCGCAGCAGGGTGCCGGTGGCCGGGTCCAGGGCGGCGCGGGCGGCCTCGGCGGCCTCGACCCGGGCGGCTTCAGGGCCGGGGCCGGCGCCGGGGGCGGGCGGGTCGAGTCTGGTCAGCAGCCCGGTGCCCGGGTCCGCGACCGGCTCCTGGCGCCAGGTGCCCCCGGCGCGGGTGAAGCGGGTGCGCAGCGCCGGGTGGGCCGCCAGGACCGCCCGCAGCGCCTGGTCCAGGGCCGGCTCGTCGAGGTCGCGCGGCAGGTCGAGCAGCATCGACATGGTGAAGTGGCGCAGCGGGCCGTGGGCGGCGAAGAACCACTCCTGGACGGGGGTGAGCGGGGCCGGTCCGTCCGCGCGGCGCGGCCGGGGGGCCGGGGCGGCTGCCGGGCGGGCGGCGGCGACCAGGTCGGCGACGGTCTGGTGGCGGAAGACGTCCTGGGAGCCGATCCGCAGGCCGGCGGCGCGGGCCCGGGAGACGGCCTGGATGCTCAGGATCGAGTCGCCGCCGAGCTCGAAGAAGTTGTCGGTGACGCCGACCCGCGCCACGCCCAGCACCTCGGCCCAGATCCCGGCGAGGGTCTCCTCCTCGGGGGTGCGCGGGGCGACGAACTCCCCTTCCCTTCCTTCGCCTTCGAGGTCGGGGGCGGGCAGCGCTCGGCGGTCCAGCTTCCCGCTGGTGGTGAGCGGCAGGGTGTCGAGCGCGGTGAACGAGGACGGCACCAGGTGGTCGGGCAGCACCCGCCGCAGGGCGGCGCGCAGGTCGGCGGACGGGCGGGCCGCGCCGTCGGCGAAGACCAGGTAGGCCGCCAGCCGGGTGTGGCCGCGCGCGTCGGGCACGGCGGCGACGGCGGCCGCGGCGACCTGCGGCAGGTCGAGCAGCGCCGCCTCGATCTCGCCGGGTTCGATCCGGTGGCCGCGCACCTTGACCTGGTCGTCGGCGCGCCCGAGGTACTCCAGGCTCCCGTCGGCCGTCCAGCGGGCCAGGTCGCCGGTGCGGTACATCCGGGCGCCGGGCGGCCCGTACGGGTCGGCGGTGAAGCGGGCGGCGGTCAGCCCCGGCCGGCCGGCGTAGCCGCGGGCGACCTGCTCGCCGGCGAGGTGGAGTTCGCCGCTCACCCCGGGCGGCACCGGCTGGAGCCGGTCGTCGAGGACGTAGGCGCGCAGGTTGGGCAGCGGGCGGCCCACCAGCGGCCGGTCACCGCCCGCGATGCGGCAGGCGAGCGCGTCGACCGTGCACTCGGTGGGGCCGTAGTAGTTGTAGGCGGCGACGTCCGGGTGTCCGGCGAGTTCGCGCCAGAGCCGGGGCCCGACGGCCTCGCCGCCGAGCATCAGCACCCGGGGGTGGTGGCGCGGGTCGTCGAGCAGCCCGGCGGGCAGCAGCTGGCGCAGGTAGGAGGGGGTCAGGTCGAGGAAGTCGACGCGGTGGCGCACGACGTACTCGACCAGGGCGGCCGGGTCCATCCGGGTCGTCTCGTCGACCAGGTGCAGCGGGTGGCCGTCGGCCATCAGCAGCACGCCCTCCAGGGAGGTGTCGAAGGAGAACGAGGCGGTCAGCGCCACGCGCAGCGGCCCGCCGCCCGCGTCGGCGACGAAGCCCGCCCGGTGGGCGGCGAGCAGGTTCACCACCGCGCGGTGCGGGACGGCGACGCCCTTGGGGCGGCCGGTGGAGCCGGAGGTGTAGAGCACGTACGCGGTGTTGGAGGGGTGCAGCGGGGCGGTCCGGTCGGCGTCGCCGGGGTCGGTGTCCGGGCCGGTGTCGGGCAGCGCCCGGAGCGCCTGCTCGTCCAGGACCAGGGCGGGGCGGGCGTCGTCGAGCAGGTAGCGCAGGCGCTCGGCCGGCAGGGCCGGGTCCAGGGGCAGGTAGCCGGCGCCGGCCTTCCAGACGGCGAGGATCGCCACGATCATGTCGGCGGTGCGCGGCAGCCGCAGCGCGACCAGCCGTTCGGGGCCGGCGCCGCGGGCGATGAGCTGGTGGGCGAGCCGGTTGGCGCGGGTGTCGAGCGTCGCGTAGTCGAGCCGCTCGGCTCCGGCGACCAGGGCCGGGGCGTGCGGGGTCAGGGCGGCCCTGCGCCGGAACAGCTCGGGGTAGCTGGTGTCCTCGACGGGCAGCGCGGTGGCGTTCCAGTCCCGGGTGACCTGCCGGGTCTCCCGGGGCGAGAGCAGCGGCAGGGTGCCGAGCGGGCGGTCGGGTTCGGCGGCGGCGCCGTCCAGCAGCAGCAGGAGCTGGTCGGCCATCCGGCGGGCGGTGGGCGCGTCGAAGAGGTCGGCGCGGTACTCCAGCAGGCCGGTGAGCGCCTCGCCGTCCGGGACGAACTCGACGCTGAGGTCGAAGGTGGCGGCCTGCCGGGGCACGGCGACCGGGGTGAGCGCCGACCCCAGCGGGGTGGTGGCCTCGGGCGGCGCGGGGTGCAGCAGGACCAGCACGTCGAACAGCGGGTTGCGGCCCGCCTGGCGGGGTGCGCCGACCGCCTCGACGAGCCGTTCGAAGGGCGTGTCGCCGTGCGCGAGCGCGTCGTTGCCGGTCTCGGTGGCGGCCGCGAGCAGGTCGCGGAAGGATCCGGCGGGCTCCACCCGGGTGCGCAGGACGACGGTGTTGACGAAGCAGCCGACGGCCCGTTCCAGCTCGGTGCGGGAGCGCCCGGGCGTCAGGGAGCCGACGGTGACGTCCTGCTGGCCGGACCAGCGGGCCAGCAGCGCCTGGGTGGCGGCGACCAGGGCGGTGTGCAGGGTGCCGTGCCGCTCGGCCGCGAGCTCGCGCAGCCGGGCGGTGAGCGGCGCGGGGACGGTGAAGGCGTGGACGGCGCCGGGGCCGGCCTCCTCGCCGCGCCGCGGGTGGTCCAGCGGCAGTTCCGGCGGCACCGCACCGGTCAGTTTCGCCTTCCAGTGGGCCAGTTGGCCCTCCAGCCGGGCGCTGGAGAGCTGTTCGCGCTGCCACACCGCGAAGTCCGGGTACTGGACCGCCACCGGGGGCAGGTCCGGGGCGGCGCCGCGGGCCAGGGCCTCGTAGCCGGTGCACAGTTCGTCCAGGACGACGCCCATCGACCAGCCGTCGGTGACGATGTGGTGCGCCGTCACCTGCAGGACGTGCGAGCGGTCCGACTCGCGCACCAGCAGGGCGCGCAGCAGCGGCCCCTGCCGGAGGTCGAAGGGGCGGGAGTACTCCTGGAGCAGGATCGCGTCGAGGGTCTCCCCGTCGGCCGGCTCCCGGACGGGCAGCGGCACCGGCCCGGCCGGCCGCACGGTCTGCACCGGGCGGCCGTCGGCCTCGTCGAAGGTGGTCCGCAGCCCCTCGTGACGGGCCACGACGGCGGCCAGCGCCCCGGCGAGCGCCGTGCGGTCCAGCGGGCCGGTGAACCGTACGGCGACCGCGCTGTTGTAGCGGGGGTCGCCGGGGCGCAGCCGGTCCAGGAACCACAGGCGCTGCTGGACGAAGGAGGGCGGCAGCGGTCGGCTGCGGTCGGCTTGCGGGATGGACCGGTCGGCGGCGGCCCGGGCGCCGCCGGAGCGCCCGGCCAGCCGCAGGCGCAGCGCTTCGCGCAGGTCGGCGGGCAGGGCCTCGGCGCGGTCTCGCTTCGAAGGCGTCATGGTCGTCGGATCCTCACCGTTCGTCATCGTTCGTCATCGTCGGGGCCGCCGGACGCGGCGTCTTCGAGTTCGCTCAGCACCTGGTCCTCCACCAGTTCCGCCAGGGCGGCCACGGTGCGGGAGACCAGGACGTCGCGGGGGGTGAGCGTGACGCCGAAGGCATCGTTGGCGCGGGAGGCGATCAGCAGGGCCCGCATGGAGTCGCCGCCCAGCTGGAAGAAGTCGTCCGTCACGCCCACGGCCGTCCGCAGGGTCTCGGCCCAGATCTCGGCCACGGCCTCCTCGGTGGGCGTGCGGGGCGCCAGCCGGCCGGGCCGCTGCTCCTCCTCGGGTGCGGGGGCGGGCAGGGCGGCGCGGTCGGTCTTGCCGCTCGCGGTGAGCGGGAAGCGGTCGAGGACCGCGAAGGCCGAGGGGACGAGGTGGCCGGGCAGGGAGCGGGCGGCCAGGGCGCGCAGTTCGGCGCCGGTCGGCGGTTCGGCGCCGGGGGCCGCGAGCAGGTGCGCGACCAGGCGGGGCAGCCCGGGATCGTCCTCCCGCACCGTCACCACGGCGTCCAGCACGGCCGGGTGGCGCGCCAGGACGGCCTCGACCTCGCCCGCCTCGATGCGGTGGCCGCGCAGCTTGAGCTGGTGGTCGGTGCGGCCCAGGTAGTGCAGTTCGCCCCGGTGGTCGCGGCGCACCAGGTCCCCGGTGCGGTACATCCGGGTGCCGGGCGGCCCGTACGGGTCGGCGGTGAAGCGGGCGGCGGTCAGGCCCGGCCGGCCGAGGTAGCCGCGGGCCAGGGCCGGTCCGCTCAGCCACAGTTCGCCGGTGACGCCGTCGGGCACCGGCCGGAGCCGGGCGTCGAGGACGTAGGCGCCGGTGCCGGGCAGCGGGCGGCCGATCGGCGGCGCGGCGCCGTCCGGGGCCAGCGGCGCGGACCAGGCGGCGACCACGGTGGCCTCGGTGGGGCCGTAGGAGTTGACCATGCGGTGGTGCGGGGCCCAGCGGGCCACCAGGTCGGCGCCGCACGCCTCGGCGCCGACCACCAGGGTCCTGAGCGCGGGCAGCGTGCCGGGGGTGTCGGCGGGCAGGGTGGCGAGGGCGGCCGGCGGCAGCAGGGTGTGGGTGATCGCCTCCGCCCGGAGCACCTCGGCCAGTCGGGCGCCGAGCAGCGGTCCGGGCGCGGGCACCACCAGCCGGGCGCCGTGCGGCAGGGACATGCACAGTTCGAGCACGGAGGCGTCGAAGCTGGGGGTGGCGAAGGCCAGCACCCGGTCACCCGGCACCACTTGGTAGTGCTCGGCCTCGGCGGCGGCGAAGGCGGCCAGCCCGCGGTGGGTGAGGACGACGCCCTTCGGGGTGCCGGTGGAGCCGGAGGTGTAGATGACGTAGGCGGGGTCGTCCAGGTCGAGCGGGCGGATCCGGTCGGGGTCGGCGGGGCGGTGGTCGGGGGCGCCGTCCGGCGGGGCGGCCAGCAGCGCCGCGACCTCCTTGGCGTCCAGGGTGAGTGCGGGCGCCGCGTCGCGCAGCATGAACTCGACGCGCTCGTCGGGGTAGTGGGGGTCGACCGGCAGGAACGCGGCGCCGGTCTTCGCCACCGCCAGCTGGGCGAGCACCATGTCCGCCGAGCGCGGCAGCAGGAGGGCGACCACCTCGCCGGGGCCGGCGCCGCGCGCGATGAGCCGGTGCGCGAGGCGGTTGGCGTGCGCCTCGGCCTCGGCGAAGGTCAGTTCCAGCCCGGGGGCGCTCAGCGCCGGGGCGTGCGGCCGGCGGTCCACGGCGGCCTCGACCAGGGCGGGCAGGGCCGCCGGGGGCACCGGGCCGCCCGCCGGGCGGGCCGGGCCGCGCAGCAGCCGCTCGCGTTCCCCGGGCGGCAGCAGGTCGAGGTCGTCCAAGCGGGCGGTGCCGTCCGAGCCGGCCAGCGCGGCGAGGGTGTGCAGCAGCTGGGCGGCCAGTTTCTCGGCGGTGGCCCGGTCGATGTACCGGGGGTCGTGGCCGAGTTCGACGGCGAGCCGGTCGCCGGGCGAGACGACCACGGTGAGCGGGTAGTTGGTGGCCTCCCTGGCGTCCAGTTCGCGGATCAGCAGGCCGTGGGCGCCGGCCGTCGCGTCGCCGACCGGGTAGTTCTCGAAGACCACCAGGCTGTCGAACAGCGCCGTCCCGGGCGCCAGCCCGCTCAGGCCGTGCATCGCGGCCAGCGGCAGGTGGTCGAAGCGGCGGTCCTCGGCCTGCTCCTCCTGGAGCGCGCGCAGCCAGGCGGCACAGGGCTGTGAGCCGTCGACGGTGACGCGGGCGGGCAGGGTGGTGATGAACAGGCCGACGATGGCGTCGGATCCGGCCAGGTCGGCCGGGCGCCCGGAGACGGTGGTGCCGAAGCACACCCGCCGCTCCCCGCTCCACCGCGACAGCAGCAGCGCCCAGGCGCCCTGCACCAGGGTGTTGAGGGTGAGGCGGTGCCGGCGGGCGAACTCCTGGAGCCGCTCCGTCTCGGCCTCGGCCAGGCGGTGCGAGAGCCAGGCCCCGGAGCGGGCCGTGTCGCCCTGGGCGGGCTTGCGGTCGTAGGGCAGCGCCGTGGTGGTGAGGTCCGCCAGGACGCCGCGCCAGTGCTCCGTGGCGGCGGCGGTGTCGCGGGCGGCGAGCCAGCCGACGTAGTCCGCGAAGGGCCGGCGCTCGGGCAGGCCCGGCCGGTCGCCGCGGGCGAGCGCGGCGTGGGCGGCCAGGACGTCGGACAGGACGTGGAAGACGCTCCACCCGTCGAGCAGCACGTGGTGGAAGGTCCACACCACGCGCGCCGCGTCCGGCCCGAGCCGGATCAGGTCGAGCCGCAGCAGCGGGGCCCGGTCCAGGGCCAGCGGGCGGGCCCGCTGGTCGGCGAGCAGCCGCTCCAGGCGGGCTTCGCGCTCGGCTTGCGGCAGTGCGCTCCAGTCGTGTTCGGTGACCGGCAGCGTCACGTCCCGGTGGACCACCTGGAGGGGTACGGGCACGTCGCGCAGGACGACGGCGGTGCGCAGCACGGGGGTGCGGTCGACGACGTGCTGCCAGGCGGCGGCCAGCGGCCGCAGGTCGCGGGCGCCGTCCAGCACGAAGGTGATCTGCTCGACGTACAGGCCGTGTTCGGCCTCGTCCAGGCCGTGCAGCACCATGCCGGTCTGGGTGGGGGTGAGCGGCTGGATCTCCGTCACGTCCCGTCCGGTGCCGGCCAGTCGGTCGACGGCGGCCTGGTCCAGGGGGGCCAGCGGGAAGTCGGCGGGGGTGCGGCCGCCCGCGCCGGGTTCGGCGCAGTGGCGGACGATCTCCCGCAGCTCGTCCAGCAGTTCGGCGGCGAGCCGGGCGACGGTCGCGCGGTGGTGCACCGCGCGGGAGTACGACCAGGTGAACGCCAGCCTCCCGTCGCTCACCCGGCCGAGCACGTCCAGCAGGTGCGGCCGGTCCGCCGCCCGGTCCATGCCGCCGGTGAGCGGGCCGGACGGGGCGTGCAGCAGGCCGCCGGGGGCGGGGGTCCAGTCCTGCCGGCCCAGGTAGTTGAAGCCGATCTGCGGCAGGTCGGGCAGCCGGGGCTCGACAGTGGCGGCGGGCCGCAGGTGGCGCAGGGCACCGTAGCCGAGCCCGCCGCGCGGTACGGCGCGCAGGTTCTCCTTGACGGTCTTCAGGGCGGTGCCGGTGTCGGCGTCCCGGGGCATGTCCAGGGCCACGGGGTACAGCGTGGTGAACCAGCCGACGGTCCGGGAGAGGTCGACCCCGTCGAACAGCTCCTCGCGGCCGTGGCCCTCCAGGGCGACCGTCACCCGGTCCCGGCCGGTCCAGCGGGCCAGCACCCGGCCCAGGGCGCAGAGCAGGACGTCGTTGACCCGGGTGCGGTAGACCTCCGGGACGTCCTGGAGCAGCCGGCGGGTGTCCTCGGCGTCCAGGGCGAGGTCCAGCGACTCCTCGGTGGCGGCCGTGTTGGCGCCGTCCAGGTCGGTCGGCAGGGCGGTCGCGGCGCCGTGCTCCGGCCCGTACCAGTGGGCGTGCTCGTCGTCGAAGCCGCCGGCCGCGGTGTGCTCGGCGAGCCGTTCGGCCCAGGCCCGGAAGGAGGTGCTCTTGGGGCCGAGGTCGGGGTGTTCGCCCGCCCGCAGCGCACGGTGGGCGGTGTCCAGGTCCTCCAGGAGCACGCGCCAGGACACCGCGTCGACCACCAGGTGGTGCGCGGCCAGCAGCAGGACGGGGTGCCGTTCGCCGTCGAAGCGGCACAGCGCGGCCCGCAGCAGCGGCCCTTCGGCCAGGTCGAAGCCCGCGGCCAGGCGCTCGGCCAGCTCGCGCAGCGTCGCCTCGCGCTCCTGCGCCGGTGCGGCGGGCAGCTCGTGGGTGCGCAGCTCCGGCAGGTCGCCGGGCGCGGTGCCGTGCTGGCGCCACCGCCCGTCGCCGAGCGGCTCGAACCGCAGGCGCAGCGCGTCGTGGTGGTCCAGGACGGCGGCGAGCGCGGCCCGCAGCAGGGGCTCCTCGGTTCCGGGGGCGAGGGCGAAGGAGACCGACTGGGTGAACTGGGCGGTGTCCCCGCCGAGGGTGTCCAGCAGCCAGTGCTGGACGGGGGTGAGCGGGGCGTCGCCGACCACGGCGCCCTGCTCGGCGGCGACCGCCGGGCTCGGCGACTCCTCGGCGGCGAGGGCGAGTTCGGCCAGGGTCTGGTGGGCGAACAGGTGCCGGGGGGTGAGCGCGAGGCCGGCCCGGCGGGCCGCCGAGACGATCTGGATGCCCAGGATCGAGTCGCCGCCGAGCGCGAAGTAGTTGTCGTCCGCGCCCACGTCGGGCACGCCGAGCACCTCGCGCCAGATCGCGGCGAGGGTGCGTTCGGCCTCGGTGCGCGGAGGCCGGGCACCGATTGCGGCCGGGGCGGCCCACACCGGGGCGGGCAGCGCGCGGCGGTCGAGTTTGCCGGTGGCGCCGAGCGGCAGCCGGTCCAGCGGCACCACCAGTGCGGGCACCAGGTGGTCGGGGAGGGTGCGCCCGAGGAAGGCGCGCCACTCGGCGGGGTCGGGCAGTGCGCCGTCGCGGGCCACCGCGTAGCCCACCAGGCGCCGGTGGCCGTCGTGGTCGACGACCCGGGCGGCGGCGGCCGACACCTGCGGGTGGCGGGCCATCGCGGCCTCGACCTCGCCGAGTTCGATCCGGAAACCGCGCACCTTGACCTGGTCGTCCGCGCGGCCGAGGTAGCGGAGGTCGCCGTCGGCCGTCCAGCGCACCAGGTCCCCGGTGCGGTACATCCGGCGCCCGGGCGGGCCGAAGGGGTCGGGCAGGAACCGGGCGGCGGTCAGGCCCGGGCGGCGCAGGTAGCCGCGGGCGACGCCGGTGCCGGCCAGGTACAGCTCCCCCGGCGCGCCGACGGGCACCGGGCGCAGCCGGTCGTCCAGGACGTAGGCCCGGGCGCCGCCGACCGGGCGGCCGATCGGCGGGTCGCGGTCGGGGTCGGCGGGGTCGCAGGCGAAGGCGGTGGCGTAGACGGTGGCCTCGGTGGGGCCGTAGATGTTCAGCACCCGGCAGCCGGGGACGGCCTCGCGCAGCCGGCGCACGGTGCGGGCGGGCAGGGCCTCGCCGGCCAGGACGACGGTGTCCGCGCCGAGGTGCACGGCGTCCTCCGCGAGGAGGCCGCCCAGGGCGGAGGGCACCGCGCTGAGCAGGCCGGCCCGCCACGGCCCGGGGCGCTCGGCCAGGGCCAGCAGGTCCCGGACGAGTTCCACGCAGCCGCCGGCGAGCAGGGGCGAGAAGATCTCGAACACCGACACGTCGAAGTTGAACGAGGTGGCGGCCACCACGTGGGCCAGGCCGTGGTCGGCGAACTCGGCGGCGGCCCAGTCGGTCAGGGCCAGGACCGAGGCGTGGGCGACCACGACGCCCTTGGGGCGGCCGGTCGAGCCGGAGGTGTGGATGACGTACGCGGGGTGCTGCGGCAGCAGGGCGCCGAGCCGTTCGTCGTCGCGCACGGCGCCGGGGCGGGCGGCGGCGAGCCGTTCGGCGCACCCCGGGTCGTCGAGCACGATCCGGGTGAACGGGCCGGCCGGCAGCCGCCCTCCGGTCTCCGTGTCGGTGACCACGGCGTCGGGCCGGACGTCCGCGAAGAGGAACGCGATCCGCTCGGCCGGGTACCCGGGGTCGACCGGCAGGTAGGCGGCGCCGCTCTTGAGCACCGCCAGCAGCGCCACGGCCAGGTCGGCGGTGCGGGGCAGCGCGAGCGCGACGAACCGCTCGGGCCCGGCGCCGGCCGCGATCAGCAGCCGGGCCAGCCGGTTGGCCCGTTCGTCGAGCTCCCGGTAGGTCAGCTGCACGTCGCCGCAGCGGACGGCCGGGGCGTCGGGGGTGCGGGCGGCCTGCCGGGCGAAGGCCTCGGGCACGGTGTCCTGCGGTGCCTCGACCGCCGCCCCGCCGAAGCGGTCGACGAGTTCGCGCCCCCGCGGCGGGTCGAGCAGCGGCAGGTGCGCCGCCGGCCGGTCGAGGCCGTCCGCCATCGCCGTCAGCAGGGTGCACAGGCCCGCCCCGAGCGCCTCGACGGTGGCGGTGTCGAAGACGGCCGGGTCGTGGTCGAGGCTGACCGCGATGGCGTCGCCGGGGGCGACCACCACGCCGAGCGGGTAGTTGGTCGGCTCCAGGACGTGCTCGGTCTCGACGCCCAGGCCGTGCCGGGTCAGCGCCTGCGCGTCGAACGGGTAGTTCTCGAAGACCACGATGCTGTCGAACAGGGCCGTGCCGCCCGGCAGTTCGCTCCAGTTCTGGAGCTGCGCCAGGGAGGCGGCGTCGTAGCGGCGGGCCTCCGACTGGGCGTCCTGGAGCTCCCGCAGCCACTCCAGCAGCGAGCGGCCGGCGTCGATCCGCACCCGGGTGGGCAGCGCGTTGATGAACAGCCCGACCATCGAGGTGACGCCCGGGAGTTCGGCGGGCCGGCCGGAGACGATCGTGCCGAAGACCACGTCGTCCCCACCGCCGTAGCGGGAGAGCAGCAGCGCCCAGGCGCCCTGGAGCACGGTGTTGACGGTCAGCCCGGCCTGCCGGGCGGTGGTCCGCAGCCGCTCCGACAGGTCGTTGTCGAGGGTCACCCGCACCGATGCCGAGGAGGAGGCGCGGTGCGCCTCGGCCGGGCGCCGGTCGCGGGGCAGTTCGGTGGGGGCGGGGAACCCGGCCAGCGTGTCGCGCCAGTACCGCTCGACCCGCGCCGGGTCCTGCCCGGACAGCCAGCGCAGGTAGTCGGCGAAGGGGGCGCGCGCGGCCGGGTTCGGCCGCCGCCCGGCGGCCAGGGCGGCGTACCGCTCGCACACCTCGTCGAAGACCTGGGCCGCGCTCCACCCGTCGAGCAGGACGTGGTGGAAGGTCCACACCACCCGCACCCGGGTCGGCGACAGCCGGACCAGGGTCAGCCGCATCAGCGGTGCGGCGGCCAGGTCGAGGCCGGCCGCCCGGTCCTCGGCGAGCAGCCGGGCGGTGTCCCGCTCGATCCGGTCGGTCGGCCGGCCGGTCCAGTCGTGGTGGGTCACCGGGACGGCGGCCCGGTGCTGGACGACCTGGAGCGGTTCGGCGGTGTCCTGCCAGGCGAGCCGGGTGCGCAGCACCGCGTTGGCGTCCACGGTCTGCTGCCAGGCGGCGGCCAGGGCGTGCGGGTCGGTGACCCCGGAGAGGACGAGCTGGACCTGGTTGACGTAGGTGTGGGCGTCCGGGTCCAGCAGGCTGTGGAAGAGCATGCCCGCCTGCATCGCCGTCAGCGGGTACACGTCCGCGACGCGGCGGCCGTCCCCGGCGATCCGGTCCACCGCCGCCTGGTCCAGCCGGGCCAGCGGGAAGTCGGCGGGGGTGCGGCCGCCGGCGCCGGGCTCGGCGCAGTGGGCGACGAGGTCCTCCAGGGCGCGCAGCATGGCGTCCGCGAGCGCGGTGACGGTCCGTTCGTGGTGCCGACCCGCGCTGTAGTACCAGCCGATCTCCAGCCGGTCGTCCTCGACCCGGGCGACGACGTCCAGCAGGTGCGGGCGCTCGGTGCCGGGCGCCTCCGCGCCGCCGAGGCCGCCGGGGACGGCGCGGACCAGGGCGGCGCCGTCGGCGGACCAGTCGAAGCGGCCCAGGTAGTTGAAGCTGATCCCGGGGGCCGGGGCGTCGGCGAGCTGCTCGTCCCGGGCGAGGTGGCGCAGCGCGCCGTAGCCGAGGCCGCGCTCCGGCACCGCCCGCAGCTGCTCCTTGACGGCCTTCAGCGCGGTGCCCCAGTCCCCGTCCGGGACGTCGAGGGCGACGGGGAAGAGCGAGGTGAACCAGCCGACCGTGCGGGACAGGTCGATGTCCTCGAACAGCTGGTCCTCGCGACCGTGCCCCTCCAGGCCGATCGCGACGGTGCGCCGTCCGGTCCACTCGGCGAGCACCCGGCCCAGGGCGGTGAGCAGGACGTCGTCGATCCGGGTGCGGTAGACCCCGGGGACCTTGCGCAGCAGGTCCCCGGTGCGCTCGCGGTCCAGCCGGACGGTGACGGCGCGCAGGTCGGCGGCGGTGTTGCCGCCGTCGCCGTCCACCGGCAGCGCGTCCGCGCAGTGCCGGGCGGCCGCCGCCCAGTGGGCGCGCCGGGACGCGAAGCCGCCGGCCGCGGTGTGCTCGCGCAGGCGGCGGGTCCACTCCCGAACGGAGGTGGTGCGGGCGGGCAGGCGCAGCGGCCGGCCCTCCACGGCCTGCCGGTAGGCGGTCTCCAGGTCCTCCAGCAGGATCCGCCAGGAGACGCCGTCGACGACCAGGTGGTGGACGGCCAGCAGCAGCCGGGCGGGCCGGGTGCCGTCGGTGGTGAACAGACGGGCGGTGAGCAGCGGGAGGGTGTCCAGCCGGAACGCGGCGTGCGCGGCCCCGGTGGCCCGGGCCTCGGCGGCCTCGGCCGCCGCCCGGTCCAGGGCGCCGAGGTCGACGACCTCCAGCAGTTCGGGGGCGGCGGCGTCCGCGGGGGCGCAGTGCTGCTGCCAGGCGCCGTCCTCCCCGGTGGTGAAGCGGGAGCGCAGGGCGTCGTGGTGGGCCCACAGGGCGGTCAGGGCGCGGCGCAGGGCCTGCGGGTCGACCTCGCCGGGAGCCTCCACCACGACGGACTGGTCGAAGGACGCGGCGTACGGCGGGTGCGGGTCGAGGAACCAGTGCTGGATGGGCGTCAGGCCCACCTCTCCGCTGACCGGTTCGGTCCCGGCGACGGTGACGGCGGTACCGGCGGCGGCGGCCAGCGCGGCGACGGTGGGGTGCCGGAACAGGTCGCGGGGGGACAGCGCGAGACCGGCGGCGCGGGCGCGGGAGACGACCTGGATGCTCAGGATCGAGTCGCCGCCGAGCAGGAAGAAGTCGTCGTCGACCCCGACCCGCTCCACGCCGAGCAGTTCCGCCCAGATCGCGGTGAGGACGCGTTCGGTGTCGGTGGTCGGGGCGCGGTGGGCGCGGTCGCCCGTCGCCGACCAGTCGGGGGCGGTCAGCCGTCGGCGGTCCACCTTGCCGTTGGCGGTCAGCGGCAGTTCGGAGACCGTGACGAAGGCCGCGGGCAGCATGTAGTCGGGCAGGTCGGCGGCCAGGTGGGCGCGCAGCGCCGTGGCGGAGGGCGGCTCGGCGCCGCCGGTCGGCACCAGGTGGGCGGCCAGCCGCTTGCGCCCCGCGTCCTCGTGGAGCGAGACGACGGCCTCCGCGACGGCCGGGTGGGCGGTGAGCCGTGCCTCGATCTCGGCGGGTTCGATGCGGAAGCCGCGGATCTTGATCTGGTCGTCCGCGCGGCCCACGAAGTGCAGTTCGCCGTCCTCGCTCCACCGGGCGGTGTCGCCGGTGCGGTACATCCGGCCGCCGGGCGGCCCGAAGGGGTCGGCGAGGTAGCGGGCGGCGGTCTCGCCGGGCCGGCCCGCGTAGCCGCGCGCGACTCCGGCGCCGGCGATGTACAACTCGCCGGTGATGCCGGGCGGTTGCGGCTGGAGGGCGCCGTCCAGCACGTACACCCGGGTGTCGTCCAGCGGGCGTCCGATCGGCAGCACGGCGGGCAGCCGGTCCCCCGAGCGGAAGGCCCGGCGGGTGGCGAAGGTGGTGGTCTCGGTCGGGCCGTAGCCGTCGACCACGGTGAGGTCGGGGCAGGCCTCCAGGACGCGGCGCACGACCGCGCCGGGCACCGCCTCGCCGCCGGTCCACACCTCCCGGGCGCCGCGCAGGCAGCCCGGGTCCTCCTGGGCGAGGAGCCGGAACAGGCCGGCGGTCAGCCACAGGCATTGCACGCCCTGCTCGGTGACGGCGCGGCGGACGGCGGCGGCGTCCAGGTCGTCCGGCGGGGCCAGTACGGCGGTGCCGCCGCGCAGCAGCGGCACCCACAGCTCGTAGGTGGCGGCGTCGAAGGCGTGCGGGGAGTGCACGAGCACCCGGTCGTGGCCGGTGAAGGCGCGGTCCAGGGCGAGCGCGGCGACGTCGCGCCGGCGCACCGCGACGCCCTTGGGGGTGCCGGTGGAACCCGAGGTGAACATCAGGTACTGGACGTTGTCGGGGTGGGGCACCGGGGCCGCGGCCGGGGCGGCCGGGCCCGGCCGGTCGGCGGCGTGCGGCCGGTCGGCGGCGTGCGGCCGGTCGGCGATGTGCGGCCGGTCCGGCCGGTCGACGCGCAGCACCCGCTCGGCGGGGAGCAGTTCTTCGGCGGCGCTCGCCCGGTGCGCGTCGGTGAGCAGCAGGTCCGCGCCGGCCTCGGCCAGCATCAGGTGCAGCCGCTCGCGCGGCGCCCTGCCGTCCAGCGGCACGTAGACCCCGCCGGTCCGGACCAGCGCCAGCTGGGCGACGACCAGGTCGACGGAGCGGTCCATGAGCACGCCGACCGGGTGTTCGACGCCGACGCCGAGCGCGGCCAGTCGGCCGGCCAGGGCGGCGGCGCGGGCGTCGAGGTCGCGGTAGCTGAGGCGCTCGTGGCCCGCCTCCAGGGCGGCGGCGTCCGGGCTGCGGCGCACCTGCTCGGCGAACAGGTCCGCGATGTCGCGCTCGGTCCGTTCGACGGCGGTGGCGTTCCAGTCGACGAGGATCCGCCGGCGCTCCCCGGCGGTCAGCAGCGGCACGCGCGCGGGCGGGCTCCCGGCGCCCCGGGGCAGTCCCGTCAGGACGGCCGCGAGCTGCCCGGCCATCCGCCGGACGGTGGCCTCGTCGAACAGCCGTGGGTCGTAGCACAGCCGCAGGGCCAGCTCCGGCCCCGGGTAGGCCAGCAGGGCGAGCGGGTAGTTGGTGGTCTCGATCCCGTCCAGGTCGCGCAGGCGCAGGCCGTGCGCGGCGGCCGCGTCGTCCTCGACCGGGTAGTTCTCGAAGACGACGATGCTGTCGAACAGGGCGGTCTGCTCGGGGAGGACGGTGGCGGCCCGCAGGCGGGTGAGCGGGACGAAGCCGTGGCGCCGGTCCTCGCCCTGCTCCCGTTGCAGCGTGCGGAGCCAGTCGAGCAGGGTGCCGTCAGCGGGCACGGCCGTCCGGGTGGGCAGGGTGGTGATGAACAGGCCGGTCATCGACTCGACGCCGGGCAGCTCGGGCGGCCGCCCGGACGAGGTGGTGCCGAACACCACCTCGTCCCGGTTCGCCTGACGGCCCAGCAGGATCGCCCAGGCGCCCTGGACCAGGGTGTTCAGGGTCAGGCCGGAGCTGCGCGCGAGGCCTTCCAGCGCCCGGGTCGCGGCGGCGGGGAGGGTGAACGGCACGGCCCGGGTGGATTCCGCGCGGTGGCTCTGGCGCGGCTCGCGGTCGTACGGCAGCGGCGTCGGCTCGGCCAGCCCGGCCAGGCGCCCGCGCCAGTGCCGCTCGGCCTCCGCCGGGTCGCGCTCGCGCAGCCAGGCCACGAAGTCGCGGTAGGGCCGGCGCTCCGGCACCGTGCCGTACGGGACGGTGCCGAAGGGCTCGGTGCCGAAGGGCTCGGTGCCGAAGGGGTCGGTGCCGGACGGCACGGTACCGGACGGGACTTCTCCCGTCTCCGGCCCGGAGCGGGCCAGCGCGGCGTGCACGGCGAACACGTCCGACAGCACCTGGAAGAGGCTCCAGCCGTCCAGGACGAGGTGGTGGAAGGACCACAGCACGCGCACCCGGGTGTCGGAGAGGCGGATGAGCAGCAGGCGCTGGAGCGGGGCCCGGGCCAGGTCCAGGCCGCGGGCCCGGTCGCGGTCCAGGAGCTCGGCCAGCCGGCCCCGGCGCTCGGACTCGGGCAGCTCGCGCCAGTCCAGGTGGGTGACCGGCACGGCCGCCCGCCGCCGCACCACCAGCAGCGGCTCGGGCACCTCCTGCCAGCGGACGTGGGCGCGCAGCACCGGGGTGCGGTCGGTGACCCACTGCCAGGCGGCGGCGAGCCGCCCCGGGTCGGGCACGCCGTCCAGGACGAAGTCCAGCTGCTGGAAGTAGGCGCCGCTGTCCTCCTCGGCCAGGCCGTGGAAGAGCATCCCGGACTGGGTCGGCGTCAGCGGGAGGACGTCCTCCACCGCGCCCGGGTCGTCGCCGGTGATCAGGTCCACGACCGCCTGGTCGAGCCGGGCCAGCGGGAAGTCGGACGGGGTGCGCCCGGCGGCGCCCGGGCGGGCCGCGTACCGCGCGAGGTCGGCCAGCTCGGCGGCGAAGCGCCGGGCCAGGGCCTCGACGGTGTCGCGCCGGTGCACGGCGCCGGAGTAGAACCAGCTGAACTCCAGCGCGTCGCCGTCGAGCCGGCCGACCACCTCCAGGGCGTGCGGGCGCTCGACGCGCGGGTCGGCGTCCAGTTCCAGGGGCCGGAAGGTGCCGCGGTAGAGCCCGGCCGCGTCCTGCGGGAAGGACATCCGGCCGAGGTAGTTGAAGCTGATCCGCGCGGCCGGGACGTCGGGGGCCGTGCCGGGGCGCCCCAGGTGGCGCAGGGCGTCGAATCCGAGGCCCCGTCGGGGGACGGCGCGCAGTTGCTCCTTGACCCGCTTGAGGACTCCGTCCCAGTCGGCCCCGGCGGGCACGGCCAGCGCCACGGGGTGCCGGGTGGTGAACCAGCCCACCGTGCGGCTCAGGTCGAGGTCGGCGAACAGCTCCTCGCGCCCGTGCCCCTCGACGTCCACCACGACCCGCTCCAGGCCGCTCGCCCCGCACAGGGCCCGGCCGAGGGCGCTCAGCAGCACGTCGTTGGCCTGGGTGCGATAGGTGTCGGGCAGGGTGCGCAGGAGGGCGGCGGTGTCGGCGGGGTCGAGGCGCACGGTGACGGAGCGGGCCGAGGCGTGGGTGTCGGCCCCCGCGAGGTCGGCCGGGAACGGGTCCGCCGGGGCGTCACCGTCCTGCGCGGGGACGGCCCGCGCCCAGTACTCCGTCTCGTCCTCGAAGCCGCCGGCCGCGGCGTGGGCGCCGAGCCGCTGGCCCCACTGCCGCAGCGGGGAGGACTTCGCCGGCAGGGCCGCCGCCCCGTCCCGGCCGTCGCGGCGGGCGCGGTAGGCCGTGTCGAGGTCCTCCGCCAGCACGCGCCAGGAGACCCCGTCGACGACCAGGTGGTGGACGGCCAGGTGCAGGACCGGCGGCTGCCCCGCACCGCGCTCGTGCAGCACGGCGCGCAGCAGCGGGCCTTCGCCGCCCAGGTCGAAGGGGCCGAAGTGCGGGGTGTCGCCGTCCGGGCCGGTGTGCCGGCCCAGGCGGATCCGGGGCGCCCGGTCGTCGATCCGCCAGCGCACGCCGGGGCCGGTACCGATCTCCCCGTCTCGGGGCTCTGCGGGGTCGGACTCTCCGGTGCGGGGCTCTGCGGGGTCGGGCTCTCCGGCGTCGGACTCTCCGTCGTCGGCCGTGAAGGCCGAGCGCAGCGCGTCGTGGTGGGCGACCACGTCGTTCAGGGCGTCCTCCAGCGCCGCCCGGTCCACGTCGGCGCCCAGCAGGAGGGAGAGCGCCTGGTTGAAGTGCCCGGCGCGCCCGGCGGCCCGGTCGAGCCACCAGCGCTGGATCGGGGTCAGGACGCCCGCCCCGGTGGCGGCCACCCGGGCGGTCACGGCCGGCCGTTCGGCGTCGTCCGCGCACCGGGCCAGCGCGGCGACCGTCTGGTGCCGGTAGAGGTCCCCGGAGGTCACCGCCAACCCCACCTGCCGGGAGCGGGCCACCACCTGGATGCCGAGGATGGAGTCGCCGCCGAGGTCGAAGAAGTTGTCGTCCGCGCCGACCCGTTCCAGCCGCAGCACCTCCGCCCAGATGGTGGCGAGCGCCTGTTCGGCGGGGGTCCGGGGGGCGACGTGGCGTACGGCGGGCACGGCCGGCCCCGGGTCGGGCAGCCGGCTCCGGTCGAGCTTGCCGTTGGGGTTGAGCGGCAGCGCGGGCAGCGGCACGACGACCGAGGGCACCAGGTAGTCGGGCAGGGCCAGGCCGAGCGCCCGGCGCACGGCCTCGGGCTCCACCCGCCCGCCCGGGACGGGGACCACGTAGCCGACCAGGCGCCGGTTGCCCCCGCCGTCGGCGACGGTGGCGGCCGCCTCCGCCACGCCCTCGCAGCGCCGCAGCGCCTCCTCCACCTCTCCCAGTTCGATCCGGAAGCCGCGCACCTTGACCTGCTGGTCGATCCGGCCGAGGTACTCCAGGTCACCGTCGGCGTTCCACCGCACCCGGTCTCCGGTGCGGTACATCCGCTCCCCCGGCGCGCCGTACGGGTCGGCGACGAACCGGGCGGCGGTCAACCCGGGGCGGCCCAGGTAGCCGCGCGCCAGGCCGCCGCCCCCGAGGTACAACTCGCCGACCACGCCCGGCGGTTGCGGGCGCAGCCCGGGGTCCAGGACGTACGTCCGGGTCAGTGCGAGCGGCCTGCCGATCGGCGGCGCCTGCTCCGGCAGCCGGTCACCGGCGAACCAGGCGGTGGCGTAGACGGTGGCCTCGGTGGGGCCGTAGATGTTGGCGATCGCGCTGCCGGGCAGGGCGCGCCGCAGGTCGCCCACCGCCTGGGCGGAGAGGGCCTCGCCGGCCAGCACGACGGTGGCCGCGTCGACCGGGGCGGCGCCCCCGGCGAGCAGCCGGGAGATCACCGAGGGCACGCCGCTGACCAGGCCGACGCGGCGCGGGGCCGGCTCCTCGGCGAGGGCGGCGAGGTCGGCGACCACCTCGACGCTCCCGCCCGCCAGCAGCGGGCAGAGCAGTTCGAAGACCGACACGTCGAAGTTGAGCGAGGTGGCGGCGACCACGTGGTCCAGCCCGCCGGGCCCGAACCGCTCGGCCGCCCAGCGGGCGAGGGCGACGACGCTGCGGTGGGTGATCACGACGCCCTTGGGCCGGCCGGTCGACCCCGAGGTGTAGATGACGTAGGCGGGGTGCTCCGGCAGCAGCGGCCGGAGGCGGTCGGCGTCCGTGAGGTCGGCGTCCCCGGTGTCGTCGGTGTCCGCCGGGCCGGCGGCGGCCAGGCCGGTGTCCGCCTGGCCGCCGGCGTCGGCGGCCAGGCCGGCGCCGTCCTCCAGCAGCAGGACGGGCCAGCCCTCGGGCAGCGCGGCCGCCGTCTCCCGGGTGGCGAGGACCAGCGCGGGCCCGGCGTCCGCCAGCATGAAGCGGATCCGCTCGGCCGGGTAGCCCGGGTCCACCGGCAGGTACGCCGCACCCGACTTGAGCACCGCCCACAGCACCGACGGCAGGTCGGCGGAGCGCGGCAGGCACAGCGCGACCAGCCGCTCGGGGCCCGCGCCCCGGGCGACCAGCAGCCGGGCGAGGCGGTTGGCCCGCCGGTTGACCTCCGCGTAGTCCCGCCGCACCGGGCCGCAGCCGACGGCGGTCCGCCCGGGCGTACGGGCCGCCTGCGCCTCGAACAGCCCGGGCAGCACGGGCGGCACGGTGTCCGGGAGGTCGCCGGCGGCGTGCGCGGGCGGGTTCCAGGAGTCGAGCAGCGTGCGCTGCTCCTCCTCGGAGAGCATGGGCAGTTCGGCGAGGATGCGCTGCGGGCCGTCCGCCATGCCCGCCAGCAGGCGGTGCAGGTGGCGGGCCATCCGGGCCACCGTCCGGGCGTCGAACAGGTCCGTGTTGTACTCCACCGTCAGCGCGCAGCCGTCGGTGTCCTCCGGGGTGAACTCCAGCACCAGGTCGAACCGGGCGGCCGGGCGGGGCAGCGGGTGGTCCTCGAAGCGCAGGCCTCCGGCGGGCGGCGGGGTGGTGGGGCTCTGCTGGACGACCATGACCTGGACCAGCGGGGTGCGGCTCGGGTCCCGGGGCGGGGCCAGTTCCTCGACCACCCGGTCGAAGGGCACCGCGGCGTGGGCGAAGGCGTCCAGCAGGGTGGTGCGCACGCTCTCCACGAACCGGTCGACGGTGGCCCGCTCGTCCACGTCGCCGCGCAGCACCACGGTGTTGACGAAGAAGCCGGTCACCTCCTCCAGCTCCCGCCGGTCGCGCCCGGTGGTGACGGTGCCGAACGCCACGTCCCGCTGGCCGGAGTAGCGCGAGAACAGCAGCGCGGACGCCCCCGCGAACAGGGTGAACAGCGTCGTACCGCGGCCCGCGGCGAGGTGCCGCAGCCGGGCCACCAGTTCGGCCGGGAGGCGGTGGCGGTGCGCCGCGCCGTTCGTCGTGCGCTGGGCGGGCCGGGGCCGGTCGGTGGGCAGTTGCAGGGGTTGCAGCTCCGCCAGGTTCCGCTTCCAGTAGGCGAGGTCCGGCGCGTCCGCTGCCCCGGCTTGGGTCCGCCGGTGCTGCTCCCAGCGCGCGAAGTCGGGGTACTGGAGGGCGGGGGCGGCGAGCGCGTCCGGCTCGCCGGAGACCTCCGCCCGGTAGAGCGCGGCCAGTTCGCGGGTGAGGACGCCCACCGACCAGCCGTCGGTGATGATGTGGTGCTGCGCCAGCAGCAGCAGGTGCTCGTCGGCGGCGAGGCGGACCAGTAGTGCCCGGGCGAGCGGGCCGTCCGTCAGGTCGTAGGGCCGGTTCAGCTCCTCGGTCAGCAGCCGTTCGGCCGCCTCGGCGCGCTCCCCGGCCGGCCGGTCGCCGACGTCCTCGGTGCGCAGCGGCAGGGTGCCCTCCGTCGCGACGCGCTGCACGAGCTGCCCGTCGACGGTGGCGAAGGTGGTGCGCAGCGAGTCGTGGCGGGCGGCGAGTCGGCCCAGAGCCCGGCGCAGGGCCTCCGGGTCCGTCGTTCCGCGCAGCCGCAGGGCCACGCCGGTGTTGTACTCCGTCCCCCCGACGGTGAGGTCGTCGAGGAACCACAGGCGGCGCTGGGCGCTGGACAGCGGCAGCGGCTCCTCGCGCGGGGCGGGCGGGATCGGCTCCGGCGGCGCGGCGGTGTGCCGCTCGTCCACCAGCGGGGCCAGGGCGGCGACGGTCCGTGCGGTGAAGACGTCCCGGAGCGTGAGCCGGACGCCCAGCCGCTCGGTGACCCGGGCCAGGGTCCGGGCGGCGAGGATCGAGTCGCCGCCCAGGTCGAAGAAGTCGTCCGTCGCGCCCACCGCGTCGACGCCGAGGACCTCGGCCCAGATGGTGGCCAGGGCGCGTTCGCGCTCGGTGCGCGGGGCGACGGGCCCGGCCGCGCCGGAGCGGGCGGGGGCGGGCAGCGCCTGCTGGTCGATCTTGTGCTGCGGGGTGAGCGGCAGCGCGGCCAGGACGACCACGGCGGACGGCACCAGGTGGGCCGGCAGGGCGGCGGCCAGCGCCGCGCGCAGCTCCGCCGGGTCCGGGGCGTGCTCCGGGTCGGCGGGCGTGGCGTAGCCGACCAGGCGTTCGCGGCCCGGTTCGTCCTCCCGGACCACGACGACGGCCTGGTCGACGGCGGGGTGCGCCCGCAGGGCGGCCTCGATCTCCCCCGGCTCGATCCGGAAGCCGCGGATCTTCACCTGCCGGTCGAGCCGGCCGAGGAACTCCAGCTCCCCGTCGGCGGTCCACCGGGCGCGGTCTCCGGTGCGGTAGAGCCGGGCGCCGGGCGGGCCGAAGGGGTCGGCGACGAAGCGCCCGGCGGTCAAACCGGGGCGGCCCAGGTAGCCGCGGGCCACGCCCTCCCCGCCGACGTACAACTCGCCGTCGGCACCTGGCGGTTGGGGCCGCATGGCCGCGTCGAGCACGTACGCCCGGGTGTGCGGCAGCGCGCCGCCGATGGGGGGTGCGCCGCTGCCGGCGGTCAGCGGGCCGGTCCAGGTGGCGACGATGGTCGCCTCGGTCGGGCCGTAGGAGTTGACCATGCGCCGGCCGGGCGCCCAGCGGTCGACCAGTTCGGCGGGGCAGGCCTCGGCTCCGACGATCAGCGTGCGCAGGTGGCGGCCGGCGCCGCCGGGCACGGTGGCCAGGGCGGCCGGCGGGATGAGGGCGTGGGTGATGCGGTGCTCGTCGAGCACGGCGGCGAGTTCCTCGCCCAGCCAGGGGCCGTGCGGGGGGATCACCAGCGTGGCCCCGGCCAGGACGGAGATGAACAGTTCGAGGACGGAGGCGTCGAAGCTGGGCGAGGAGAACTGCAGCACCCGGTCTCCGGGGCGCACGGCGTAGTGCGCGCGGGCCGCCTCGGCGAAGCCGCCGATCCCCCGGTGGGTGACGACCACGCCCTTGGGCGTCCCGGTGGAGCCCGAGGTGTAGATCACGTACGCCGCGTGGTCGGTGCCGGCCGGGCCGGGCAGCGCGGTACCGGTCGGGCCCGCCAGGCCGGCGTCGGGCGCGGCGGCGGTACCGGGCGTGTCCGTGCTGCCGGGCGCGTCCGCGGTGTCGGCCCGGTCCGCGGCGCTGGCCGGGTCGGCCTCCAGCAGCGCGCGGACCCGGGCCGGATCGTCCAGGACGACGGCGGGGGCGGCGTCGGCGAGCATCAGCGCCCGTCTCCCGGCGGGGTAGGCCGGATCCACGGGCAGGAAGGCGGCGCCCGTCCGGGCGACGGCCAGCTCCGCCGCGACCAGTTCCATCGAGCGCGGCAGGACCAGCGCCACCGTCCGGTCCGTCCCGGCGCCGCGCCGCGCGAGGTCGCGGGCCAGGCGCTCGACCCGGTCGGCCAGTTCCCGGTACGTCCAGCTGCGCCGGCCGTCGGTCACCGCGGGCACGTGCGGCGCGCGGGCCACCTGGGCGGCGAACAACGCGTCGAGCGTCCGGTGCGCCGCCGGCGGGGCGGCATCGGTCCCCGGGGCGCCAGGGGTGTCGCCGGCCTGCGGCGGAGCGGACGAACGTACGGGCTGGGCAGGCCGGTCGGTCATGGCGGAAGGTCCTTCCGGACGGGGAGGAGGCGATGCGGGCGCCGGGGCAGGCGGGGGCAGGCCCTCGGACCCGGGAACGGGGGCCGGGGGAACGGAACGAGCGGGGGGTGAGCCCGGTGGAGCGGCGTCGGCGCGGCGGCGGACGCCTCAGGCGACGGGCAGCGGCGGCGGCAGGCGGGCGAAAGGCGCCTCAGGCGGGGTCGGCGCGACGCGCCGTGCGCCCGGACACCTGCACCCGGTCGATCACGCCGGTGGCGGGATCGCGGTGGAAGCGCCCGCCCGGCTCGGGGCGGCCGGTGTCGGGGGCGAGCAGATCGTAGGAGAGGTCGGCGAAACAGCGCAGGGGTATCGGCAGGTCTCCGTCCACGGAGAGCGTGGACGATCCGTCGCCCGCGGGCTCGACGAGGTACCGGATCGAACCGTTGCGGTAGGTGCCCGCACACTCGGGCAGGGGAACGGGCTCGCCCGCGCCCACGGGCGCGATCGCGGCGGGCACCCGGACGCCCGCCAGCTCGGCCAGGTCGGCCGCGAGCTCGCGCCAGAGCGCGGTGGCGGCGGCGGCGTTGCCCGCGAAGGCGACCACCACGCCGCTGTCGGGGTCGGCCCGCAGGTGGCAGGAGGTCCCCATGGCGTTGCCGTCGTGGCCGCACCACAGCCGGCCGTCCTGCTGGTAGAGGGCGAGCCCCGGGCCCCAGCCGTCCGCGAGCGCACCCGGCCGGGCGCCGGGCTGCGGGCGGCGCATCTCCTCGGCGACGGCGGGGGGCAGGGCCTTGGCCCGGCCGACCAGGGCGCCGCCGAGCGCGGCGAGGTCCGCGGCGCTCGCCAGCAGGGCGCCGGCCGGGGCCTCCAGCGGGGCCAGGTTCTGCCGGACCGGCCGGGCCCGGCCGGTCGCGGCGTTGAGCGCGTGCCCGGCGGCGACCGGGCGAGCGGGTGCGCTCGCGTCGACGAACACGGGCACGGTGCCGAGCGGTTCGAGCAGCAGGGCGGCCACGGCCTCGTGCCAGGGCATCCCGGTCACCGCCTCCACCAGGCGCCCGGCGGCGACGTAGCCGGCGTTGGAGTAGGAGAAGTCCGTCCCGGGCGGGAAGAGCGCGTCCCCGGCCGTGCACACGGACGACAGGTAGTGCGCCGCGGTGGTCCGGGCGGCGGCGTCGGAGTCCGGCCCGGTGGGCAGTCCGCCGGTGTGGCTGAGGAGTTGGCGAATCGTTACTGCGGGCATCCGGCGGAGCTCGGGCAGGTGATCGGCGACCCGGTCGTCGAGGTCGAGGTCGCCGTCGTCGGCGAGGAGCATCACCAGAGCGGCCGTGTAGGGCTTGGTGAGCGACCCCACCGGCACGACGGTGTCCCCGGTGAAGGGCGCACCGGTGGCGGCGTCGGCCACACCGGTGTGCAGGGCCACGACCTCCGAGCCGGTGTCCAGCACCACCTGGGCGCCGGGCACCCGGTGGGTGCGCGCGAGCGTGTCGAGCCGGTGCTGCAGTTCGCGGCGTAAGAGGAACGGCGCGCGCTCGCGGACCGGCGCGGAACTGGGGTACGGCATGGGCGGACGCTCCCGTTGACTGGTTCTCAGATGCGGGCGCGGCGAGCGTCCGCGGATGAATTCCGGATTACTGTGGAGCACGCCGTGAAATTTCCTGCCACCTGCGCTCCTCGACTCAAGACTCGCGGGAACAACGGGAATCGACGGAAGCCCTGCCGATGACGGCCGACGGGTGCGAGCGGGAATCCCCGACGGTTCCCGGCAGGGCGCCGCACGCGCCCCGGGGGAACCGTTCCGGGCCGCTTCGGCGCTCCCCGACCGGACGGTGCGAATGCGACCCGAATTCCACGCCGCCCAGGAACGGCGAACGGGGGAACGGTGAGCGGGAACGGTGGGCGGCGAACGGCCGACCGCCGAATGACCTCACCCCGCAGGCGGGGCCGGACAGGAATCCCGAACGCTCCAGTCGGCCGCTCCGACGGCCCTGACCTGTGCGATCGTTGCGCCCGGCATGCCTATCCCCCCTGCGATCCCTCCCCGCAACCACCGTGCGGAACCTGCCACGACCGTCGCGAGGACCGGGCAATACCTTGACGGCCCGAACGCTCGGAACGACGAACGCGGAACAGTCTTCACGGCGGGTCACCCGCTCGCAACCCCTGGCGATTGAACGGAAAGCGACTCTCCCCGGAATCGGAACCGCAAAATCGCTGGTGTGACTCCCGGCCACACCCGGAACGCCTGATGACGGGTGTGAATTCTTTGGCCGAAACTGTGGCACCCGGATCCCCCCGGCCGCCCGGCCGGGTTTCCGCGGGGAATAGCCGAGTGATTCCCCTGACGCCTGGGGCGGTTGTGCAGGAATGCGACGGGACCGATCGGATGCGTCGCGGGTGAATCAATGAGGGCTCTGATGCGCGTGTGCCCCGATGCGCTTGTGCCGTGGTGCGCGCGTGCTCTGACGCGCTTCTGCCGTGGTGCGCGCGCGCCCCGTCTTGCGCGTGCCCTGGTTCGCGTCTGCCGCCCCCGGGCCACGGAAGGACCGCCGCGCTCGGCCACCCCGGGGCGCGGGGCGACCGAGCGGATCCGCCGCGCGCCGGAACGCGGGCGGGCTCGGGGCTCAGAACACCCGTCAGCCCTGCCAGGAGCTGCCGGTCGAGGGCCGGGTCGCCGTGCCACCGGTGAACGTCACCGCGCGCGACGGAGCGGACGGGGCCGACCCGGCCCCCGAACCGCTGGTCCGCACGGTCGGCGCCGACGAGGTGGTCGACGTCCCGCGCACCGGCGCGGCCGAAGTCCGCGGGGCCGACGCCCCGGACGCCGCCGCCGGCCCGCCCGTCGAGGTGCGCGGCGCGGTCGCACGGCCCTGCGCGGCCACGTCCACGGGCGCGCCGCCGCCCGATTCGACCCGCTCGATCCGCAGCACCAGGTTCCGGTCGCTGCGGTCACCGCCCCCGTCCCGGTTGCGACTGTGCACCACCTGCGTCAGCACCCCCCGGACCTCCTGCCAGCGCCCCTGCACCGCGCGGATGTTGGGACACCACTCGCCCTCCCGCCGGTGCTCCAGGTCGAGCTCCCAGCGCTCGGCGTCCACGAGGTGGCTCGCACCGACCGTCCCGGGAATCTCGACCGGACGGCCACCGCGCACCGTCACCACCGCCCGCTGCGGCCACTGCCCCTCCACCGCCGTCACCGTGATCCGGCTCCGCCCCTGGTACCAGGCCATCGCTGTCCTCCCGCATCCGTCCTCGCGCCGCCCGCCGTCCGCCGACCGGCCTCGGCCGATATCACGGCCGGCGCCCCCTCCCGGGTTCGAACGGCGGCTGCGGAGGTGCACGTCAGGGGGTGCGGGAGCCCGGGGGCGACGCGACCGTCGAACGGCCCTGTCGACAGATTCAGGTCAGGGCGATGGCTCGATCACACGTGCTATCGGTGATGGGCTGGGCGGTGGAGGCCGTCGCCGACTACGTCGAGAACGTCCGGCCGCGGTTCGGCTGCGCGGAACACCCCGCGCTGTGGGTGACCGAGCGGGGTGGCCGGATCAAGCCGGCGGAGATCAACGCCCGGTTCGTCGCCTATCGAGACGCGCTGAAGCTCCCGAAGGAGTTGGTCGTCCACTCCGCCCGTCACGTTGTCTCCGCTTAGTTCCCGTGTGGCGATTGACTCCAAGTAGCCGTTTGGCCTTGGGGTTTGTGAGTTGCCCCGGGCCGTGTGGTGTTTCTACTGTCAGCGCTCGTGATCCTGACCTTCTTCTCGTCCCACGGCTGGCAGTCCTGGGACATCGAGCACCGGCCGTTGATCCCCGAGGGGATGCCCGTGCTCGTCGACGACGACCTGCGCTTCGAGGACGGCCCGGCCGCACCGCGCCCCGCAGCGGTGGTGAACCGCTGGTTACGCGAGCTACCTGCGAACGGGGCACCAGCACCGAGCTCGTGGGAGAACTACGCGCGGGCGGTCAAGGAGTGGATGGAGTTCCTGGCCGAGCACGGGGTGGGGCTGTTCGACTCGCGGGAGCGGTTGAAGGCGGGGTTGAGCAGGTACGCCGAGCACCGGGCTGCGGGCCCGTTGAAGGCCCGGTTCGCGGCGACGACGTGGGGCCAGCACATGAGCATCCTGTCGTTGTTCTACCGGAGGGCGATCAACGAGGGGTACGCAACAGCCGAGCCGTTCACCTATCGGGCCGCGCGGGCTCTGTTCGCCGGGACTGGCCGGGAGGTGAAGGTGAACCTGGCGGTCCGCCGCACACCGAAGCCGCATGTGACGATCAAGTACCTGGAGCCGGACTTCACCGAACTGTTCCGCAAGGGACTGCGCGGGCTCGCCCCTGACGGCTCGCAGGACTCCGGGTTCCACGGGCGAGAGCTGACCCGCAACGGGGCAGTCGGGGATCACGCGCTGGCCAGCGGGATGCGGCTGCAGGAGTTCACCTACCTGCTTCCCTGGGAGCTTCCCGTCCTGCCTCCGGAGCCGACTACGGTGCCGATCCCCTTCCCGGTGCCGGCAGGGATCGCCAAGGGAAAGAAGTTCCGCACCACGTGGACTTCTTACGAGGCACTGGCCGGGCTGCACGACTACATCGAGCTGGACCGGGCCGCCACGACGGAGGGCTCATCCTGGCGGCCGCCGCGGCGTTGGGGCGACCCGCTGATGGTGACCGAGCCGGATGCCCAGGGAGGGATGATCAACGGGATACGGCGTCCCTGGGCATCACTGACTCCGGTCGAGCGGCGTCGCCTGGTCGCTCCTGAGGGCGGTTCGTGCCTGCTGGCGGTGAAGAACGGCGGCGGCCCGTTCACTGCTTGGGCCACGGTCTTCGAGCGCACATCCGACCGGATCCGGGCCCGCTTCGAGCCCCGGTTCCCGCACGTCTGGCCCCACCGATGTCGCCACACCTTCTCCATGAGGACCCTGGAATACCTGGTCACCGGGCACTACCGGCAGGCAGCGAAGCTCGTGCGGGACACCGATGCCGACGCCGCTCTGGTCTTCTACCTGAGCAAGGCGGACCCGCTGCTGGTCCTCCGTGAACTTCTAGGCCACTCCACCGTCCTGACCACGGAAAAGTACCTCCGCCGTCTGGACACGACGCGCATCTACCGGGAGGCATACGAGGGGGCCGGAGCCGCGGCCGGGCTCACCGATGACGCGGCGGCCGAGCGGGAGGCCGCGGCCGAGTTCGCCGACGAGATCGAGGACGGTGATCTTTGATGCCGACCATGCTGCTCGACGAACCCCTCGGCCTCACCTGCGTGTTCAGTGACGGTCGCCGCGCCGATTACAGCCTGGACGGGCTGCCGAACCCGCGCCTGGTCCGGGACCTGGCCATCGGTCTCGTGGACTTGATCCATCCGCACGGCACCGCGGACTCGGACGGCACGGTGAATTTCTACGTCCAGGCCCTGCGGAACATGGTCCGCACCCTGGCCGCACAGGGCTTTACCGGTGGAGTCGCTCAGCTGCGGCGAGGCCAGCTCGCCGAGTTCTGGATGGCCAGTCCGACCAGCCTGGAGGCTCTGACCCGCAGCCTGGTGGAGGGGTATGCCCAGACCGGCGGCGCTCTCGGCGAGGGGGTGCTGGAGCTCGCCTCGGGGCGTCACTTCAACATCCAGCCCTACCGCCACACGCTGCCGCCCTATGCGGAGGAGGAATGGCAGCGGCTGACCGCGGTCTGCCGCACCTTGGTCGACGACTCCTACATCGCCCACCGCGAGGCGCTCGCAGCTGCCGCCGACGGACGGCATCCCCTCGAAGGAGGGTGGCAGCCCGGCAATCTGCGTTGGCTGCTGGCCCGGGTCGGGCCCGTCAGTATCGGCGACTTCGGCCGGCACCTGGGGGTCTCGGCGGCGGTGGTCCACAACCGCGGCGGCTTCCACGACGCGACACGGGCCGTGTTCCCGCATCTGGACGCGCTGATCGCCTACCGGCTGCTGTTCGGCATCTACTCCGGCATCGTCCCCGACGGCATCGAGGACCTGGGCACCGAGGACATCGACTGGGCCGGTGACTCAACGGTCCTGCTCTCCTACATCAAGCGCCGCACCGCTGCAGAGAGCCTGAACCTGCCCCGCCGGGCTGTCCGGCTGCTGGAACAGTGGCTCGCGCACACGGCACTGCTGCGGACCTTCATGCCGCCGGAAGAACGTCGCAAGTTGTGGGTGGGGGTGAGCCGGGCCGGCGGGTCACGCCGCGTCCGCAGGATCGACCGGGTCGCCGTTCAGCGATGGGTCCTTCGCCATGGCGTCGTCGGGAACGACGGGGAGCCCCTGAAGATCCACCGGTCACGGATCCGCACCACCCACGAAGCCATGCGGGACAAGAGCACCTGGACGGGCAGCGGCCGAGCGACCATCGACCCGAACCACACCCCGGCCGTCGAAGGCGATCACTACCTCACGGCCGCGACACCGGCCCAGCAGCAGGCCATTGAGACGATCGTCGAGGACGCCCAGCACGACATGCTGCGGCGGGCCCATCCTCCGATGGTGATCACCGAGGAGGACGCCGCCGCGCTGGCCGGGGGCTATCCGCAGCTGGTGGCGGCCATGGACCTGGACGACGCGGCGATCGCCGAGCTGGTCGGCGGCCAGCGCGACGTGTTCACGGCCGCCTGCGGTGACCAGTTGTCCGGGCTGCACGGGCCCAAGGGCAAACCCTGTCCGGCCCGGCCTTGGGTCTGTCTGCTCTGCCCACTGGCGGTGTTCGCCCCTCGGCACGCGGTCAACATGCTGCGGCTGAAGGCGTTCTTCTCCCGGCAGTGGCAGCAGATGCCCGCCGCCCAGTTCATGGCGGTCTTCGGCCCCTACGCGGCCCGGATCCAGCAGATCCTCGACCGCTTCGACCCCGCCGTCCTGGCCGCAAGCGCGGCCCACGTCGCCGGCCAAGACGATGAAGTGCCCCTGAGGCCCGAGGAGATGACCGCGTGACCACTGCCGCTACTTTGGCCTTCGACGGCCGATCCGCGGTTTTCGCCGGAGCCGATGTCTGCCGGGAGGCCGGGTTCCGCCTCCCCGAAGGCACTCGACGCCCCGGTTCGAGGACGACACCTGGGACTTCACCGACGTCATCGGTCTGCCGGTCCAACTCGCCTTCTGCACCCGTCGTTTCGACTTCGCCGCGATCGCCGACCCACGGTGGCGTCTGGTCGCCAAGGAACTGGTGCTGGCGCTGTTCGCTCCGCGCCACCCGGCCGTCGCCCCACTGCCCAGGGCACACCGCACGGCCCTGCACCTGCGCAGTTGCGCGGGCCGGCTGGACGAGCTCACCAGGCTCTTTGCATGGCTGGACGGGCACAGCGTCGAGAGCCTGCCGCAGATCAGTACACAGACCTGCGAGGCATACATGGCCTACCGCCGCTACGTGCTCGACGAGGGCGGCACGGTCGTCGGCGAGCAAAGCCCCGGGACGCGCCGCGCCGCCGCGCAGGTCATCGTCGACCTGGTGAACTACCGCGAACTGTTCACAGCCGACCGTGTCGCCGCGGCTCTGCGACCCTGGGGCGGGGCCACGGCCTCGGCGGTCGCCGAGATGCCCAGCGGCCGCACCGAGAACAAGACAGCACCGGTCGAGCACAGCGTGCTACAGCCCATGCTCGCGGCTGCACTCTACGTCGTGTCCACCCTCGGCCCGCACGCTGTCGAACTGGACCGGGAAGTACGGGAGAACGACCGAAGCACTTCCTCCAAGAGCGCCGGGCTCCGTCACGGCGGCCCCGACTTCGCCGATGAGATCGTGAAGCTGCTGACCGAGTACACACGAACGTGCACACCGCTGCCGATGCTCGCCGAACACCGTGCCACCGACCGGCTGGCCGACGGCTGGGCCCCCGATGATCCGCTGCTGCCGGTGGCAACCGGAGCGCTGGCCCGACAGGCCGGGTTCAGCCAGTTCTGGTCGAGGTGGCTCCCGACTCTGCGCGGGCCTCTGGAAGCCGCAGTCGCCTCGGTGGGAGTGGAGAAGCTGTTCGCCCGCCATGCCCCCGAGGTCACCACGGCGGACGGCGCCTCCTCGGTGTCCTGGAGCTTGCCGCTGCACAGGATCCAGGCCGACGCACTGGTCGGGATCGTCCGCACGGCCGTGATCATCGTCCTGGCCACGATCTCCGGAATGAGGGCGAGCGAGCTGATGGAACTCCGGGTCGGCTGCCGTCGCCCGCCCGAGGAGCCCGTCCCCGGCCTGACCCGCTACCGCGTCGCGAGCAAGGTCGTCAAAGGCCAGCCACTAGGCGGAACCGACGATGAATGGGTCGTCATCGAACCGGTCTATCGTGCGATCGAACTCGCCGAGCAACTGCACGACGACCCGCGCGACGGGATCTTGCTCTTCGGCCGGTTCGCCTTCGGCGTCCGCTACAAGTGGTTCAAGAACTGGGTCAACTCCGAGGCAGGACAACGGCTCGGCCTTGCCCCGATTCCCGACGGGCCGGTCAACCTCCGGATGTTGAGGAGGGCCCTGGCCCTGGAAATGGCCTACCGTCCCGGAGGTGTCCTGGCCTCCAAGATCCACCTAAAACACATCGCCGTCGCCACTACAGAAGGCTATGCCTCGCGACCTGGCGGAGCTCAGGCCGAACTCCTGGCCGAGGTCAACAAGCACGAGAGCGACCGCAACCTCCAGCTGGTCCTGGCCGAGTTCCGCAACTACCAGCAGGGCATCCTGCCCGCCGGCCCCGGCGCCCGCAGCCTCACCGAGTTCTTCGCCAGCATCGACGAGAAGCTCGAACCGGCCGCAGCACCGGCGCCCAAGACCCAGCGCAGTGACCGAGACGTGCTGAACCTGCTGACTAAGCGCGCCAAGACCCTGCACATCGGCCCGGCGAACTTCTGCTGGCTCACCGACCCCTCGCGCGCGCTCTGCCTCAAGCTCGCCGGCACCCCCACCGCGGACCGGCCACTGGTCGGGATGTGTGACTCCGCCCGGTGCCCGCAGGCCACCCACCACCCCTGCCACCGGCCTGTCTGGGCCGAACACGCCGAACGGACGAAGACGTTCCTCGGTGACCTGGGCAAGACCCGCAAGACCGAACGCTCCCGCCTACAGCACGACTACGACCGGGCCCTTCGAGTCGTCACCGAGATCGACGCGGCCACCCTCGACCAAGCCGATGAGGACTCCGCATGAGGATCACCACAGCTCAGCGCACCGAGAACGAGAACCGCATCCGGGCCGCCATGGACCGGCTCCTCCGCGGAGAGATCCCGCCCGGCGGCAAGTGCGACATCAAGACCCTCGCCCGCGCGGCCGCCGTCGACCGCACCGCCTTCTACGGAACCCGCCCCTATGCCCACCTCCGCACCGAGTTCGAGCGCCGCCTCCAGATTCTGCAGGAAGCAGGGCAGGTCCCCGACCCGCGCGAAGCCCAGATCGAGCGGCTCAAAGCCGAGATCGCCACCCTGAAGGAACGGCTGGCCCGCGCCGAGAACGTGAATGAAGAGCTGAGCGAGTTCCGGACCCAGGCCCTGGCACGGCTCGCCGCCCAGCACGAGGAGATCCTGCACCTCCGCGGGTCAGCGGCGGTGGCAAGTCGCGTGACTCGCCTCCCGACGGCCCGAACCTCAACGATCGGATCCTGCAGTTAGGCAACCGTCCCGGCTTTCGGCACCGTCAGCAGCGGATGCGATGATCTGCCCGTGGGATTCACGCCGCGGGAGCCGGACCAGGTGAGGGGATTCGCTGTCGGACCTGGCCGCTAGGTTGATCGGATTGCCTCAGAGGAGAGGGAGCGTAATCGTGGAGCAGTCGGGCGTCGCAGCGCTCACACAGATCATGTCGCCGGAGCACGGTGCGGACGAACAGGTCGACTGGAGGGTCGCTGAAGCGACCTGGCACGTTCGCTTTCCCGCTGACTACAAGGCTTTCATGTCTGTCTACGGCGGCGGCTCGATCAACGGCGAGGCCAGCGTCCTGCTTCCCCTCCCTACGGAAGGCATTCAGTGGGACCCCGGCGACATGGCAGGGGAGACCGAGAATGCCCGCTATGGCTGGCAAATGGAGGGCGGCCGGGCCGCTCTTGATGTCGATCCGGGGCACATTCTCGCCTGGGGAATCACCTCGGGGCCAGACATTCTCTGCTGGCTGACCGAAGACAGTGATCCGGACCGCTGGCCGGTCCTGGTCTACGGGCGGCACACAAACCCGACCTTCACGATCCACACGTTCGGCATGGTCGAGTTTCTCCGCCGGTTGGTCCAGAAGGACCACGACCTGTGGTCGCCCTGGCCGATCAGCATCGGTGGTGAGCTTTGGAACTGTTCACCACCGACCTTCGTCCACTGGCGAGTGGAGCAACTCCGCTGGAAGGCAGGACTCGACCCTGCCACTGGCGAACCAGACCCCTACGCTGACATGTTCCCTCGCTGACGGTACTCAACGGAGTCATGACCAGCCTCATCGAGATGAGCGAACGCGAGTACTTCTCCAACGTCGGCAAGCGGCCCGGGATGTTCGTCGGCCGCCCTTCCTTCCACGCGCTGACTGCATTCCTCACCGGATACGACCAGAACGCGGCCCGGCACCGGTCTCCAGGACTGGTGGGATGGCGCGAGTGGCTCGTCGCCCGGCGAGGACAGGACTGCAACCACGCATGGCCCGGCCAGGTCCTGCACATCGCTCTTCCCGGCGGCTGGGACAACCCCTGGGACCTGCCGCCTGAGGACGAAGCCCGCGCGATCGAGGTTCTCTTCCAACTACTCGACGAGTTCCTTGCGGACCGAGAGAACGGCGAAGAAGCCCAGGTCACCTGAGCATCGAAGCAGCAACCTCCAGGAGGGATCGCATGTTCGACGACGTTCACGGCCTCACCCCTGACCGAGCCGCCCACCTTGTCTCTCTGGTCGAGCAGAGCCTTCCACTGCTCGACCAGGAGCGCGGAATGGAGGCCGTCCAACGCTTCCTGCGCAGTCAGGGGGCCAGCGTCATCGACTCCATCGTGGTCACCCGCGAACTGCTCGGCGCAGGCCAAGGATCCCTCGGGACGGCGAAGGAGACCGTACTCACAAGTGCAGCCCGGACTACCGAGCTGAGGGAACATCAGCAGCTCATCGAGGGCTTCGAGGAGGCATGATCAGCACGGTCCAGGGGCGTCACCCAGAAGTGTGGTCTGCCTCACATCTGGGTGGTCGCAATGCAACACGGCCCGGGAGAAGCGCGGCGAATGTCCCCTCCGAGTCCCGCGAGCTCAATACCAACACGGGCTGATCCGCACACGGCCTCTGCGGACACAAGGCACACCTATGTCACCCACCTCACCGAGGACGGTGTCGACCGCCGCTTCATCCAGCAGCAGGTCGGTCACGAGAACGACAGCTCGACCGCCATCTACACCCACGTCAGCGACGACTTCATGAACACCATGCTCCATAAGGCGCTCGCGCCCGTGCTCGCGCCGACCACCTCCGCAGACAAGGACCGCTGATGGCCGCCAAGCTCGACTACCACTGGCACCTGCGCAAGGTCATGGCCGACCGAGGGCTGTTCTCCACCACCGACCTCATCCCGCTGCTGGACAAACGCGGCATCACCTTGTCCTCCAGTCAGGTCTACCGACTCGTCGTCGAGCGCCCCGAACGGCTCAGCCTGAGGATCCTCATGGCCCTGCTCGACATCTTGGACTGCACCATGGACGACCTCATCGAACCCGTGGCCGCAGCCGGTGCCGGAGCAACCAGCCGAACAAAGAAGGCAGTCGGCGCCGAGGCCGGTGTTGGTGATCTTCGGCCCAAGCGGGCCCGCATCCGTGGTGTCGAGCGACCGTGACTACCACGGGACACCCTGATCGGGCGGTCTCCGATCCGATCGGAACGATCGTGGACTTGGTCGCGGCCATCGAACCTCAGCTGGGGACCGAGCAGATCCGCACCGTGGTCACCGGCATCGCGGGCGGCCGGGCGAAGGCCCGCCGTCTCGCGTCCCACTTGGCTGGGCGTCCCGGTGTGTTGACCGACGGCCGCTCGCCGGCGCCCCGGGCCGTCGGTGACCTGCTCATCGCGCTCCGCGAGGCAGGCGCCTCGCACATCTCGCCTCCCTGTTGCGCCGACTGCGGCAAGTCGATGCGAACCCTCCAGCGCCGTGGGCAGGACTGGTACTGCTGGATCTGCGGACCGCAGCCCGAGCCCTGCGGCGCCTGCGGAAATACCCGGCGTGTCGCGACGCGGGATCGCGCCGGGCGGCCGCGCTGCAAGATGTGTCCGGACCTCGACGACCGGGATCCGATCACGGTCATCCAGACGCTGGTCAGCGCTCTGGACCCGGCCGCCGATCGCGGGGCGATAGCCGACGCGGTCCGCCGCTCTGCACCACGCCCCGCCTACCAGCAGAAACTCGCCTGGGCCCTGGAAACCGATCCCGGCCTGCTGACCGGGGACGGGCACCTCGCACCCCTTCGCGCCATTCTGCGGCTGATCGACCTCCTGCACACCGCGGGCATCGCCGGAGTCGTCCAACCCGCCTGTCCCCGCTGCTGCAGAGTCGTCCGCATCGACAAGCCACTCGATGGTCAGCGGGTCTGCCGCACCTGCATCGCCCACAGCCGCCTCCAGGACTGCTCGCGCTGTGGGGCCCACCGTGAACCCGCCACCCGCGACGACCAGGGCCGACCGCTGTGTCCGAACTGCCTGATCACCGACCCCGCGAACCTCGAAACCTGCATCAACTGCGGCCGCCTACGTCTGGTGAACACCCGCACGCCAGACGGTCCGATCTGCCCGAGCTGCCCCGCTCTGCGCACCGCGACCTGCTCCATCTGCGGCGAGAACAGACCCTGCGGCACCTCCCGCACCACCGGTCGCCCCTGGTGTCCTACCTGTCAACGCCGCACCGCCTCCTGCTCGGCCTGCGGCCGCCTCTCAGCGGTGATCTCCGGGACCCTCGCCGAACCCCTCTGCGCCGACTGCACCGCCCCCGAGGTCTGGCACACCTGCCCCACCTGCACCGATCCCGACCATCCGCACCCGGGCCAGTGCGCCCGCTGCCTGATCAACCAGCGCCTCAACGAGCTGCTGGGGCCTCCGACAGCGACCCTCCACCCCGGACTCCAGGCCCTCCGGCGCAACATCGCCACCGCCGAATACCCCATCACCGCCAGGCGCTGGCTGAACAAGCCCTCCGTCGCCCCGGTCCTCGCCGACCTTGCCGCAGGCCGACGTCCACTCACCCACCAAGCCCTCGACGAACTGCCCGACACCCAGCCCCTCGCGCACCTGCGTCAGGTACTCGTCAGCGCCGGCGCCCTGCCCGAACGCGACGAGCACATGGCCCGCACCGAACGCTTCCTCGCCGACCTGATCACCTCCCAACAGGACCCCGACCAGCGCAGACTCCTCCACCGCTATACGACCTGGCACCTCGTCAGGCGACTGCGCGCCAAGAACAACGGCCAACCCGCCACGCTGCAGCAGTTCAACTCCATCCGCCAGCGCACCCACGCGGCCGTCGCCTTCCTGAGCTGGCTCTCCACCCACAACCTTGCCCTGGCCACCTGCGGACAAAGTGACCTCGACCGCTGGCTCACCGACGACTCCGCCACCTACCGCGAGACCGCCGGCCACTTCATCCGCTGGGCCCGCACCAACAAGCTGACCACCATCCACGCCCCCGCCCACCGCTGGAGCGGCCCGACCCAGCCCCTGGACGACCAGCACCGATGGGACACCGCACGCCGACTCCTGCACGACGGCGCTCTCAAAGCCGAAGACCGCCTCGCCGGACTGCTTCTCCTCCTCTACGCCCAAAGACCCGCAGCGATCAGCCGCCTCACCACCACGGACGTCGAAGCCGACGCTCAAGGAGTGCGCCTCCACCTCGGCCAAGCCCCTATCCAGCTGCCCGAACCAGTAGCCGCGCTCGCCCGCGCCGTCACCGCGAACCGCAGCACCGCACTCTTCCAACTCGCCACCGAGATCCCCGCCGCGATCCTCGCCCGCACCCTCGGCATCCACACAGACGTCGCCGTCACCTGGCAGCGACTCTCCGCCGGCGACTGGACCAACTACGCCGCCGAAGTCAGCCACCGCATCAACCACACCCACCAACACGGAGACGATGATCATGCCCCTCGATGACCAGCACATCTGGGCTCTGCTGAGGGACCTCGACGATCCCGACCACATGGAGTTCCCTCAGAACTACGACCACGCCGCGACCCGGGCCCGATTCGACCAGCTCGCAGCCAGGCTGAATCAACGGTTCCAGTGCACCTGCTCCGTCGATCGAGGCGTCCAGGACGCCAGCCACCACGGGACGATCGTCATTCCCACCACGGCGACGGCCAGCGGCGACCACATCGCCATCCGTGTCAGCAACTTCGGCGCCCTCGTCACCGTGACGCTGGGGAACCCTGGCAGCTACGACGAGGAAGAAGAGAACCTCCTCTTCGAGACCGCAGACCGGCGCCGCATCAAGGACGAAGTGGAAGCGCTCGGCTACATCGCGGTCTCCGAGCACCTGCTCTGGACCCGATACGACGGCGCCAGCAATCTCGCCGCCTACTACCCACCCGAGCACCCACCAACCTGGTGGACCCGCTTCTTCGACTACCTGTGAGCCCGCTCCACCCAACTCTGCACGCAGGCATTCGGACAGTTCCAATACCCGACGTCACCATTACACGTCCGACTCCACCTCCAGCGCCAAGCCATCGACACCCTCAGCAACGCCCTCCGCGCCCCCGCCCAGCCCACCACCCGACCCGACGACGGCGACGAACCACCCACTTGTGCAGCACCCGTCCGCTGACGTTGCCGTCAACCGTTGCCGTCAAGACGCCCAGAAGCCCCCCACCGGGATGAGAATCCGGTGGGGCTTATGATCTTGGAAGGAGCTACTTCCGCGAGGCTCTAGAAATCCATCCTTCGAGCCCTATGACAACCCTTTCTAGATATACCTCAAAGTCTGCGCCGGAAATCTCTCCGCTCTCGAAAGATTGCCATGCTTCGACCAGCGTATCAACCAGATCACTCTGCTCGATGAGGAGATCGGAAAGCTCCTCTCCGCCCAGCGAGCGCTTCCCCTCAGAAATCACCCAAGTGACACTCGCCGCGTCCGCCGAGATCCCTCGGCCAGCGAGTTCGACAGTGTGCCACGAAACTCGCGAGTCAGCAGCCACCCTGAGGAAAACATCGAGAGCCTCGGAGTTTCTTGCAGCCATCAACGTTCCTTGCAGTCAGGACACAACACTTGAAGATGCTGGTCAGCGTATCGACAGCGAGCATCCTCCTGGTCACCGGAGAGGAACTTCCTCGCCCACGGGATGGCCGCCTTTCCTTCCGGAACGTCAACTCCTCCCGCTCGGAGAAAATTTGCACAGTACGTCAGGCAACTGTTCCCCAGCGGGTGATACGGACCCCAGCTTCCCTGAGTTTCCTTCTAGAATTCCAGGGCAGCCTTAGCATTCGGAAGGTCAATGTCTCGGCTCATGATGCTCGGAGGGCCAGAATACGGCGAGACAACCGCTTCCCCGTCGTGAGGCATCAGGTGTGTGTGCGTCACCGTCTCACCATCCGTCACCTCAATACTGAAGTGATTTTCCGTCGCCGTGATAGTGCAATGTTGCGACGCCATCACCGCACGTGTTGTGCACCAGGACCGGCGTGGTCCCCGCCAGCACATAGTACGTGTGCTACACGACCCCTCTCCACCTGCATTTTCGCAGGTCAGCGGTAGTTTGACGGTCCGTCGGTGCTCGTGGATGTGCGCTGAAGTCCGTGGTTGTTGCCGTCGCTACTGCCGTCAGAGGTGTAGACCAGTCGTGCTGTCGTCGGCCGCGCGCGTGATCCTACTGCCAAGCTCCGGGCTCGGCGCGGACGATAGTGCGGGTGGTCTGCTCGTACGAGTGGTGCCCGGTCTGCGCGCAGTGTCCGGCGATCCAGCGCGTCAGCTCCTCTGGGGTGTGTAGCTCGCCGGATGCGGCAGCGCAATTCCGTTCTTCGCCGGTGACGCAGACTGCCTCGAAGGTCGGCAGCGCCAGGGGGTCGGTCGCGGTGGTCACGTGGTACTCGCGGAAGCGGTAGTGGGTGGTCTTGCCCATCAGCCTTCCTCGTTCCCATCAAGGGGGCTGGCGTTCGCAGGTTCACCCTCGTCGGCCGCCTCCTCCTGCGGCGCCGGGATGCGCTGGCCGCGCGACTCGGCGACCCTGAGCGCGTCCGACAGGGCCTCGGTCAGCCGGCAGGCGAGCCACCGGTACTCGATGGCCGACTCAGCCTTGGCTCCGGGGGTCAGGATGCCCCGGGCGTACTCCAGGAGCTCCTGACCCATGCCGAGTTGCACGGTTTCGATGCCGTCAGCGAGCGTCGAGATGTAGCCCTTGCCGTCGGTGCTCAGGTAGCAGGGGCGTCCGTCCTCGGTGGTCCATGGCAGCAGGCGGGGTCCCGCCATGCCCGACGCCGCTTCGTGCAACTCCCTGCGACGCAGACGGTCCGCGTCGCTCCTCGGCATGCCCATCGTGGATCCCCGGCCTCGGTCGCTGGAACAGGACACGGCGACCGTAACGACCTGGCCATGCGTCATTCCACGGACCCAGCAGGGCAGATCGCAACGCAAGGTTCGCGAACTGCCACGCTACGTAGCAGCTATCCGACGACGCCCAGGTAGCCGGCCATCTCGCGCATGTCGCTGGTCAGTGTGCGCTTGCGCTGGCTCAGGATCTCCTGCATCGTCTCGGCGGCCGAGTTCTGGTGCCTCAGCCACTCGGGGGCGGCCTCACGAGCGCGGGTCAGCTCGTCCATGGCCGCCGACAGGTCTCCGGTTCGCGTGTGGGCGCGCGCCATGTCCAGGGTGAAGCGGTTCCCGTCGTTCGTGCTGGGCCTGCCCAGTCGCTTCCACGCCTTCGGCGACAGCTCCACCTCTTCACCCGCCTTGCGCACCACCGCGCGGGCGTCGCCGACGACCATGGAGTCTTCGAGTGCCTTGATGGCGGCGGTCACCGGTCCGAAGACGGACCAGTGTCGGGAGACGTTGCGGTGTGCCGTGCCGACGGCGGTTGCCGCCACCCGCGCCGCCCTGCGGTACGCCTTGGCCTCGTCCGGGCGGTTGTTGCGTGCCGCTGCGGCTGCGGCCTCCATGGCCAGACCGCCCCACACCGCGTAGTGGTCCGGTTCGGCGCCGGTGATCTTCGGCTCCACCACGTCCATGCTCTGGGCAGCGATCCGTTCCGCCTCCTCCAGCCGGCCTTGCCGCACCAGCAGCCAGCACATACAGCCGACTCCGGAGCCAGCCGCGAGCATGTCCCCACCTGCCCGGGCGTCCGTGATGGCTCCTCGCAGGGCCGTGTAGGCAATGTCGTACTGCCTCACCTGCGTGAGGTACGTGCCGGCCAGGCGCAACGCCTCGGCGCGGGCGAGCAGGGCTTGCCGGTGCTCCTCGCCGCTGTCGTAGTGGGCGACGGCCCGCGCAGCGTCCCGCAACAGGCCGGGCAGTTGGGCGGCGACGCTCTTGTAGCTGTCGGAGAAGTACAGCACCCGCGCGTCTCGAACTGTTCGCGCGTAGGCGCGCAGGTTCGGTTCCTCGCCCACGGCGTCAGTGTCCTGGTCCACGAGCCCCACCGCCGGGGTGAGCGCGGCACGAAGCTGGATGAGGTTGAGCCGGTTCGGCTCCTCCGCCCGTCCCACGGGCTCCGGAGCGTCGGACGCGACGAGTGCCGCCGTGGGGATGCCCAGAGCGCGAGCCAGAGCATGAAGCGTCTCCATCCGGACCGTCCCGCCCTGCTCGTCCTTCCGGACGGTCGCCGGAGACAGACCCGCCGCGTGCGCAAGTTCCTCCTGGCTCATCCCGGCGCGGCGCCGATACTTCCGTACGTTGTCCGCGAGTTCCATCGTCATCTGCTCACCACCTCCAGCGCCACGGTACGCCTGACGGTGAACTGACCGGGCTCTCTGGGCAGATACCCACCCGGGACGGTGACCCACCGCCACGCGCACCGTCGGGCAAGCGGTTGACTGGACGGCGCGGCACCAGAGACTTCGGCAGGCCGCGGGCCTGAGCGGGACGGGTCCCTCGTCGGTCGGGCAGCTTCGCCGGACCAGGGTTCTCCGGGGGCCGCCAAGGCTCACCCGGTGACGCCTGCGCTCGGTCTTGGTGGCCCCCGGGGGATCCTGGTACGCCTCCGGGGGTCCGCCGGTGAGGGGCACGACCCGCGACCGCGACCTCTCACCACGACGGTGCTGCACCGGTGCTCGGCCCCTGGTCCCTCGGAGGGAGGGCCTGGTGTGGGGTAGAGCCTTGCGGACTGCGCTGCTCTCGCTGGTGTTGCGCGCCCGGACGGGCGGGGCTGCCGCTGAGCGGGGCGGAGACAGGAGCGGGCGGCGGCCCCGCCGGGCCGGAGCGCGCGGCCCGCGACAGCGGGCCGCCTTGAATCAGTAAAGAAACGCTGAACAGCTCCGGCTCCGCCGGCCTTCGTCACCACCGCGAGCAGGCCGGGACACTCGCACATCGGCGTGACCGCGACAATGTCCGCACGGGTCCGCCTCCGCCTCCGCCTCCAGTACGGCGCCATCGACTTCCTCAGCAGCGTGCTCGGCGGGCCCTCCTGGGCTGCCACCGAGCTCGACAACGACGACGCCCCGCCGCTTTGTGCTGCATCCGTCCGTTGACGTTGCCGTCAGACGCCGCAGCGGCCCCACCGGAAATACATTCCGACGGGGCCGCGCGCGTTTCGAGCTACGTGGAGTCACATCGCTGCGTCGGCATCAATCAACCACGCTTCGAAGTCCTCAACATCATGGAGACCGAAGCCATTGACCCACAGCCCAAGGTTGACGCTATTGAAGTTGAATTCGTGATGTCGCTCGGATGGGTGAAGCAGTAGCGTTCGCCTGCCGTTGGAGGGTTGGTCCCGGTAGTCGTGTGCTGTGA
>NZ_JBFBFU010000042.1:0-59747 GCF_040684355.1 Kitasatospora sp. NPDC091276 | reverse complement strand
AACGCCCCGTTCGGCCAAGCTCCGGGCGGGGCTCTGTCGTTGGCGCTGACCAGCGGCTAAGGTGCACAGAACTGGTAGTCACGTGTGTTGGGGTCGCCCAGGGTGACCCAGCCGTTGCCGTCCGGGGTGCGGTGGTCGCCGAGCACCGTCGCGCCCAGCGCGACCAGGCGCTCCACCTCTTCGTCCCGGCTGCGGTCCTGCGGCTGGAGGTCGAGGTGGACCCGGTTCTTCACCGACTTGCCGTCGGGCACCCGGATGAACAGCAGCGAGGCACCGGCGGACTGCACCACCGCCTCCTCGTCGCCCGGGTTGTCGTCCTCGGCCAGGGTGCCGTCCAGCGCCTGGGCCCAGAACTGCGCGAGGCCGTACGGGTCGGCGCAGTCGATCGTCACGTGTCGTACCAGAGATCCCATCCGACTACTCTGACCTGCCGTGTTCGGTTCCGTCCAGCCTTTTCCTGGAGTGCCGGTGACCGTCCGACGGGAACTCCGGCGGCAAGGCCGTCAGCACCTCCTGGAAGACGTAGCCGCTCTTCTCCGCGACCCGGCAGGAGGCCGGGTTGTCCACCTGGTGCAGCAGGTCGATCCGGACCAGGCCGTCGTCGGCGAGCACGTCGAAGGCCCAGGCGGTGAGCGCCACCACCGCGCGCGGGGCCACCCCCCGGCCGCGGGCGGCGGCCGCCGTCCAGTAGCCCACCTCGGCCGTCTCCCCGCCCGGGGTGCCCCGCTTGAGCGCGACGTTGCCGAGCAGTTCGCCCGTGCCGGGCTCCAGCACCGCGAAGCTGTACCGGCGGCCCTCCGCCCGGCCCCGGTACTGCAGCCCGAGCCAGTGCGCGGCCTCCTCGGCGTTCCCCACCGGGACGCGGGTGAAGCGGCGCAGCGTCTCGTCCCGGTACGCCGCTATCAGGGCCGGTGCGTCCGCGTCCTCGAAGGGGCGCAGCAGCAGGCCCTCGGCCCGCGGGTGCGCGGTGGCGGGGGTGGTCACCGCAGTCCCCCGGCCTCGTGGAAGGTGCCCGGGTCGTCGGTCGCTCATGGTGCTTCTCCCCGTGGGTGTGTGGCCGTTCGCTGCGATCTTCCCAGCAGGAGGCCGGCCGGCCCCACCGCATCGGCCACCCGTCTGTTCGCGACGGGCTCAGCAGACGGAATCCGCCTCTTCCGCCCGACTTTCGCTCTCCTTCTGCCCCGACTTTCACTCTCCTTCCGCCCTTCCGCAGGTGACACCCCCGATCGGGGGTGTCCGGCGGGCGGCCGGGAGAGGACAGTGGGCGCATGCAGATTCCACTCTCCGTGATGGACTTCCTCGACCGGGCCGAGCTGGTCTACGGCGACCGGGTCGGCATCGTCGACGAGCCGGTGCAGCCGGCCGAATCCTGGGGCGAGCTGAGCTACCGCCGGGTCGCCGAACTGGCCCGGGCGCAGGCGGCCGGGCTGGACCGGCTGGGTGTCGGGCCGGGCGAGCGGGTCGCCGTCGTGTCGCACAACTCGGCCCGGCTGCTGACCTCCCTGTTCGGGGTGAGCGGGCACGGGCGGGTGCTGGTCCCGGTGAACTTCCGGCTGAAGGCCGAGGAGGTGGCGTACATCGTCGAGCAGAGCGGCGCGTCCGTCCTGCTGGTCGACCCCGAACTCGCCGACGCGCTGGACGGGGTGGCGGCCAAGCACAAGTTCGTGCTCGGCGCGGACAGCGACGCGCTGCTGCACGACTTCGACAACTCCCCCCGGCGGTACGAGATCGCCGAGAACGACACCGCCACGATCAACTACACCAGCGGAACCACCGCCCGCCCCAAGGGCGTTCAGCTCACCCACCGCAACATCTGGCTGAACGCGGTACTGATGGGCCTGCACTACGGCGTCGGCGACCGGGACGTCTACCTGCACACCCTGCCGATGTTCCACGCCAACGGCTGGGGCCTGCCGTTCGCCCTCACCGGGCTCGGCGCCCGGCACATCGTGCTGCGCAAGGTGGACGGCGCGGAGATCCTGCGCCGGGTCGAGCGGCACGGGGTGACCTTCCTCAGCGGGGCGCCCGCCGTGGTCCAGATGGTGCTGGACGCGGCCGCCGAGTGGGACGGCCCGGTGCCGGGCCGGGACCGGGTGCGGATCGTGGTGGCCGGCGCGCCGCCGCCGACCTCGGTGGTGCAGCAGGTCGAGTCCGAGCTGGGCTGGGAGTTCATGCAGCTCTACGGCCTGACCGAGACCTCCCCGGCGGTCACGGTCAACCGCTCGCGCGCCGAGTGGGACGCCCTGCCCGCCGCCGAACGGGCCGAGAAGCTGGTGCAGGCGGGCGCCCCGGCGCTCGGCACCCGACTGCGGGTCGACGCCTCCGGCGAGGTCCTGGTGCGCTCCAACACCGTGCTGGACGGCTACTGGCAGCAGCCCGCGGCCACCGCCGACGCCCTGCGGGACGGCTGGTTCCACACCGGCGACGGCGGCGTCCTCGGCCAGGACGGCCAACTGACCATCTCGGACCGGAAGAAGGACGTCATCATCAGCGGCGGGGAGAACGTCTCCTCGATCGAGGTGGAGGACTGCCTGTACGGCCACCCGGCGGTCGCCGAGGCCGCGGTGATCGGAGTGCCGCACGAGAAGTGGGGCGAGACCGTCAAGGCGCTGGTGGTCCTCCGAGGGGGCCAGGAGGCCGTCACCGAGGCCGAGTTGATCGCGCACTGCAAGCAGCGGCTGGCCGGCTACAAGTCGCCCACCTCGGTGGAGTTCCGGGCGGCCCTGCCGCGGACCGCCACCGGGAAGCTACAGAAGTTCCGGCTGCGCGAGCCGTACTGGACGGGGCGGGATCGGCAGGTCGGCTGAGGCCCGCCCCCGGCCGACCGGGTACGCCCACCGGCCGACCGGGCGCGCCCACCGGCCGACCGGGCGCGCTCACCGGCCGACCAGGCCGGACTCGCGCGCCGCCAGGGCGAGTTCGGTGCGGTTGCGAACACCGAGCTTGTGCATCGCGGACTTCAGGTAGCCCGTCACGGTGTTGCAGGTGAGGCCCAGCCGGGCGGCGATCTCCGGGTTGGTCCGGCCGGTCGCCGCCCAGCGCAGCACCTCGTGCTCGCGCGGGGTCAACGGCCTTACGGGGGCGGCCCGTCGGGGCGGCGCGGAGCGCCAGGCGGCCGCCCCCGCGAGGGCCCGGGTCGCGATCGCGGCCAGTTCGCCGACGGCGGCGATCCGCACGTCCCCGAACGGGACGACGGCGCGCAGCGACGCGTACACCACGCCGTACACGGTGTCGCCGTGCAGCAGCGGCACGGTGAGCATCGCGTACAGGTCCTCGGCGCTGACGGCGGCGTCGTGGTCGTGCGAGATCGTGGTGGCGGCACGGTAGTCGGGCACCCAGCTGGGCGCCCGCTCGGCCAGTGCCCGCCCGCCCAGGCCGGTGCCGGTCGGGACGGCCCGGTCGTGCAGCAGGTCGGCCCGGGTGCCGGCCCAGTGGCGCAGCACCATGCCCGCGTCGCTCTCCCGGGGCCCGGACGACGGCTGCGGCACGCCGACCAGTCCGACGTCGGCCCCGCACTCGGCCACCACCCGCCGCGCGAGGTCGCCGAGCACGGCGTCCCGCACCAACTCGGCGGCGCGGGCGGCGAGCCCGGGATCGTCCGGGTGCGCCGGGGTGGTGAGGGTGTCCGCGGCCCCGGGGCCCGTCTTCGCCCTTGTCATCGCGAGATTGTCACACGCGGCACGGCCGCTGGCGAGAGTGCTGACGTGGGTGTTCCCCGCGTCTTCGACGGAGTGGCGGGCGCGGCGGCCGGTCCGGGCGTAGGGTGCGGCCGTGGCTTACCGGCGGGTAACGCGCCGGACCCGGAAGGAGGGAAACCGATGACGGACCCGAACGCCCCGACGACGCCCGCGGCGGACGTCCTGACCGCGCTGCTGGACGACCTGCGGGCCGAGAGCGCGGCGCTGGACGCCCTGGTGGCCGGGCTGGACCCGGCCGGCTGGGCGCGCCCGACGCCCGCCGAGGGCTGGACGATCGCGCACCAGATCGCCCACCTCGCCTGGACCGACGACTGGACGGCGCTGGCCGCGCGCGACGCGGACGGCTTCGCCGCCGCTCGCGACGAGCGTTTCGGCACGCTGCCGGCCGCCGGCGTCGACCCGGTGGACGAGGGCGCGGCCGGCGGCGCGGCCGCCGCACCCGCGGACCTGCTCGCCCGCTGGCGCGCCGGCCGGGAGGAGGTGTCGGCCGCACTGGCCGCCACCCCGGCCGGCACCCGGCTGCCGTGGTTCGGCCCGCCGATGAAGCCCGCCTCGATGGCCACCGCCCGGCTGATGGAGACCTGGGCGCACGGCCAGGACGTCGCCGACGCGCTCGGCGCCGCCCGCGAGCCCACCACCCGGCTGCGGCACATCGCCCACCTGGGGCTGCGCACCCTCGGCTTCGCGTTCACCCTGCACGGGCTGCCCGCCCCCGAGTCGCCCGTCCGGCTCGAACTGACCGCGCCCGACGGCGGCCTGTGGACCTTCGGGCCGGACGGCGCCACGGACCGGGTGACGGGCCCGGCCCTGGACTTCTGCCTCCTGGTGACCCAGCGCCGCCACCGCGACGACCTCGCCCTCACCGCCACCGGCCCCACCGCGACCGCCTGGCTCCCCATCGCCCAGGTCTTCGCCGGCGCCCCGGGCAAGGGGCGGACGCCCGCCTGAGCTGACCGGGTCGCCATCTGCGGCGGTGCGGACGGCAGGCCTGGAGGCCACCCCCCCTGCCCCGCTCAGAGTCCGATCCGCAGCGGGGTGAGCCGGGTGGCGATCAGGTTGGTGGCGCCGCGGTCGCGCTCGATGCGGCCGTGGACCAGCAGGCCGGCCCGGTCGAGGGCCGTGCGGCGCTGGGACTCCCAGACCGGGCGGTTGCAGACCACGTTGATCAGGCCGGTCTCGTCCTCCAGGCTGAGGAAGAGCACCCCGCCGGCCGTCGGCGGCCGCTGCCGGTGGGTGACCAGGCCGCCGACCACCACCTCCGATCCCGGTGCCGCGTCCGGGAGTTCGGCGGCGGACAGGGCGCCGCCGCGCTCCAGGCGGGCGCGCAGGTGCTGGAGCGGGTGGCTGGTGGCGGAGGTTCCGGTGGCCCACAGGTCGGCGATGGTCTCCTCGACCGGGCTCATGCCGGGCAGCGGCGGCGCCTCCGTCCCGGGGGTGGTCCCCGGGATCAGTGCGGCCGAGATACCGGCGAACGCACCGGCGGTCCACAGTGCCTGACGTCTCGTCAACCCGAAGCAGTCGAAGGCGCCCGCCGTCGCCAGCGCCTCCAGCGCCGGCGCGGGCAGACCGGTACGGCGCGCGAAGTCCTCCAGGTCGGCGTACGGTTGACCGGCCGCGATCGCCGCGGCCTGCGGGGCGCCGATGCCGCGCACCGTCTCCAGGCCCAGCCGGATCGCCGGCTGCGGGCGGCCCGCGGTCAGCGGCGGCTCCGGCGTCGGCCCCCGGTACGGCTCCAGGGTGGGGCGCGGCGCGCTGGCGTTGACGTCCACCCCGCGCACCCGCACGCCGTGCCGCCGGGCGTCCGCGACCAGGCTCAGCGGCGAGTAGAAGCCCATCGGCTGGTTGGCCAGCAGGGCGCAGGTGAAGGCCGCCGGGAAGTGGTACTTGAGCCAGGCGCTGGCGTACACCAGGTAGGCGAAGCTGATCGCGTGGCTCTCCGGGAAGCCGTAGTTGGAGAACGCCTCGATCTTGCCGTAGACGTCCTCGGCGACCTCCTCGGGGATGCCGCGCTCGGCCATCCCGCCGAGCAGCCGCTCGCGCAGCCGGGCGACCCGCTCGTGCGAGCGCTTGGCGCCCATCGCCTGCCGCAGCCGGTCCGCCTCGGCGGGCGTGAACCCGGCGCAGTCGATGGCGAGTTGCATCATCTGCTCCTGGAACAGCGGCACCCCGAGGGTCTTGCCGAGCGCGTTCTCCATCAACGGGTGCGGGCAGCCGGCCGGTTCGGCGCCCGCCCGGCGGCGCAGGTACGGGTGGACGGAGCCGCCCTGGATCGGGCCGGGCCGGATCAGCGCGACCTCGACCACCAGGTCGTAGAAGTGGTCCGGCTTGAGCCGGGGCAGCGTCGCCATCTGGGCCCGCGACTCGACCTGGAACACGCCGACGGTGTCCGCCCGGCGCAGCATCGCGTACACGCCCGCGTCGCCGTCCGGGATGGTGGCCAGGTCGTAGCGCAGGCCGTGGTGCTCGGCGACCAGGTCGCAGGCGTCGTGCAGCGCGGCGAGCATGCCGAGGCCGAGCAGGTCGATCTTCACCAGCCCGGCGCCGGCCGTGGACTCCTTGTCCCACTGCAGCACCGAGCGCCCGGGCATCCGGGCCCACTCGGTCGGGCAGATCTCGCCGATCGGCTCCCTGGTGAGCACCATGCCGCCCGAGTGGATGCCCAGGTGGCGCGGCAGGCCGTGGAGTTGGCCGGCGAGCGAGAGCACGTCGGCGGGGATCACGGCGTCCGCGCCGGGCGCGGAGCGGAAGTCGGTCTGCCGGCTGAACGCGTCCACCTGGCCCTGCGGGTAGCCGAGCACCCTGGCCGCGTCGCGGATCGCCAGCCGGGGCCGGTAGGTGATCACGTTGGCGACCTGCGCGGCGTGCTCGCGGCCGTAGCGGCGGTAGACGTACTGGATGACCTCCTCGCGGCGGCGGTTCTCGATGTCCAGGTCGATGTCGGGCGGCCCGTCCCGGGCGGTGGACAGGAAGCGTTCGAACAGCAGCTTGTAGTGGACCGGGTCGACGGCGGTGATCCCCAGGGCGTAGCAGACCGCCGAGTTGGCGGCCGAGCCGCGGCCCTGGCACCAGATGTCCTGGCTCCGGCAGAAGTCGACGATGTCGTGCACGATCAGGAAGTAGCCGGCCAGGTCGAGGTCCTCGATGACGTCCAGCTCCAGGGCCAGCTGGCGTCGGGCGGCGGCGTTGCCGGGCCCGAAGCGGGCCGGGCCGTCGGCGGCGACCAGGGCGCGCAGGTGGCTGATCTCGCTCTCGCCCTCCGGGACGGGGAAGCCCGGGAGCTCCGGGTCCAGCCTGGTGAAGTCGAAGGCGCAGGAACGGCCGAGTTCGGCGGTGGCCCGCCGCACCCCCGGGAAGCGGGCCAGCCGGGCGGCCATCTCCCGGCCGGAGCGCAGGTGCGCGGTGCCCGCGGCCCGCGTCCAGCCGACCGCGTCCTGGAGGGTGCGGCGCCCGCGCAGCGCGGCCAGGCTCTGTGCCAGCCGGCCCTGGGCCGGGCCGGCGTGGTGGGCGTTGGTGGAGGCGACCACCGGGAGGCCCTGCTCGGCGGCGAGCGCGGCGAGGGCGTCATTGCGCCGGTCGTCGCCGGGAAGCCACTGGTCGATCAGCTCCACGTGGACGTTGTCGCGGCCGAACGCCTCGGTCAGGGTGCGGAGTTGGTGCCCAGCCGTGCCGTCATCGAGTTTTGCCGGGACGCGGCCGAGGCGGCAGCCGGTGAGCACCGCCCAGTGCCCGTCGTGCGCCCCGGCCAGTGCCGCGAGGTCGTACGCCGGGCGGCCCTTCGCGCCGCCGGCCAGCTGGGCGGCGGCGATCGCGGCGGACAGCCGGCGGTAGCCGGCCGGGTCGCGGGCCAGCACCAGCAAGTGTTCCACCTCTGAACTGTTATGACGGATCGTCAGTTCGGCTCCGAACGCGGTGGCCACGCCCGTCCCCCGGGCCGCCTCGGCCAGCCGGACCGCGCCGTACAGGCCGTCGTGGTCGGTGATCGCCAGCGTCTCCACGCCCAGCCGGGCCGCCTCGGCGACCAGGTCCTCCGGGTCGCTGGCGCCGTCCAGGAAGCTGAAGGCGGAGTGGACGTGCAGTTCGGCCCAGGGCTCGCCGCCGTCGCCGGGGGCTCCGGGGGCGGGCTCCTCCTGGGCGGGGGCGGGGGCTCCGGGGGTGGGGGCGGGCTCCTCCTGGGCGGGGCGGCGCAGGGGGACGACCGTACGGTCCGGCGCGGCGCCGGTCAGGCGGCGGTGCAGCTCGCTCCAGGGGAGGGTGGGGTGGCTGGTGAAGCCCATCGGGGGTCGCCTTCGTTCTCGCGGTTCGTCACCTCTCCCCCCTCGGATCCCCCCCTCGGATCCCCCCTCGGGCCGGCGGCCGTCAGTCGTAGCCGGCCTCCAGGTACCACGCGCCCCCCTCCACCGTGAGCAGCAGCGCCCGGCCACCGCCCAGCACGACCTGGAACCGGGCCCGGCGGCGGGCGAGCGACTGGTCCCACCAGTACTCGACCGCCGGCCAGGGGCCGGTCCAGCCGTCCACCCGCTCCTGTCGCCCCTGCTGCCCCTGCCCCTCCCGGCCCGACGGACCCTCCTGGAACACCACCAGGGCCGGCCGGGCCGACACCCCCGCCCGGCCGTCCACCGTGACCGGCAGCCCGGCCTCGTCCAGCACCCGCACCGGCACCGGTTCCCGCAGCACCACCGCCGGCCACACGTCCGGCAGCCGCCCGGGCCAGGGCGCGCCGGCCGGCCCCGCCGCCTCGTACGGCTCGCCCCACGGCACCTTGACCGCCTGCTCACCCGGACCGCGCCCGCCGGCCGGCTCGATCCGGCGCAGCCCGGCGTGTCCGAGCACCGCCTGCACCCGGGCCACCGCCCGCTCCACCCGGTCGTCCGCGACCGCCTGGCCCCACAGCGCCAACTGACGGCCCTGGTCCGGGGAGAGGCCGTCGGGGGCCAGCCGGAGCCGGGCGAACCCGGCGTCGGGCGCCTCCCCGGACGCGGCGAACGTGCCCGCGCCCTGCCAGGCCTGGAGCTGCCAGCGGACCCGCTCGGCCAGCGCCGTCGCCGACAGCCCGCCCTCGTGCCGCCACAGCCGCGAGGCCGTCCGCCCGTCCGCGCAGGCCACCTCGACGGCCACCCGGCGGCAGGTCAGCCCGGCCCCGGCCAGCCGCTGGTGCAGCTGCTCGGCCAGTGTGCGGGCGACGAACACCAGCGGCTCCGCCAGCGGCTCGGGCGGGTCGAAGCGCTGCTCGACGGCGAGGTCCGGCTCCTGGTCGCGCGGCACCAGCGGACGCGGCTGCAAGCCCCGGGCCAGCCGGTGCGCCACCGCCCCGGCCGGGCCGAAGCGGTCCACGACCGCCTCGGGCGGCAGCGCGGCGAACGCCCCGACGGTCGGCAGGCCGAGCCGCCCCAGCACCTCCGCCAGCGTCTCGTCGCCGAGCACGCCCACCGGGTACGGCGCGAGGAACTCCGCCGTCCGCCCGGCCGGCACCAGCACTCCGGCGCGGGCGGCGAGCACGGCGGCGAACAGGCCGTCGGCGACCCCGACCTGGGCGGGCGGGGGCGGGGGGTGCTCGGTCGCGGTGGGGGCGGGGGGCGTGGCGGCAGGGGTCGCGGGGGGTGTGGTGGCGGGGGTGGCGTCCGTGCCGGGCACGGAGACCGCGCCGGGGGCGGCGTCCGGGACCGGCTCCCGCGCCAGCGCGTCCGCCACCGCCGTCCGGACCTTGGCCGCCAGCGCCTCCTCACCGCCGAAGTAGCGGCCCGGCCCCTTCACCGGGATCGCGCACTGGCCCGGGCGGACCACCTCCACCCGGGGCGTGAACGCCTCCACCGCCGCGACCACCGGCTCGAAGCGGCCGGTCTCCGCCTCCGGGTCGCGGTCGCGCAGCTCCAGCGCCGGGCAGAGCCGCTGGGCCAGCTTGAGCCGCTGCCCCTGCCGCACCCCGGCCGCCCGGGCACCCGCCGAGCAGGCGAGGATCCGCCCGCCCTCGGTCACCGCCACCGGGTCGTCGCCGGTGACGGCCGCCACCGGCCAGTCCGGGCACCAGACCACCAGCACCCGCGGTGTCCTGTCGTCCGCCATCGCTCACACCACCGCTACCCGTTCGAGCGGCTGCCCGACGACCCCGGGCCGCCCCGGAACGGGGCGCTCCAGGACGGGACGCTCCAGGACGGGGCGCTCCAGGACGGGGCGCTCCAGGGTCGGCCGGTCCAGGACCGGTCTGTCCGGGACCGCCCGTACCGCGCCGTGCTCGTCCGGCAGCCAGAGCCGGGCGGTCCGCCCGCGCACCGCCGAACCGCGCCCCTCGGCCACCACCTCCACCTGCCGCCGGGCGAGCTGCCCGTAACCGTCCCCCAGCCCGAACCAGCGCCCGGACCGGACCCCGAGCCGCAGGGCCGCCCCCGGCCACGGCCCGGCCACCAGCAGCACGCAGCCGCTGCGCCGCAACACCGCCGCCAGCCGGGTGGCCAGCTTCGGCGGCACCGGGCCGTCCGGGCGCAGCATGACCAGTTCGACCGCGCCGGTCAGCACCGACACCACCTCGGCCCAGTGCGGCCCCGGGTCGTCCGCGACCAGCAGCCGCCGCAGGTCCAGCCCGTATCCCTCGGCCGCGGCCAGCCCCAGGTCCGGCAACCCGACGGCCGCCGCCCAGCCGCCCTCGGTCTCCTTCACCCCGGCTGCCAGCGCCAGCAGCAGCCCGGTGTCCCCGCCCGCCACCGACACCGCCGTCCCCCGCCGCAGCCCGCCGTCCGGCAGCACCTCCCGCAGCGCCGGCACCACCGGCACCACGCCCCGCCCGGCCCGCCCTTCCGCCGGCACGGCGGCCGACGCCACCGGCCGGAGCGTCGGTCGCTCGGCGATGGAATCGAAAGCAGGTTCGAAAACGGACACAACCCCAGGATCGAACATTCGTTCGTAAAGATTCAAGTCCACACCCTCCCCGCCCCACCCGTCACACTCCGTAGTTCCCCTTGCCGGCCCCTGGGTGCGCGGAATTCGGTGGACAGGTCCGACGCGATCAACAGACTGATGCCATGACGGCAACCGATCCCAGGACCGACCTCCGGATCTATCTCCAGGACGCCCGCGACGTCCTGCTGTGGAAGCTCGACGGCCTCTCCGAATACGACCTCCGGCGCCCGCTGACCCCGACCGGGACCAATCTGCTGGGGCTGGTCAAACACGTCACCGGGGCCGAGGCGATGTACTTCGGCGACACCTTCGGGCGGCCGTTCCCCGAACCGACGCCGCTGTGGTTCACCGGCGACGCCGAGCCGAACGCCGACCTGTGGGCGCGGGCGGACGAGACCACGGAGGAGATCACCGGACGCTACCGCCGGGTCTGGGCGCACACCGACGCCACCATCGAGGCGCTGCCGCTGGACGCGATCGGCCGGATACCGTTCGGCCGGCGGGCCGAGCAGACCTTGCACCGGGTCCTCGTCCACATGATCGCCGAGACCCACCGCCACGCCGGCCACGCCGACCTCCTCCGCGAACTCGTCGACGACACCACCGGCCAGCGCCCGGACGGGATCAACACCGCCCCCGGCGACGCGGCCTGGTGGCAGGCCCACCACGCCCGCGTGGAGCGGGCCGCCCGGGAGGCCGGCGGGCTCGTCTGACCCGCCCCGTACGGCGCCCGGGTGGGGTGGGGGCGGATCCGGGAAACCGGCTCGCCCTGGTCCGCCCTGGTACGGCTGGAGCCCTGCGGTGGCTTGCGGCGGCTTGCGGCGGCTTGCCCGCTCTGGTGTCGGACGGGGCGACTAGGGTCTGGGGGTCAAGGGTCGGGGCGGTGGAGGGCGGGGGACGTGGGGGGCATGGGGGACGCGGGGTGTGCGCGGGTGGCGGCGGACGGGTTGCCGAGTGGGGTGGTGCATCCGGGGAGCCGGGAGTTCCTGATCCGGGAGGGGCTGCCGCTCTCGGGTGCGTTCCTGGACTTCGGGGTGCTCGGCGACGGGCCGCCTCCGGCGTTGCCGGAGGCGGAGCGGCTGTTCGTCCTGGGCGAGACGGAGTACTGCGCGCCGTTCGCCGCGGCCGGCGGCCTGGTGCTGCTCGACGGAACGACCGGCGAGGTGTTCCTCGGCGAACCCGGCCCGCGGCGGGACCTGTTGGCCTCCGGCCTGCCCGCGCTGGCCGGGCTGGTGCGGGAGGTGGAGGCGGTCGCCGAGTCGGCCCGGCGGGCGGACGCGCTGGACGGGCGGCGCGGCCCCGCGGTGGTCGCCGAGGTGACGGCCGGGGCCGAACGGCGGATGCGGGAGATCGACCCCGGGCTGTTCGGACGGTCCGCGACGCCGCCCGCGCACTGGGGCACGGCGCTGCTCGTGCGAGCACTGGGCTGGGGCGCGCTGCCGGGCGGTCCGGGCGGTCCGGCGTACGAGGTCGGCCCGGAGCTGGTGGCGGAGCTCGCCGCGCTGACGGGCCAGGAGGGCGGCCCGGGCCTGGTGCACCGCTACCGGGCGCAGGAGCTCCCCGCCGGGCTGGTGCACGAGCCGACCCGACGGCTGCTGACCGAGATCGGACTGCCGCTGGGCGGGGCGATGTTCGGGGTCTGCGAGGAACCGCTGGTCACGATGGCGGAGGCGTACCCGGAGTACTTCGACGGCGAGGAGGAGCGCCCGTACCAGCGGGAGTTCCTGGCCCTCGGGGACTGGCCGACGGATCTGACGATCGCCCTGGACGGTGTCACCGGCCGCCTGGAGCTGCCGGACTGGTACGACGACGGCCAGCCGGAGGCCTACCTCAACCGCGACCTGTCCGCCCTGCTGTACGCGCTGTGGACGTACGAGCGGCTGCGCGCCGAGTGGGAGCGCTGGGACTGCGGGCGGGGCCGGGACACCTGGGCGGTGTTCGACCCGCAGTCGCTGCTGAGCACCGTGGTGGACCGGCTCGTCGAGGCCGTCGACCCGGAGGCGTTCGCCTCGCCCGGGTGCTCGTGGCGGCTGCTCGCCGAGGACGCGCACATGGGCGGCCTGCTCGGGTGATCACCGGGCGCCCCGGCTGGGGCGCCGGTACGCTGCCCCGGTGACGAACATCCGTACGGCGACCGGGCGACGGCGGGCGGTGCTGCTCACCTTCGGCGCCGTCCTGTCCCTCGCGGCGGCGGGCTCGCTGTACGGGCTGCTGTACGTGCGGTCACTGGACTTCGGCGAGCGCTGCGAACAGGGCCTGGTACCCGGCGGCGGACGGCTGCTGGAGACGGGCGCGTCCTGGCTGCCGCCGGACGCGTGGTGCCGGTTCGAGGACGGGAGCATGTCCACCACGCCGTTCTGGGCGCTGCTGCTGTTCTACGCCCTGCTGACCCTGGTCGTCTGGTCGGTGACCGCGCTGCTGCGGATCCACCGCCCGCGCCCGCACCTGGGGCTGGACTGGCAGCCGGGGCACGGGCCGGGCTGGTAGGTCTCAGGCCTGTCGAGGCTGCGCGGGGAGCTGGGTGGGGAGCTGGGTGGGGAGCTGGGTGGGAGTCTGCGCGGGGACGGGGCCTTCGGAGGCTTCGGCTTCGGCTTCGGCTTCGGGGAGCCGGCGGCGGGTGCGGATCGGGGAGAGGAAGACCGGCAGGAAGGCCACCGCGAGGACGGCTCCGCCGCACCAGAGGGTGGCCCGCAGGCCGACGAGTTCGCCGAGCAGCCCGGACAGCGCGGAGCCGATCGCGAGCGCTCCGGTGAGCAGGAAGCGGAAGGTGGCATTCATCCGGCCGAGGAGCGCGTCCGGGGTCATCCGCTGGCGCAGGCTCACCCCGAGGACGTTGTCCATCCCGGTCTTGAGCGAGACCAGCAGCCAGCCCGCCCCCGCCGCGAACAGCCAGGGGCCGTGCCCGATCAGCGGCACCAGCAGCCCGGCGGGCGCCACGCAGCCGCCGGCCAGGCCGAGCGTGCGCCCGTAGCCGAGTCGGGCGGCGATCGGGCGGGCGCAGCGCGAGCCGAGCAGGATGCCGACCCCGCCGACCGCCCAGAACAGGCCCAACGCCCAGGCGGAAAGGCCCAGTTCCCGCACGAACAGCACCGGGAGCAGCGTGTTGACGAGTTGGAAGCCCAGGTTGGTGAGGGCCGCGGTGAGGGCGAGCGCGCGCAGTTCCCGGTTGCCGAGGACGTGCCGCAGCCCCTCGGCGATCTGCGCTCCGAGCCCGCCGCCCCTGCCCCTGCCCCTGCCCTTGCCCCTGCCCTTGCCCCTGTCGGCGTCCCCGCCCTCGCCCCTGCCCCTATGCCTGTCTCTGTCGGCGATCGGTTCGGGGGCGGGGGTGCGGCGCAGCCCGATCAGGCGAAGCGCCGAGCCGAGGTGGCTGAGCGCGGTCGCGACGATCGCGAACGGCGCGGTGAGCAGTTGGACCAGCAGGCCGCCCGCGCCGCGCCCGGCGACGTTGCCGACCGCCATCAGGCCGACGACGGCGGCGTTCGCCTGCACCAGGTGCCCGCGGCCGACCAACCGGGGCAGCACGCTCTGCGAGCCGACGTCGAAGAAGACCGTCGCGCAGCCGGTGAGCAGCGCGACCGTGTACAGCTGCCAGAGGGTGAGCCCGCCCAGCCACCAGGCGAGCGGGATGGAGGCGTACAGCGCGGCCTTCACCAGGTCGGCGACGATCAGCACGCGGCGGTGGCGCATCCGGTCCACCCAGGCGCCGGCGGGCAGGCCGATGAGCAGGAAGGCGAGGGTGCTCAGGGTGGCGAGGACGCCGACCCGCCCCGGGCTCGCGTCGAGCGCCTCGACGGCGATCAGCGGGACGGCGACGTAGCCGACGTTGGTGCCGAGTTGGGCGAGGGCGGTCGCGGTGAAGAGGGTGCGGAAGTCGGCGGTTCGCCAGAGGGAGTGGGGGTGCATGGTCCGTTCAGTCGCGGGAAGCGGTGGGGGTCGGCATGAGGGCGGGGGCCTGGGCCCTGTGATGTTTCGTCAGGAAAACACCGGCGAGTACGACGATCATTCCGGCGACGGTCCGGATCGTCAGCTCCTCGCCGAGGACGAGCGCGCCGAGCGCGGTGGAGACCACCGGCAGCAGATAGCCGACGGTGGCCGCACTGGTGGGGCCCTCCGTGGCGATGAGGCGGTAGTTTAGGTGGAACGTGAGCCCGGTGCAGGCGACGCCGAGGACGGCGACGGCGACGAGTCCGAGCGGATCGGCGCCCGCTACCGGGTCGAGCGAGCCGCCGACCGGCAGCGCGAGCGTGCTCAGCCCGGCCGCGGCGGTGAGCTGGGCGGCGGAGAGGGCCAACGGGGCCGCCCCCGTGCCGGTGAGGGCACGGGCCATGTAGGCGAAGGCGATGGCGTAGCTGGCCGCCGCACCGAGCAGGGCGAGTGCGGGCAGGGCGGGGAGGCCACCGCCGTCCCGCCACGGGGAGAAGATCAGCAGCACGCCCGCGAAGCCGAGCACCAGACCACCTGACCGCAGCGGGCCGCGGGCACGTTCGGCGCCGAGGGCGAGACCGACCAGCAGGGACCAGAGCGGGGTGGTCGCGTGCAGCACCCCGGCCAGGCCGGAACCTACGCCGCGCTCGCCGTACGCGGTCAGGAGGAACGGCAGCGCGTTGCAGAGCAGCGCCGCCAGCGTGAGCCGGCGCCAGACGGCGGCACCGCGCGGCAGGCGCTGCCGGGCGGAACGGGCGAGCAGCAGCAGGACGGTGGCGCCGAGGACCGAGCGGAGCACGGTGATCTGCACGGGGGTGAGCCCGTGCTGGAGCGCGAGCCGGATCCAGAGGAAGCCCGAGCCCCAGAACAGGGCGAGAACGGCCATCCGCAGCACGGGCGGTGCTCCTTCTGTCGAGGTGACGGTTTCGGGGGGGCGGGGAGCCGTGTCGGGGGGTGTCGGGGGGCGGTGTCGGGGGGCGGGGTCGGGGGGCGGGGTGTTCAACGACGGTCCCGCGACGGGATCCGGTAGCACAAGCGAAATGTTCTTCACCACCTTTAAGCTGAGCTACATGACTGAGGTGCTCGACGTCCGACGGATGCAGGTCCTGCGGGCCGTGGTCGACCACGGCTCGGTGAGCGCGGCGGCCGGTGCGCTCGGCTACACCCCGTCCGCCGTCAGCCAGCAGGTGGCGGCGCTGGAGCGGGAGACCGGGACGGCCCTGCTGGAACGCGTCGGGCGCGGCGTTCGGCCGACCGCCGCCGGACTGCTGCTCGCCGGGCACGCCGCCGTCATCGAGCGGCAGGTCGCGGAGGCCGGCGCGGCGCTGGCCGACCTGCGGGCCGGGCGCAGCGGCAGCCTGACCGTGCGCTACTTCGCCACGGCCGGCGCCGCGTTGGTGGCCCCGGCGGTGGCCGCGTTCCGCCGGACGCACCCGGGCGTACGGCTCGACCTCGGCATGACCGACCCGGAGGACCCGCTCACCAAGGTGCTGGACGGCCGGGCCGACCTCGCGGTGGTGGTCCGGTCCGACGGCGCCGCGCACCCGGGCCTGCGGCTGGTCCACCTGCGCGACGACCCGTACCGGGCGGTGCTGCCCAAGGGCCACCGGCTCGCCGCGAAACGCGTCCTGGACCTCGCCGAGCTCGCGGACGAGCCCTGGGTGGGGGCCGAGCCGCCCGGCCCGTGCCGGGAGGTCGTCCGGGGGGCCTGCGACGCGGCCGGGTTCGGGCCGTCCGTCGCGGTGGACAGCGCCGACTACGCGACGGCGCAGGGCTTCGTCGCGGCCGGACTGGGCGTCGCCCTGGTCCCCGCCCTCGGGCTCGCCCAGCGCCACCCGGGCGTCACCGTGCGCCGGCTCCGTGGCCCGGAGCCGGTCCGTGCGCTGCACGCCGCAGTGCGCGAGGGCGCCTGGGGACAGCCGGTGCTCGGCGCGCTGGTGTCCGCGCTACGGGCGGCGGCGCAGCCGTAGGACCACCGGCCTGACCGGAAAGGCACGGACAGGGCTGCGCCAATTCGTTGAAGAGAGCTGAAGAGAGCTGAAGAGAAAGGAAGTACGGAACGTGGACAGTGCTATCGGGGACCTCTACCGGGCCTTCGCGGAGCGGGAGGCGCGCGGCAACTCGGCGAGCTACCAGGGCCTCGCCGAACGCGCCGCCGGGGACGACGAGTTGTGCGCCCTGCTGGACGGTCTGCCGGCCCCGAAGCGGCAGCCGAACCTGCTGTTCGGCTCGGTCCGCCACCTCGGTGGGCCGGTGACGGCCGGCTATCCGGCCTTCCGCACCTGGGTGTCGGCGCACTGGGACGAGGTTGCGGCGACGATGCTGCGACGGCGGACGCAGACCAACGAGGCCGGCCGGTGCGCCACCCTGCTGCCGCTGCTGGCGGCGCTGCCGCAGCCGCTCGCGCTGATCGAGGTGGGGGCCTCGGCGGGGCTCTGCCTCTACCCCGACCGGTATCGGTACCGATACACGGTTGAGGTGGGCGAAGCAGGTGAAGCAGGCGAAGCGGGTGAAGCGGGTGAAGCGGGCGGCCCGGCGATCGAGTTCGGCGCCCAGGAGAGCCCGGTGACGCTGGAGTGCGCGGTGCGCGGGCCGGTACCGCTGCCGGCGTCGTTGCGGGAGCGGCTGCCCGAGGTGGTGTGGCGCGCCGGGATCGACCTCAACCCGCTGGACGTCCGGGACGAGGAGGACATGCGCTGGCTGGAGTCGCTGGTCTGGCCCGAGCAGGCCCACCGGCTGGAGCGGCTGCGCGGCGCCGTCCAGGTCGCCCGGGCCGAGCCGCCGCACCTGGTGCGCGGCGACCTCAACGCGACGGTGAGGGAGTTGGTGGCACAGGTGCCCGCCGGTGCCACGCCGGTGGTGTTCCACAGCGCGGTGCTCGCCTACCTACCCCCGGAGGCACGGGAGGAGTTCGCGGTGACCATGCGCGGTCTGCCCGGGCACTGGATCTCCAACGAGGCCGTCTCGGTGCTGCCGACCGTCGAGCGACGTCTCCCCCACCCCGCGCCCGTCGGATCCGGGCTGTTCGCGCTCGCCCTGGACGAGCGGCCGGTGGCCTTCACCGGACCGCACGGGCAGTCCCTCGACTGGTTCCAGCCCCGGGACGGTCTCGGGGCTTGAAGCTGCCGCAGCGTCAGCTTCTACCGTCGCGACCAGGGCCGGAGGAACCGGCCCTGGTCCAAGCGAACGTGAACGAGGGAGACGGCGCATGGCAGCGGCCTGGCCGATCGCGGAAGTCGTCCGGATGTCGGGCGTGACCGCCCGGACCCTGCGGCACTACGACGAGATCGGGCTGCTGCCCCCGTCCTGGATCGGCTCCAACGGCCACCGCTACTACGAGGAACGGCAGTTGCTCCAGCTGCAACAGATCCTCGTACTGCGGGCGCTGGGGGTCGGGCTGACCGAGATCGCCCGGATCCTGGGCGACCAGGTGGACGAGCTGGAGGCCCTGCGGGACCACCGGCACCGGCTGCTCGCCGAGCGCGACCGGCTGGACACCCTGGCCGCCACCGTCTCCCGCACGATCGCCGACCTGGAACGTTCCCGAGAGGACGGCACACCCATGACCAGCATCAACCGACCGGAGAACCTGTTCGAGGGCATCCAGCCCGGCGACGTCGAGGAGAGCCTGCGGGACTTCCCCGAGCACGCCGAGGCGGCGCGGCGCGCCACCGCCGCGATGGGCCAGGCCGACGTCGAGGCCGGACAGCGCGAGCGGACGGCGCGGATGATCCGCCTGGCGGAGCTGCTGGCGGCCGGCCACCCGGCGGACGCCGAGCCCGTGCAGAACCACATCGACGCCGAGTACCGGGCGCTCAGCGCGCTCCGGACGGTCTCCGTCGAGGAGTTCCGCGCGATCGCGCGCTCCTGCACGGAGAACGCCCAGTGGAGCGCCGCGTACGAGGCCATCACCCCGGGCCTGGCCGCGTACCAGCGGGCCGCCTTGGAGGCGTACGCGGCGGCACGGCTGGTCTGAGTCACCGGCGGGGCGGGCCTTCCCTACCGCCCCGCCCCGCCGTCACTCGGTGCGCAGCGCCGTGACCGTCCGGGTGCGGGCGGTCCAGGCGGCGGGGAGGAGGGCGCCGAGCAGCGCCAGCACCAGGCCGCCGAGTATCAGCGGCCCCACCACCGAGGGGTGGAACACGGTGAGGTCCGCCTCCGGCACCCCGACCCCGGCGGCGCGGGCCATCGCCGGCATCACCTGGTGGTGCAGCAGGATCCCGATCGGTACCCCGATCAGCCCGGCCGTCAGCCCGCTGCCGCAGACCGAGGTGAGCACCATGCCGACCGTCTGCCGGGGCGACATCCCCAGCGCCTTGAGCACCCCGAGGTCGTGCACCCGCTCCCGGGTGTCCAGCAGCACCGTGTTGAGCACGCCCAGGCCGGCCACCACGGCCAGCAGCAGGGTGAGCGTCCCGGCGAGGGTGTTCATGGCCAGCATCACGATGCTGATCTGCTGCCCGCCCGCTTCGGCGCTCAGGCCCAGCGGCCGGACGGCGTCGTCGAGCCCGTCCGCGTACGCCTGCGCGTCCGTGCCCGGGGTGAGGTCGATCTGGAAGGCGACCGCGTCGGCCTGGACGGCGGTGCCGAGCGGGGCCAGCGCGGCCCGGTCGACGAACACCTGGTCGCTGGTGGTCAGGACCTCACCGCTGATCCGCACCGGGGTGCTGCGCCCGTGGTCGGTGAGGGTGACGGTGTCGCCGACGCGCACCTGGTTGGCGCGCAGGAAGGCGGTGGCGACGACCACTTCGCCGGGGCCCTGGAACCACCGTCCGGAGATCAGCTGGTAGCCGCCCCAGGAGGCGTCCCCGGTGAAGGCGATCACCGCGGTGCGCCCGGTGTTCCCGGCCACGGCGACCGGCGTCGGAGCGGTGCTGTACCAGGCCCGGGTACCGGGGCGGTCGGTGATCGCCCTGGTCGCGGCGCCCTCGTCCACGTGGTCGGAGGCCTTCGTCGAGCTCTCGATCGGGGTCTGGACCACGACCTCGCCGGAGCGCCCGGCCTGGAGGCCGTCCTGGAAGGAGCCGAGCGAGAGCGTCAGGCCGACGCACAGGGTGACTCCGGCCGTGCCGAGCACCACCGCGGCGGCCGTGGTCGCCGAGCGGCCCGGCCGGGTGAGCGGGGTCGCCAGCCCGAGGCTCAGGGCGCGCGGCACCGGTAGGCGGCCGATGAGCTGCTGGATCCTGGCGACCGGACCCGACGCCCCGGCCGGACCCGGGCCGCCGCGGGAGGCTGCCCGCCGGGCGCCCGGCGCCGTCCGGCCGACCGCGAGCGCCTCCACCGTGCGCAGCCGGCCGGCCCGCAGCGCGGGCACCAGGGCGGTGCCCGCCACGGCCGCCAGGGCCACCGCCGAAACGGCGACGTCCACCCAGAGCGGGATGCCGAGCAGGCCGCCGCGCAGGGCCTTGTGCGCCATCCCGAGGACGGGCACGGACAACAGGTTTCCGCCGAGCACGCCGAGCACCGTGCCGGCCCCGGCCGGGATCAGTGCCTGGCCGACGTAGGCGCGCGCCACCTGGGACGGGGTGAAGCCGAGGGATTTGAGGATGCCGATCCGCCGGGTGGCGGCGCTGACTGCGCCGCTGACCACGACGCCGATGATCAGCACCGACATGGCCAAGCCGAGCACCCCGAAGGCCGTCACGAACGGGACGAAGGTCGCGGCCGTCCGGTTGGCCTCCGCCTGGGCCGGCCGGTACGAGGTGGCCCTGGCAAGGGCGCCGCCCGGCACCGCGGCGGCGAGCGCGGCGCGGTCCGCCTCCACCTCGGCGTCGGTGCCGGCGTGGGCGAAGCGGTAGAGGTACTGGGCGGCGGGCGCCGCACCGGGCGCGGTGAGCCCGGCGACCTGTTCGGGGGCGATCCAGCCGTCCGCGCTCCAGGAGGGGGAGGCGGCCAGGCCGACGACCTTGAGGACCGGGTGCCCGGGGAGGTCGGGGAACTGCATGCTGTCGCCGACGCCCAGCGGCGAGTGGCCGTCCAGGAACACCACCTCGCCGGGGCCGGCGAGCCAGCGGCCCATGGTGATCCGCAGGCCGTCCAGCGGGCCGTCCTTCGCCCGGCCGACCAGCGTCACCGGCGGGAGCAGGCTGCCGGCCGGCGGGATCCGCAGCTCGTCACCGGCGCGCGGCTGGACGGTGAGCGCCGGGTAGGGGCCGGCCGAAGCCGTCACGCCGGGGGCGTGCGCGGTCGCGGCGAGTTGGGCGGGGCTCGCCCTGGCCGGGTCGTACAGCGCGTTGAGGTGCGCGCCGCGCTGGTCGGCGAAGGTGCGCTGGTACGGGCCCTGGGAGGCGACCAGCAGGCCCGTGGCGAGGATGCACGCCGTCACGGCCGCCATCGTGGTGAGCACCATGACCAGGGTCTGCACCCGCTTGCGGCCGACCCCGGCGCGAACCACCTTGCCCAGTACGCTCATGCGCCCGCCTCCCTTCGCCCGGCGGGGGCGTTCGCCCGCACGCGCCCTCCCGTGATCCGCTCTCCCCCAGCCTCCGGCCGGGGGCACCCCCGCCACTCGCTCATCGCGCACCGCTCGCTCATCGCGCACCGCCGGGGGCCGGCACGGCCGCGGTGTCCCGGACCAGCCGGCCGTCGAGCAGTTCGATGGTCCGGTCGGCGCAGGCCTCGGCGAGCGCGGTGTCGTGGGTGACCAGCAGGATCGTCTGGCCCTCCGCGTTGAGCCCCCGGAGCAGGTCGCGGACGTCCGCGGCCGAGGCGGTGTCCAGCGCCCCGGTCGGCTCGTCGGCGAGCAGCAGCGGCGGGCGGTTCATCAAGGCCCGCGCCACCGCGACGCGTTGGCGCTCGCCGCCGGAGAGCCGCCCGGGGAAGGCCTTGGCGTGCCGGGCCACCCCGAGCCGCTCCAGCAGCTCGCCGGCCCGGACCCGGGCCCGCTCCCGCCGCATCCCGGCGAGCTGGGCCGGGAGCAGCACGTTGTCCTCGACGTTCAGGTCGTCCAGCAGGTTGAAGAACTGGAACACCATGCCGATCCGCTTCCGCCGGTACTCGGCCAGGGCGGCCTCGCCGAGCTCGTGGACGGCCACGCCGTCCACCTCGACGGCGCCCTCGCTCGGGCGGTCGAGGCCGGCGACCAGGTTCAGCAGGGTGGACTTGCCGCTGCCCGAGCGGCCGAGCACGGCCAGCGCCTCGCCGGCCCGGACCTCCAGGTCGAGCCCGGCCAGCGCGGGGTGGGCGGCGTCGGATCGGTCGTACGTCTTGCTGACGCCGCGGATCCGGATGATCGGCGCGTTCACGGGCCCTCCACGATTCGAGGTCCGGCACCGGAAGTCCGGTCCGGCTGACGGGACATGACGCTACGAATCCGGGGCGGGGCGCGGACAGCCGTCTGGACGGCCTCTCGGGGGTGTATCCAGGTACACCCCGGATTGGGGGCGCAGACCTAGAGCGCCGCACGTCACGGCGCGGCAGACTGACGCCGGATGATCAACCGGGGCCGCGGGGCCACCGACCGGAGGGGAGGCGCGGGATGAGGACGAGCGCAGTGTCCAGGGCCGTCGCGCAGCTGGAGGGTGCCGTCGTGGCCGGCGTGCGGGCGCTCTACATGGTCACGTTGGCCGTCACGGGGCTGATGGCGCTGCTGGCCGGGCCGGTCCTGCTGGCCGCCGCCCTGCTCGGCCCCGACGACACCGAGCCGTTCACCCACGGTCCGGGCGGGCCGCTGATCCTGCTGGTGCCGCTGGCGCCGGTCGCCCTCTGGGCGCTCTGCTGGGCCACCGGGGGCGGCGGCCGGGCGGCCGGGGCCGTCCTGTTCGCGCCGGGCTCGCTCGCGCTGATGGCCACCGACCTCTACGGCGGCGCCCCGCCCGGCGGCCGGTCCGGATCGCTCTGCCTGGGGCCGGCGATGCTGGTGCTCGGCCTGCTCGGCACGCGCTGGATCGCGACGGAGAACCGGCGGATCGTCGGCCGGTGGAGCGGCCGGCCGATCCCGGTGCCGTACCACCGCGTCGACGCCGGGCCGTGGCAGCGGCTGCGCGCCGGCGGCTGGCTGGCCGATCCGGCGACGTGGCGGGACCTCCTCTGGGTGCTCGTCTCCGGCTGCGCCATCCCGATCACCGCCGTGATCGTCGTGCTGACCCCGACCGCCCTCCAGGTGCTCGGCCGGAACGGGCCGTTCCTCCCGCTGGGGCCCGTCTACCTGATGGGGCTCTACATCTCCCCGCTGGCCGCCCTGTGGGCCGCGCCGGTGGTCCTGCGGGTGCACGAGCGGGCCGCCCGCGCCCTGCTCGGCCCGTCCCGACGGAGCGAACTCGCCCGCCAGGTCAGTCATCTGGCCCGGACCAGGGCGGACACCATCGACGCCGGGGCGGCCGAGCTGCGCCGGATCGAGCGGGACCTGCACGACGGGGCGCAGGCCCGGCTGGTCGCCCTGGGCATGCTGCTGACCGTGGCCGAGCAGGTGAAGGACGACCCGAAGGCCCTGCAACCCCTGCTGGTCGAGGCCCGGATGTCCTCGGTCAAGGCCCTGAGCGAGCTGCGCGACCTGGTCCGGGGCATCCATCCGCCGGTGCTCGCCGACCGAGGCCTGGCCGACGCGGTCGAGGCGACCGCGCTGGACCTCCCGCTACCGGTCACCTTCACCGGCGGGCTGCCCGGCCGGGCGCCCGCTCCGGTGGAGTCCGCCGTCTACTTCGCGGTGAGCGAGCTGCTGGCCAACGTGGTGAAACACGCCGACGCCTCGCACGTGTGGATCGAGATAGGGCACAGTGACGGGCTGCTGCGGATATCGGTCACCGATGACGGGCGCGGTGGCGCCAACCCGTCGCGGGGGACCGGCCTCAGCGGAACCGAACGCCGACTGGCCGCCTTCGACGGGGTGCTCGCGATCAGCAGCCCATCCGGTGGCCCGACCATTGTGAACCTGGAGATCCCGTGCGCGTTGTCATCGCCGAAGACCTCTTCCTCCTCCGGGACGGCCTGACTCGGCTGCTGGAGGCCAGCGGCATGGAGGTCACCGCGGCGGTCGAGACCGGCGACGAACTGCTCACCGCGGTGGCCGCCGACCGGCCGGACATCGCCGTGGTCGACGTCCGGCTGCCGCCCGGCTTCACCGACGAGGGGCTGCGGGCGGCGCTGGCCGCCCGCCAGGCGCACCCCGGTCTGCCCGTCCTGGTGCTGTCGCAGTTCGTGGAGCAGTTGTACGCGCGCGAGCTGCTGGCCGGCAGCACCGGCGGGATCGGCTACCTGCTGAAGGACCGGGTGCTGGACGGCGCCCAGTTCATCGACGCGGTGCAGCGGGTCTCCCGGGGCGGCACCGTGATGGACCCGGAGGTGATCACCCGGCTGCTCGCCCACAACTCCTCGGCCGGCCCGGTCTCCACCCTCTCCCCGCGCGAGCGGCAGGTGCTGGCGCTGATGGCCGAGGGGCGCTCCAACGCGGCGATCGCCCAGCAGTTGGTGATCACCGAGCGGGCCGTCGCCAAGCACACCGCGTCGATCTTCGTCCGGCTCGACCTCCAGCCCTCCGACGACGACAACCGCCGTGTCCTGGCCGTGCTGGCCTACCTCAACAACGGCTGAGAGGGGCGACACACGAAGGCTTTCCACCCTTGAAGGGCCACTGCCAAGTGAGAGGCAGCCCTCCGCCGCAGGGGGCTCGCCCGCTCCGGTCAAGGTCATCTACGCTGGTGACGTGCTCATCCTTGTTCGCCGTCGCCACGTGGACCTGCTCCGCGTGACAAGCATGTCCTGTCGACGCTCCAGCTGAACCTCGCGCCACCACCCTCAAGGGCAGCCTCCACCCGGCCGCCTCCACCTCCCGGCTCCCGGAGCACCCGCCGCACCAGGCGGCCACTCCGGTCTTCCCCCCGGTCGATCACCGGGACCGGCCGGGACGAGACCAGCGGATGTCACACATGTCGCAGCAGTACACCCCCATATCCGACTCCCTCCCGGTGATCGACCTCTCGCTCGCCGACGGCGGCCCGGACGACCGCCGCCGGCTGCACGACGAACTCCGTGCCGCGGCCACCGACGTCGGGTTCTTCCAGCTCGTCGGCCACGGCATCACCCCGGAGGAGACGGCCGCGCTCACCGACGCGATGCGCGCCTTCTTCGCCCTCCCCGAGGCCGACCGGCTCGCCGTGAGCAACCTCAACTCCCCCCACTACCGCGGCTACACCCGCACCGGCGACGAGCGCACCGGCGGCAGCCGGGACTGGCGCGACCAGCTGGACATCGGCGCCGAGCTGCCCCCGCACGTCCCCGGCACCGACGAGCCCCCGTACTGGTGGCTGGAGGGCCCCAACCAGTGGCCCGCTGCGCTCCCCGAGCTGCGCACCGCCGCGCTCGGCTGGATCGACCACCTCAGCGACACCGCCCGCCGGCTGCTGCACGAGCTCCTCACCGCGATCGGCGCCCGCCCCGACTTCTACGACGAGGCCTTCGCCGGCCACCCCCACCTGCGGCTCAAGCTGGTCCGCTACCCCGGCACCGCTCCGGACGGCGCCGGCCAGGGCGTCGGCGCCCACAAGGACTACGGCTTCATCACGCTGCTGCTCCAGGACACCGTCGGCGGCCTCCAGGTCGAGCGCCCGGACGGCACCTTCCTGGAGGTCCCGCCGATGCCGGGCGCCTTCGTCGTCAACCTCGGCGAGCTGCTGGAGGTGGCCACCGACGGCTACCTCAAGGCCACCAACCACCGCGTGGTCAGCCCGGTCGGCGCCCGCGAGCGCTTCTCCGTCCCGTTCTTCTACAACCCCCGTCTCGACGCCCACATCGAGCCGCTGGACTTCCCGTTCGCCCGGCACGCCCCCGGCGCCACCGAGGATCCGGACAACCCGCTGTTCGCCGAGTTCGGCCTCAACGAGTGGAAGGGCTACACGAGGGCCCATCCCGAGGTCACCCGCCGCCACCACGCCGACCTGGCCGACACCGCCTCCCGGTAGCCCCACGCCGCGGAGACCGGGACCAGCCGCGCCACAGCGCGGGAGCAGCGCCGGTCAGAGCAGGCTCCGGCCAGAAGCAGCGCCGCCAGAGGCACCAGCACCCCGAGTCCGCCCCCGCCGCTCCCCAGCGGCGGGGGCGGACTCACGTGCGCGGCGGGCCGCCGTCGCCGGTGGAGCAGCCGGTGGAGCAGCCGGTGGACCAGGGGGACGGGCACTGTCACACTGCTGCTGTCACAGTGGAAGTGTGCCAGTGCAGGAGGCGGCAGATGGGGGAGCGCGGGGCCGTGGGAGACGGGGGCGGTGTGCGGCTGACGGTCGACGAACTGGCGGCGCGGGCCGGGGTGACGGTCCGGACGGTGCGGTTCTACGGGACGAAGGGCCTGCTGCCACCACCGGAGTTGGGGCCGCGCCGGGTCGGGCTGTACGGGGCGGCGCACCTGGACCGGCTGGAGCTGATCGAGGAGTTGCAGCGCCAGGGGCTGACGTTGGCCGCGATCGAGCGGTACCTGTCCCGGCTGCCGGAGGACAGCACGCCGCTGGACCTGGCGATCCACCGGGCGCTGGTGGCCTCCTGGACGCCCGAGGCGGCGGAGGAACTGGGCCGGGCGCAGTTGGAGCGGCGGGCCGGGCGGGGGCTGTCGGAGGAACAGGTGCAACGCCTGGTCGCGATGGGGGCGTTGGAGCGGACGGCCGATCCGGAGCTGTTCCGGGTGGATCCGGGCCTGCTGCCGCTGGGGGTGCGGATCCTGGACGTGCCGATCCCGCTGGAGACGCTGCTGGCCGCGCGGGCGGTGGTGCTGGAGCACAGCCGGGCGACGGCCCGGGAGTTGCAGCGGCTGTTCCGGGAGACGGTGTGGCGGCCCTACCGGGAGAGCGAGCCGGCGCCGGACGAACTGGCCCGGATGAGGGCGTTGACGGACCACATCCAGCCGATGGTGGCGCAGGCGCTGGTCACGGCGTTCCAGCGCTCGCTGCGGGAGGAACTCGGCGAGGAACTGCGGGAGGACTCGGCGGGGAGCTGAGCGGGGAGCTGAGCAAGGAACTCGGCGGGGAGCTGGGCAAGGAACTCGGCGGGGAGCTGGGCAAGGAACTCGGCGGGCAACCGCAGGAGGAGCCGGGTGGGGCCGTCCGGCACCCGGCCCCACCCGCTCAGGCCTGACGGTCAGTCGGTGAAGGTGCGCCCCTCCGCCGCGATCCGCTCCAGCAGCGCCGGCGGCGCGAACCGTTCGCCGTAGGCGGCGGCGAGTTCGCGGGCCCGGGCCGCGAAGCCGGCCGGGCCGCCCTCGTACCCGTTGATGTACTGGAACACGCCGCCCGTCCAGGCCGGGAAGCCGATGCCCAGGATGGAGCCCACGTTGGCGTCGGCGACCGAGGTCAGCACGCCCTCCTCCAGGCAGCGCACCGAGTCCAGCGCCTCGCTGAACAGCATCCGCTCCTTGAGGTCCTCGAAGGGGAGGTCCTCGAAGGGGACGTCCGCGGCCGGCTCGCCGAAGTGCTCGCGCAGCCCCGGCCAGAGCCGCCCGCGCTTGCCGTCCTCGCCGTACTCGTAGAAGCCGGCGCCGCCGCTGCGCCCGGGGCGGCCGAACTCGTCGACCATCCGGTCGACCACCGCGTCGGCCGGGTGGGGCGTCCAGCCGCCGCCGGCGGCCTCGACCGCGCGCCGGTACTCGTCGCGGATCTTGCGCGGCAGGGTGAGGGTGAGCTCGTCCATCAGCGAGAGCACCTTGGCCGGGTAGCCGGCCTGGGCGGCGGCCTGCTCGATGCTGGCCGGGGGGACGCCCTCGCCGACCATGGCGACGCCCTCGTTGAGGAACTGGCCGATGACCCGCGAGGTGAAGAAGCCGCGCGAGTCGTTGACCACGATCGGGGTCCGATCGATCTGCCGGACCAGGTCGAAGGCGCGGGCGAGGGCCTCGTCGCCGGTCTGCGGGCCGCGGATGATCTCGACCAGGCGCATCTTGTCGACCGGGGAGAAGAAGTGCAGCCCGATGAAGTCCGCGGTGCGCTCGACGCCTTCGGCGAGCAGCCCGATCGGCAGGGTGGAGGTGTTGGAGCAGAGCAGCGCGTCGGGGGCGAGGACGCCCTCGACCTCCTGGAACACCTTGTGCTTGAGCTCGGTGTTCTCGAAGACGGCCTCGATCACCGCGTCGCAGCCGGCCAGGTCCGCGGCCTCGGCGGTGGGGGTGATCCGGGCGAGCAGCGCGTCCCGCTTGGCCTCGGTGGATCGGCCGCGGGCGATCGCCTTGTCCAGCAGCCCGGCGGAGTAGGCCTTGCCGCGTTCGGCGGCGGCCATGCTCACGTCCTTGAGCACGACCTCGATGCCGGCCTTGGCGCAGGTGTAGGCGATGCCCGCGCCCATCATCCCGGCGCCGAGCACGGCGACCTTGCGGACGAGTCGCTTCTCGACGCCCTGCGGGCGGCCGGCGCCGGAGTTGACCGCCTGGAGGTCGAAGAACAGCGCCTGGATCATGTTCTTGCTGGTCTGTCCGCAGGCGAGCTCGGTGAAGTAGCGGGCCTCGATCGCCATCGCGGTGTCGATGTCGACCTGGGCGCTCTCCACGGCGGCGGCCAGGATGTTGCGCGGGGCCGGGTAGGGCGCGCCGTTCAGCTGCTTGCGCAGGTTGGCCGGGAAGGCGGGCAGGTTGGCGGCGAACGCCGGGTTCGCCGGGGTGCCGCCGGGGATCTTGTGGCCCTTGACGTCCCAGGGCTGGACGGCGGTCGGGTTGGCCTCGATCCAGGCCCGCGCCCGGGCGGTCAACTCCTCCGGAGTGGCGACGAGTTCGTGGACCAGCCCGTGTTCCAGGGCCTGCGCCGGGCGGTACTGGCGGCCCTCCAGGAGGAACTTCAGCAGGGCGTCGGTGATGCCGAACAGCCGTACCGTGCGGACCACTCCGCCGCCGCCCGGCAGCAGGCCGAGGGTGACCTCGGGCAGGCCGAGCCGGCTGGCGGGGTCGTCCAGGGCGATCCGGTGGTGGCAGGCGAGGGCGATCTCCAGGCCGCCGCCGAGCGCGCTGCCGTTGACGGCGGCGACGACCGGCTTGCCGAGGGTCTCCAGCCTGCGCAGCGCGCGCTTGATCCGCTGGGACTTCTCGAAGACGGCGGCGGCGTCCTCGGGGCGGGCGGCGGAGAGCAGCCGGAGGTCTCCCCCGGCGAAGAAGGTCTTCTTCCCGGAGGTGACGACGACGCCGCGCAGCCCGTCGGCGGCGGCGAGGCCGGCCAGCCGGTCGACGACGGCGTCGAGGTCGGCGGTGAAGGCCTCGTTCATGGTGTTGACGGACTGGGCCGGGTCGTCGAGGACGAGGGTGACCACGCCGTCCTGGTCCTGCTCCCAGCGGATGGTGGTGGTGTCGCTCATGAGTTCAGGGTCTCCGAGGGGATCCGAGGGACAGTGGGTCAGATGCGCTCGACGATGGTGGCGACGCCCATGCCGCCGCCCACGCAGAGGGTGATCAGGCCGTAGCGCAGGTCGCGCCGCTCCAACTCGTCGATCACGGTGCCGAGCAGCATCGCGCCGGTGGCGCCGAGCGGGTGGCCGAGGGCGATCGCGCCGCCGTTGACGTTGACCTGCTCGGGCCGGAAGCCCAGTTCGCGGATGAAGCGCAGGGCGACCGCCGCGAAGGCCTCGTTGATCTCGACCAGGTCGATGTCGGCGGCGGTGAGCCCGGCCTTGGCGAGCGCCTTGCGGGTGGCCGGGGCGGGGCCGGTGAGCATGATGGTGGGCTCGGAGCCGGAGACGGCGGCGGAGACGATCCGGGCGCGCGGGCGCAGCCCGTACCGCTCGCCGATCTCCCGGCTGCCGATGGCGACGAGCGCGGCGCCGTCGACGATGCCGGAGGAGTTGCCGGCGTGGTGGACGTGGTCGATGGCCTCGACCCAGTGGTACTTCTGCAGGGCGACGGCGTCGAAGCCGCCGGCCTCGCCGATGCCGGCGAAGGAGGGTTTGAGGCCGGCCAGGGTCTCGACGGTGGTGCCGGGGCGGATGAACTCGTCGCGCTCCAGCACGACCAGGCCGTTGCGGTCGCGGACCGGGACCACCGAGCGGTCGAACAGGCCGTCCGCCTGCGCCTTGGCGGCGCGGGCCTGGGATTCGGCGGCGAAGGCGTCCACGTCGGCGCGGGAGAATCCCTCGATGGTGGCGATCAGGTCGGCGCCGATGCCCTGCGGGACGAAGTTGGTCTCGTACGCGGTCATCGGGTCCGCGAACCAGGCGCCACCGTCGGAGGCCATCTTGACCCGGGACATCGACTCGACGCCGCCGGCCAGGATGAGGTCCTCCCAGCCCGAACGGACCTTGGCGGCAGCCAGGTTGACGGCCTCCAGGCCGGAGGCGCAGAAGCGGTTCTCCTGGACGCCGGCCACCGTGTCGGGCAGGCCGGCCGCGATGGCCGCGATCCGGGCGATGTCGGAGCCCTGGTCACCGACCGGGCTGACCACGCCGAGCACGATGTCGTCGATCGCCGCCGGGTCCAACTCCGGGTGCCGGTTGCGCAGTTCGTGGATCAGGCCGACGACGAGGTCGATCGGCTTGGTGCCGTGCAGCGAGCCGGTGGCCTTGCCCCGGCCGCGCGGGGTGCGGATCGCGTCGTAGACGTACGCTTCGGTGGTCACGGTCAAACGCCTTTCGGGGCAGGGGGTTTCGCGGGAGGTCTCAGCCGAGGACGGACCGGCCGACGATCTCCTTCATGATCTCGGTGGTGCCGCCGTAGATGGTCTGGATCCGGCCGTCGGTGAACGCCCGGGCGACCGGGAACTCGCTCATGTACCCGTAACCGCCGTGCAGTTGGAGGCAGCGGTCGGCGGTGCGCTTCTGCAGTTCGGTGGCCCACCACTTGGCCATCGAGGCGTCCACCGGGGTGAGCGCGTAGCGGTTGTGCTCGGTGATGCAGCGGTCGACGAAGGCCCGGGTGACGGCGCACTCGGTGGCGAGTTCGGCGATCTCGAAGCGCACGTGCTGGAGTTTGGCCAACGGGCGGCCGAAGGCCTCGCGCTGCTTGACGTAGTCGGTGGTGATCTCGACCAGGTACTCGGCGCCGGCGATCGCCGCGGCCGCGATGGTCAGCCGCTCCTGGGCGAGGTTCTGCATCAGGTGCACGAAGCCGCCGTTGAGCTCGCCGAGCAGGTTCGCCTTCGGCACCCGGACGTCCTCGAAGAACAACTCGGCGGTGTCCTGGGCCTTCTGGCCGATCTTGTCCAGGTTGCGGCCGCGCTCGAAGCCGGGCGTGCCGCGCTCGACCACCAGCAGGCTCAGCCCGTGCGCGCCGCCCTCGGGGGTGGTGCGGGCGACCACGACCACCAGGTCGGCGAGGATGCCGTTGGAGATGAAGGTCTTGGCGCCGTTGAGCAGGTAGTGGTCGCCCCGGTCGACGGCCTGGGTGCGGATGCCCTGGAGGTCGGAGCCGGTGCCGGGCTCGGTCATCGCGATCGCGGTGATCAGCTCGCCGCTGCAGAAGCCGGGCAGCCAGCGGCGCTTCTGCTCCTCGGTGGCGAGCGAGGTGAGGTAGGGGCCGATGATGTCGTTGTGCAGGCCGACGGCCAGCCCGGAGGCGCCGGCCCGGGCGAACTCCTCGGCCAGCACGGCGGCGTAGCGGAAGTCCGGGGCGCCCCCGCCGCCGTACTCCTCGGGGACGGCCATCCCGAGCAGGCCCTGGCGGCCGGCCGCCAGCCAGGCGGAGCGGTCGACGATACCGGCCTTCTCCCAGCGGTCGTAGTGCGGCAGCACCTCCTTGGCGAGGAAGGCCCGCACGGCGGCCCGGAAGTCCTCGTGCTGCTCGGTGAAGATCTCGCGCTGCAACGCTACGCTCCTTGTCCTGCATCGGAGTTGAGGGACGGGACGGCCCAGTCACGGGCCACTTCGGCGGTGTCCGCGCCCGGCCGGGCCGGCGGGCGGCGCAGCGTGCCGGGGGTGGCGGAGAAGCGCGGGGCCGGGGCGGGCTGGGTGACGCCGCCCGCCTCGACATAGGTGCCGCGCGCCAACAGGTGTTCCTCTCTGGCCGCCTGACGCATCGTCAGCACCGGCTCCACGCAGGCGTCGGACCCGGCGAAGACGGCCTCCCACTCGGCCCTGGTCCGGGTGGCGAAGCGGTCGGCGATCAGGGCCCGCAGTTCGGGCCAGCGGGCCAGGTCGTACTGCCCGGGCGCCTGCGGGCCGAGGTCCAGCAGGCGGGCGAACTCGGCGTAGAACTGCGGCTCCAGCGCCCCCACGGCCAGGTGTCCGCCGTCGGCCGCCCGGTAGACCGCGTAGAACGGCGCGCCGCCGTCCAGCAGGTTGGCGCCCCGGCGGTCCTGCCAGTGGCCGGCCGCGAGCAGCCCCCACAGCATGCTGGACAGGTGCGCCGCGCCGTCCACGATCGCGGCGTCGACGACCTGGCCGGCACCGGTGCACCTGGCGTGGTGCAGCCCGGCGAGCAGGCCGACGACCAGGTAGAGCGAGCCGCCCGCGTAGTCGCCCAGCAGGTTGGCCGGGATGCCGGGCGCCTCCTCGGGCCCGCCCGGCCCCGCGACCAGGCCGAGCACCCCGGCCACCGCCGCGTACCCGAGGTCGTGCCCGGCGCTGGCGGCGCGCGGCCCCTGCTGCCCCCACCCGGTCATCCGCCCGTACACCAGCGCCGGGTTGCGGGCCAGGCAGTCCTGCGGCCCGACCCCGAGCCGCTCCGCGACCCCGGGCCGGTAGCCCTCGATCAGCAGGTCCGCCCGCTCGACCAGGTCCAGCACCAGGCCGGGCCCCGCCGGGGACTTGAGGTCGACCAGCACCGACCGCTTGTTCCGGTTGGTCACGTCGTACGCCGGGTCGATGCCCAGCGGCGACGGATCCGGCCGGTCCACCCGCACCACGTCGGCGCCCAGGTCGGCCAGCAGCATCGCCGCGAACGGCCCCGGCCCGATCCCCGCGAGCTCGACCGCCCGCACCCCCGCCAACGGGCCGGGGCCGGCGGCCGTGGCGCCCGGCGGACTGCTCGTGTCACGCACTGGCTGCAGAACCCTTCTGGGTTTGACAGTAAAGCTGTAACACCCGTGATGATAGGGAAGCGACCCGCCGGTAACAAGACCTCCTCCCCCATCCACCCGCCGTGCGACCGCGAACACGGAGGGTGCGTCAGTGCACTGACGGAGGGCCCCTGTACCGTCGTCATGCCACAGGGGGGATTGACCCCTTCTCGACGAGAAGGAGTTGCACACACATGGTTAGCCCGTACTTCACCACCGGGCCGGTCTCGCCGGCCTCGGCTCCGGCACCCGGCTCGGCCAGGACCGCGCCGTACGCCCCACCCGTCCAGTCCGGTGGCGGCAACGTGCCCGCGCCCGTCCTCGCCCCGGGTCTGGTGACCACCCGGCTGGACGTCCCGCACGAACTCAACGCCTCGGCCGGGATGGCCCGACAGATCGCCACCGACCTCGACAACGCGAACGGCAAGGCCGGGCCCGGCGCACACAGCCTCACCGAGTACGCGAGCACCGCGTCGACCAGGATCCGCGGCTTCTCCTTCGGCGGCGCCCTCACCGGCTGCACCGAGCGCTGGATGCAGCAGTGCAAGGCCCTGCACGACACGCTCGGCAAGGCCGCCGGCAACCTCGACAGGACCCAGCAGTCCTACGGCGCCAACGAAGCCGCGACCGCCGCCGACCTCCGCGCGGGCCGCTAGGCCCCGCTAGGCCCTGTTTGGCCCTGTTTGGCCCCAGAAGAACAGCAGTTGGAAGACCAGAAGGGGGAACCCGGACACATGGTGTCCTTCAAGGAACTGCACGAGGCCGACTTCTCCGGGATCACCGACGCCGCCGAAGCCTGGGCCGGCGTCGCCAAGGCCCTCACCGCCCTGGACGGCCGGGTCGCCAAGGACCTCACCAGCACCGCGCAGCGGGCCGGTTGGAAGGGCGCGGCGGCCGACGACGCGACCAAGGTGCTCCAGACCGTCGACGGCGACTTCAAGCAGGCCTCGGCCGTCGCCACCGCCCTCGCCGCGATCATGAAGACCGCCGCCGAGGACTTCGCCGCCGCCCGCCGCGACCTCGACACGGCGATCCACGACGCCCAGAGCGACAACATGACCGTCGCCGCGGACGGCCAGGTCAACTGGACCCTGCCGAAGGAGACGAGGAACGACCCCGACGCCGAGAAGCTGGCTCAGACGCTCGCAGCCAAGGCCGAGGCCATCGCGGCCCGGCTGACGAAGGCCGTCGAGAAGGCCGACTCCGCCGACCAGCGGGCCACCGCCGCACTCCAGGGCGACATCGGCACCAGCACCACGGCCTTCAACCCCACGCCCTACGGCGGCGGCCCGGTCGCCGACGCCAACCGGGCCAAGGACCTGATGGCCAAGGCCGGCAGCCTCAGCGATCCGCAGCTGAAGCAGCTGCAGGACATCATGGCCGCCAACGCGGGCAACAAGGACTTCTCCACCACGCTGCTCAACGGCCTCGACTACGGCGGGAAGACCGGCCCGGACGCCCTGCTGGAGTACAGCAAGGTCTACGACGGCCTCGCCCACGGCAACCACAACGCCAAGGACTACCAGGACGTCTACGGCAACCTGTCGGTGGTGCTCGCCACGGCCACCCATGACGGAGGAATGGGCAAGGCCTGGGAGGACGGCCTGCTGGCCGCCGCCCGCCGCCCGGGAGGCTCGGCGGCGGGGTTCAACGACAACTACCCGGCGCTGACGGCGCTGATGGGGGCGAAGGGGACGTACGACAAGGCGTTCCTGCTCAAGGTCGGCAACGACCTGGTCGACTACGAGCGCACCAGCAAGACCAAGGGCGAGGACCTCTGGGGCCGCAACTGGGAGACCCTAGCCGACCAGACCGACCCCATGGGCGGTCTGATGAAGGCTCTGAGCCGCGCCCCCGATGCCTCGAAGGACTTCTTCGACCCCGGGAAGAGCAGGAACCTGGACTACCTCCTGCACGACCGGAAGTGGCCGTTCCAGGGATCCGAGCAGAACCTCGACAGCGGCCTCGCCCGCGACATCTCCCGCGCCGCGTTCGGTGACGCCCTGGAGGCCGCCACGACAGGTCGGGACCCCCATGGCAACCAGCCTCCGGTCCGCCCGCACGACGCGGCGATGGCGCGCATCATGTCCGAGGCCATCGCCTCGTTCGGCGGCGACACCGCAGGTCACGCGGCCGAACTGCCGTCCGTGATGCGTCGTCCGCTCGCCAACATGATCGCCGACTACGCGCCCGACACGTACGAGGTCCTCGGGAAGAAGCTCGGCGGACACTCCGAGACCAGCGGACTGGCCATCGACCGGGACCAGATGATCCGAGCCATCCGAGGAGTGGCCGAGGACCCGGAGGCGTTCCAGACCATCCACTACGCCGAGAGCCAGGAACTGGCCCGGCGGCTCGACACCTTCCCGACCGATGCGTTCAGGCCGGACAGCGCCGGGCGGCCCAACCCCAGGATCGAGGGGTTCGTCCACGAGGCCGGACAGGTCCTGGGCGTCCTCAGCGGCACCCAGTCGGATGTCATCACCCACCACCACGACGACGCGGTGTTCAAGAACAACTGGGCGGCGAAGGTGAACTACCACCTCATCGGCGCTCCGCTGACCCCCATCCCGGTCGTGGGGGACTACGTCCAGCGGCTCGTCGACGTCGGCACGTCGGAATGGGCGAACGGGCTCAACGCCGAGGAGGACAAGTCAACGCAGGAGCAGATGGCGAGGATGTTCTCCGCAGGTGAGAACCAACTCGACACCATGATCAGGAAGCGGGCCGAACTGGCCGGCCTCACCGACAAACAGATCGGCGACAGCGGCGGCGTGATGCAGAACCTGCTGTTCCAGGTGTCCAGCAGTTACAGCACCGGGGTCAACGGGACCTACCGCAATGCGCTGGGCGGACGCTGAGAGGGCGATATGAAGCAGGGAACGCAACAAGCGGACGAGGAGCCCGGGCACACGCAGGGCGCGGGCAAGCGCCTGGACGCCGCGCTGACTGCGCGTGGGTTCACCACCTGGCGGCTGCGAGTGCGGGCAGCAGCGGTGCTGTCCGTCTTCGTGGTGGGGGTGTCGTGGTTCCTGCTGTACCGGCTGACGAACGTCGGCGGGCCGGACAGCGTGTGCGACGGGGCGGCCACGGCGGGCCAGGTGCACGATGTGCTGGGGTCCGGGCGGATCAGTGAACACAAGCGCGAGAAGCACTCGACGATGGCGGCCTCCTCCGGCTACAGCTGCTCCGCCACGGTCAACTCCGGTCTGTTCGAGACGACCAAGAGGACCGTGTGGTTCACCATCGCACTCGACACCAAGGGCCCGCACGGCCTGGCCGCGCCGGATGCCCGACTGTTCTCCGGCGGCTCGGTCGGCTCGGTGACCCCGCAAAAGGCGTGGGCCCTGCTCCCCGAGGGGTGCGACAAGGGCCTGCGCGCCGAGGTGGAGACCATCGAGGAGGGCCGGGACGAGACCAGGGCCCGGCTGGCCGTGGCCTTCGCCAACAGGGCCGCCAAGGCGAACCGGTGCGCGGACCAGAAGCTGCCGATGCCGAAGAGCCTGTCGGCCAAGGGGGCCGAGGCGGCGCCGAACTGGGCCGAGCTCTGCGGCCTGCCCGGGTTCGCGCCCGCGAAGGACCCCGAGGCCCAATGGCCGTACCAGCAGCAGGTGACCACCGCGTCCGACCCGATCTGGTCCTGCACGATCACCAGGCGGTCATTGGGCACTCTGCCGCAGACCTTCGCGATCACGACGGAGCCACGGACCACCGCCCTGGACCAGAAGGAAGGCGCACGTCCGTCCGAATTCGGGCGGGCCCATCAGATCGGCAAGGAAACACCCGCCGAGCTGGTCGTCGCCTGCCACGGCAGGGACGTCTTCTTCTCCGTCGACGGCGGGTACGAACCCACCCTCGACAAGCACTACTTGTTCCCCGACCAGAAGGACCTGATGCGCCAGTTCCTGACCGCCGGGGGCAAGGCCATCGGGTGTGAGCCGATCCTGTAGCCGGGGCGGGTGGGCGGAAATGGTCGGGCGACTGTCGGGGTAATGGCCTATGGTGCGGTAGACCTATTACGCACGACACGGGGGAAGCGCCATGACCACCACCGGACCCGCCACCGGACCCGCCACCCGCACGATCGTCACCGCCTCCGAGCGGCTGGTCCTCGGCCGGCCCCAGGAGGGGGACGTGGAGGCGGTGTTCGCGATCCACGGGGATCCGGAGACCAACCGCTACAACCCCAACGGGCCCCACCGCGACCGGACGGCGAGCCGGGAGATGCTGGACGGCTTCGTCGCCGACTGGGCGCGGGACGGGGTGGGGTACTGCACCGTGTCCACCCGGGAGGAGCCGGAGGCCGTCATCGGGTTCGCCGGGCTCTACCTGCACACGCTGGACGGCGAGCGGGTGTTCAACCTCTACTACCGCTTCCGGCCGTCCGCCTGGGGCCTGGGCTACGCCGCCGAGGCGGCCCGGGCGGCGATGGCGGAGGCGCTGCCGCGCTTCCCCGGCGTGCCAGTGGTCGCCCTGATCCACCCGGACAACGTGCCGTCCCGCCGGCTCGCCGAGCGGCTCGGGCTGCTGCCGGACCCGGACGGCCGCACCGACGACGAGGGCCGGCTGATCCACCGGACGGCCTGAGCCCAGGGGCCGGGCCGAGGAGCCGGGCGAGCGGGCGAGCGGACGGGCGAGAGGCCAGAGGACGGGCGAGAGGCCAGAGGACGGGCGAGAGGCCAGAGGGCTGGCCTCAGAACCAGGGGGCGGCGGCCGAGGTCAGGGCCCGCAGGGCCTCGGTGAGGGCCGCCGCGGCCCCGAGGGCGCCGGTGAGCGTGAAGACGGCGCGCCTGACTCGGCCGCCGTCCGGCTGCCGGCCCTCAGGGGCGGCAGCCGCCAGCTCGTCGAGCGCCTGCCCGGCCACCTCCGCGGCGGCGGGCGGCAGTTCGTCCGGGGCGAGCGCCCGCAGCCGCTCGCGCAGCGCGTCCGCCGCCGCGAGCAGGGCGCGCAGTTCGGGTGCCTCGCCCGGGGTGGGGGCGGTCTGCCGGTGGGTGTACTCGGCGCGGGCGTGGCTGCCGCTCTGCACGATGCCCGTGACGTTCCCGGTGATGCTGATCCCGTGGCCGTCGTCGTTCACGCTGTTCCCCTGTTCCTGGTGCCGTTCAGTCCTGCCGGGTGCCGCCGACGCGCGGCGCCGGGGTGGTGAGCGTCCGGTACGAGGCGTTGGCCGCGTCCCCGGTCTGTACGACGCCGTGGACGTCGCCGTGCACCTGCACGCCGTTGTTGATCACCACGTGCTGCAACCGCTCCGCCCCGTCCGTCCGGTAGCCGTGGTCCCGCAGGCAGTCGCGGACGGCCGACACGATCCGGGCCCTGACGCACTTCACGTACCGCTGGACGTCCATCTCCTGGAACAGTTGCTGGTACGCGCGCTCCGCTCCCAGCTCCCGGACGGACAGCGTGGGGCCGTGGTCGACCAGCCGGTTCTCCCGGCACATCCGGGCGTAGCGGAGCGCGTTGCGCCCGACGGCGCGCCGGCTGCGCGCGGCGCGGCGCAGCACGCCGACCGAGCCCGCCACCAGAGCGGGCAGCGCCGCGAGGGACGCCGCGCAGAGGCCGAGCCAGTCGCCGAGATCGGCGGGCGGGGCCGCGGTGTCGATCGCGTGGTAGGCCCGCGCGATCGGCGGCAGCACGAAGGCCCTGCTCTCCAGGAACAGCTGCCCGCCCTGGAGTTGGGCCCGCACGAACACGGTGACGACGATCTCCTCGCGCCAGCCCGCGACCCGCACCGCCAGGTAGTGCCGCAGCCGTTCCTCGGCGGCGAGGTCGACGCTCTCCACCCACCAGTGCTCCGGGTCCGGCCCGCCCCCGTTCAGCGCGGCGGCGCAGTGGGCCGCGTACGGGGCGAGGGCGGCGAACGCGGTGCCGGGGCCGTGGCCGCACCAGTCGGCGGCGGGGCCGAGGCGCTTGCCGCTCTTGAACACGAGGTCGTGCACGGCGATCCCGTGCAGGCGGTCGCCCGGGTAGGCGGGTGTGTCGGCGGCGCCGAGGCGGGCGAGTTCGGTGCGCAGCCGGGCGTGGACGGCCGGAACGGTCAACGCCCGTGCGGTGGCCGCCGGTTCCGCCTGGGCCTCGGGCAGCGGGTCGTCGGGCAGCAGGTCGTCGGCGAAGGACCAGTGGTCGATCTCGATCCCGGCGCCGACGAAGGGCGCGTAGTCGCTGTAGACGACGTCGGGGTCGGCCTGCTGCCGCGCGAGCCGCCGGTACAGGTCCTTGCGGAGGGGGTCCTCGGGGGCGGCGGCCCGGCCGGTGCCGAGCTCGTACAGCGTCTGTTCGAGCCGCCGCCGGCCGGCCAGGGACACCGCGAACCAGACGGCCAGCAGGGCGGCGATCCAGTGCCACCCGAGCACCTCGACCGCGCCGAGCAGGCAGCCGACGGCCAGCCAGTTGCCGGTCCGGCGGCGCCGGGGCCGGTCGGACCGGATCAGCCAGGCCGCCACGAACACCAGGGGGACGGTCAGTTGCAGCAGCCAGAGCCGCAGCAGCACATCGAGCGCGTGCGGCACGTCGGTCTGACCGGACGCCATGAGGGAGACGGCGCCGCACACCGCGAGCACGGGCAGCACGGCCGCGGTCAGCAGGACCAGCACCGCCCGCCCCACCGCCTGCCGCCGCGCCGCGTAGCACTCCTTGAGCACCGCCGCCAGGTCGACCCCGGGGGTCGGCGGCGGTACCCGGTACGGGTGTTCGGCGAGTTCCTCGATCACCGCGTCCCGGAAGGCCGGGTCGAGGTGCGCTCCCGCCCGCAGGTAGGCGGTGGCGTCGCCGCGCGGCGCGCCGGTCTGGGCCTGGATGAGCTGCTGCAGCGAGTCGGGCACCGTCGGGGCGACCGGTGGCAGGGGCGGGTGCGGGTGCGGGTGCGGGTACCGAGGCGGCGGTACCGGTACGGACGGTTCGGCCATGGCGGTGTCCTCTCCCGTCCACCCGCGTGTCTCGTGAGGCGTGTGTCCGGGTCAACGACGCTCCCCCGGCCCGGGAGGAGGGTCGCAGGGCAAGATCCCCCTGGAGGGGGAGGGGGACCGTTCGCCGGGTTGACGCGTCGGCCCGGGGGGCGGCGGGACCGTGGACGGCATGAGGACCAGGGAGGACGCGCGGCGCCGGCCCGGGCTACTGCCAGCCCCGTCGGCGGGCGCGGTGGCGCCGGCCGGACGGGCGGCCGCGGGCCGCACCCCCGCTGACGCAGGGTCACCCGGGTGAACACGGGGGCGGGCGGCCGGATGCGGCGGGCGGCGGGGGCGCTGCTGGGGCGGCGGGCCCGGCTGCGCTGGGTGCACCCCTGGTGCTGGGCGGCGCGCCGCTGATGCCGTACTGGCTGCTCTCGGTGGTGATGCTCGGGGCGCTCAACCCGGACCAGGGGCAACTGCGCCAGACGCTCCTGCAGCTCACCGCGCTGTTCACCTCCCTGCCGATGGCCGCCGCCACCGCGCTGGTGCCGACCGGACGGGCACTGGAGGGGGCCGCGGCCCGGGCGCTGTGCGCGGCGCAGCGGCCCGAGGAACTGGCCGCTGGGCCGGCCCGCTCGTGGGCGGCGCGCCGACGCACCGCGCTCTGGTACGCGCTGCACCTCTTCTTCGGCGGTGTGGTGGCCGGGATGACGCTCGGCGGGACGCCGTTCGCGGTGGTGCTGCTGTTCTCCTTCACCGGCACCGAGGATCTCGCGAGGTACTGGGAGGGCCGCTTCCCCGGCTGGATGCTCACCGGCCCGGCGCTGGGCCTCGCCCTCCTGCTGCTGATCGTCGCCACCAACGCCAGCTGCGGCGCCCTGCTGGCCCGCTGGGCGCCGGCCCTGCTCGGCCCGACCCCGGAGGAGCGGCTGGCCGCCGCCGAACGCCGGGCCACCGTGCTCGCCCAGCGCAACCGGCTGGCCCGCGAACTGCACGACTCGGTCGGGCACGCGCTCAGCGCGGTCGGCATCCAGGCCTCGGCGGCCGCCCGGGTGCTGCGCACCGACCCGGACTTCGCCGCCGAGGCACTCCAGGCGATCGAGCGGACCACGCGAGCGGCCGTCGCCGAACTGGACGCCGTGCTCGGGCTGTTGCGCGAGGAGGAGGCCGACGCCGACCGGCCCGCCGGGCCGACGCTCGGCGGGCCGGACGACCTGCTGCGCCAACTCGCCCGCACCGGCGTGACGGTGGACGCCGAGCTGGCCCCGGGCCTGGCCCGGCTGCCCGCCGGGGTCTCCCGGGAGGCGTACCGGATCGTGCAGGAGGGCCTGACCAACGTGCTGCGGCACGCCGGGCCCGCGCCGGCCGGGCTGCGGGTCGTCCTGGCCGGGGGCCGGTTGGAGATCGAACTGATCAACCCGCTGGGCCCCGCCCGCCCGAGCCGCCCTGGCGGCGGGCGCGGGCTGCGCGGGATCGGGGAGCGCGGGATCGGGGAGCGCGCGACCGCCCTGCGCGGCGGAAGCACGGCGGGGCCGAGCGAGTGCGGGACGACGTGGCGGCTGGCCGTCTGGCTACCGGTGGGAGGGACACGATGAACGAGGACGACCACGGCGGGAGCGTGCACGGCGAGAGCGCGCACGGCGAAAGCGTGCACGGCGAGAGCCGCGACGGGGCCCGCGACGGCATCCGCGTGGTGATCGCGGCGTACGAGTCGGGCTTCGTCCTGCCGGGTTGAGCCGAGGGGGCCTCAGGGGCCGACGGGGCCGTTGGAGTCCAGCCGGGCTGCGGAGTCCGGCGGGTCCGGCCCCGAGCAGGACCGTTTCTTCCGTCCCCCCGCTACCTGCGAGTAGAGTGCGACGTTCCCCCTTAGCCGTCCGATACCTCCCGTATCGCCTGAAACGAACTGGTGGCCGCATGACAGTCCGGACCCGCCCCGCGCTGTGGTGGCGCATGGGCATCGTGCTCTCGGCGGGCCTCGGCCTGACCCTCGGAACCGCGCCGCTGGTGTTCTTCACCGTGCAGAGCAACGTCATCGTGCTCGGCTACTTCATCGGCGCCGTGTACTGGATGCTCAAGCGCGACACCGTGGACGCGCCCGCGCCCCGGCTGCGCGGCGCCGCCACCCTGTACATACTGATCACCGGGCTGGTCTCGCACGTCCTGCTCCAGCACGGCGCCAACCCGCTGCCCGGGCTGGTCAGCGGGCCGGACAAGCTCGCGCACTGGTCGTCGTTCTTCCTGCACTACGTGACGCCGGTGATGGTGATCGCCGACTGGCTGGTGCTGAAGCCGCGCAACGCGGCGGCCTGGAAGGACATCCCGCTCTGGCTGGCCTTCCCGCTCGGCTACGCGGCGATCGTGCTCGCCCGGAACGCGCTGTTCGACGACTACCCGACGCCCTACCCCTACTTCTTCTTCGACCCCACCACCAAGGGCTACGGCTACGTCTGGGGCCAGATAGCCCTGCTGACGGTCGAGTTCGTGGTGCTGGCCGCCGCCGTGGTCGGCCTGGACCGGCTGGGCACGCTGGTCGCGGGCAAGCTGAGGTCCGCCAAGTCCTGAATGCCCGGGCGCAGATGGCGCCCTTCCCGGGGTCGCCCTCTCCCGGGGGCTCCCTTCCCGGGCGACCGTCCGCGCGGCGGCCGGCCTCAGATCCGCCAGGAGCGGATCCGGTCGGCCGCCGCGAACACGTCCGCCCCGCCCGCCGCGATGTCGCGGGCCAGCTCGACCAGCGCCCCGTACGGCGGGTCGATGCCCTCCTTGGCCGCGTGCATGTACGCGGCCGTCGTCATGCAGGCGTACAGGTTGTTGCGCACCGGCAAGGGGCGCAGCAGCACGATGGTGTGCATCAGGGTGGCCGCGCACCAGGCGGCGTCGGCGTCGTGGCCGAGTTGCGCGGTGTTCACCCGGTGCCGGGCGACGGCGGCCTGGAGCGCGGAGTAGTCCCGCACGCTGAGGTCCTCCGGCGAGGCCAGCTCCTGCACGTCGAGCAGCCAGCGCAGGTCGACGTGGAGCGGCATCATCCCCGCACCCCCGCCGCGCCGTTCACGCCGCCGGCGCGTCCTCCGGGAACGCGGCGTCGAACTCCGCCCGGTGCGACTTCCAGAACGCCACCGCGTGGTCCACGAACACCCGCCGCTGCTGCTCCCGCACGCTCAGGTCGTGGATGTACGCCTTGATGCTCTTGCCGTCCGCGGCGGCGGCCTCGCGGATCGCGGCGAGCTCGTGCTCCGTGTACTCGATGTTGAGCGCAGGCATGGCGCCGATGGTACTGGAGCGCACCGGAGTTGGGACCACCGACGGAGGATTTTCACCCACCGTCAAAAGGGTTTGCTGTCGATACCCCCACGGAGTGGTTTCGGCGGAGCCGCGGGTAGCCCCGAAGTCGGGCGGGGGTCGGGCGCGCGGGATGACGCCGGGGCGGTGGGGGCCGCCGTAGCGTCGGGGGCAAGGCGGCGGAGCGGTTCCGCGGGGGAGGCCGGGCGGTTCGGCGGAGGCCGGAGATGACGCGCAGGGCAGTGGGCAGGGCCGCAGCGAGCAGGACGACGCCGAGCCGGGCGACGGCGAGCGGGGCGGCAGTGGGCAGAACAGCGGTCGGCAGGGCGGTGGCGGCCACGGCGGTGGCGCTCGCGACGACGGTCACGGTGGCGGCGCCGGGGGTGGCCGCGACGCGGGCCGACGGCCAGGACAGGCGGGGCAGGTCCCTCCAGGGGGTCTGGCAGATGGACGGGTACGGCCTGGTGGCCGTGGTCTCCGGGAGCAGCCTGGCCACCTACGACGTGACGACGCACAGCTGCGTGCCGGGGTGGATCACCGGGACGCAGGACGGCGCCCCCGGCCGGGACGGCACCGTCCGGTACGTCCTGGGCGACAACGCCCTCACCCTCACCCCGCAGCCGGGCGGGCGCCGGGCGATCGACGTCGAGGAGGGCGGGACGGGCACCAAGACGCTGCGTCGTCTGGACGCGCTGCCGGCGCTGTGCACCCGGCCCTCCCCCAACGACCCGCTCGCGGTCTTCGACCGGTTCTGGGAGACCTTCGAGGAGAACTACCCCTTCTTCGCCGCCAAGGGGATCGACTGGCACGCGGCCCGCGACGAGCAGCGCGCGAAGATCACTCCGGCGACCACCACCGACCAGCTCCAGCAGATCTTCATCGACCTGCTGACCCCGCTCAAGGACGCGCACACCAGTCTGGCCCGGGTGACCGGCACCGGCCCGACCGGCGTCTACTCCGGCCGGCGCGACGGCTCGCTGAAGTCGACGCCCGCCCTGCGGGACGCGGCCCGCAAGGCCGTCGACGCACAACTGACCGGCACCGAACAGGAGTTCGGCGTCAACGCGCAGGGGGTGAGTCGGCTGGGCGTGGGCCGGCTCCCGGACGGCGTCGGCTACCTGCGGGTGAGCGGCTTCGACGGTTACGCGACCGGCGGATTCGCCGCCCAGGCCAAGGAGCTCGACCGGGCCCTGGACGCCCTGCTCGCCGACCCCGACCGGCTCAACGGCCTGGTGATCGACGTCCGGCTGAACGGCGGCGGCTCGGACGCGCTCGGGCAGCAGATCGCCGCCCGGCTCACCGACCGCCCGTACGTCGCCTACCGCAAGGTGGCCCGCGACGACCCGGCCGACCCCACGAAGTTCACCCGGCCACAGCCGGTCGTGGTGCGGCCCGCGCGCACCGAGCACTTCACCGGCCCCGTCGCCCTGCTCACCTCCTCGCTGTCGATCAGCGCCGCCGAGACCTTCACCCAGACCCTGATGGGCCGCTCCCCGCACGTCGTCCGGATCGGCGAGAACACCCAGGGCGTCTTCTCCGACGTGCTGGTCAAGACCCTCTCGCCGGACTTCATGGTGGTGCTGCCGAACGAGAAGTACCTCACGCCCGACGGCAGCACCTTCGACGGCCCCGGCATCCCGCCGGACATCCGCACACCGGTGTTCACCGATGAGGAGTTGGCCGGGCTCAAGGACTCCGCCCTGAGCACGGCCCGCCGCGTCCTCGCCGAGCAGTAGCGGCCGCGTCGCGGGCGAGGCCGCCCGCGACGTACCGGTCCCCTACATCGGATCCACCCCCCGCAGTTCGCCGTCCAGCTCCAGCCACCGGGTGAGGCCCAGGCCGCGCAGGAACGGCACGTCGTGGCTGGCCACGATCAGCGCGCCCTGGTAGGCGGCGAGCGCCTGGGTGAGCTGGCGGACGCTGGCGAGGTCCAGATTGTTGGTCGGCTCGTCGAGCAGCAGCAGCTGCGGCGGCGGGTCGGCCAGCAGCAGCGCGGCCAGGGTGGCCCGGAACCGCTCGCCGCCGGAGAGGGTGGCGGCGGGCTGGTCGGCCCGGCCGCCGCGGAACAGGAAGCGGGCCAGCCGGGCACGGATCGCGTTGTCCCCGGCGGCGGGGGCGAACAGCTTGACGTTCTCCGCCACGGTCAGCTTGTCGTCCAGCAGGTCGAGCCGCTGCGGCAGGTGGCGCAACGGCACCGGCGTGCTGACCTCGCCCTCCAGCGGGGCGAGTTCGCCCGCGATGGTGCGCAGCAGGGTGGTCTTGCCGGAGCCGTTGCGGCCGACCAGGGCGATCCGCTCGGGGCCGCGCAGGTCGAGGTCGGCGGTGGTGCCGTAGGGCAGCCGGACCTTCTGCAGAGTGAGCACGGTGCGCCCGACCGGGACGGCCGTGCGCGGCAGGTCGATCCGGATCTCGGCGTCGTCGCGCACCGCCTCCTCGGCGGCGGTGAGCCGCTGCCGGGCCTCCTCCAGCCGCTCGGTGTGCATGCCCTGGAGCCGCCCGGCCGTCTCCTGGCCCTGGCGTTTGAGCTTGCCCGCGAAGATGTGCGGGTCGTTGCGGGTGACCGAGCGCTTCTTGCCGTAGCTGGCGCTGCGGTCCAGCCGGGTGCGGGCCTCGGTCAAGTCCCGTTTCTGGCGCTCGACGTCGGCCTCGGCGTTGCGCAACAGCCGCTCGGCGGTCTCCTGCTGGGCGGCGAGGGTGCGCTCGTACTCGGCGAAGTTGCCGCCGTACCAGGTGACCGCGCCGTCCCGCAGGTCGGCGATCTGGTCGACGTGCTGGAGCAGTTCGCGGTCGTGGCTGACGATCAGCATGACGCCGTGCCAGCCGGCGACCGTCTCGTAGAGCCGCTCCCGGGCCGTCCGGTCCAGGTTGTTGGTGGGCTCGTCGAGCAGCAGGACGTCGGGGCGGCGCAGCAGCAGGGCGGCGAGGCGCAGCAGGACGGCCTCGCCGCCGGAGAGCTCCCCGGTGGTGCGGTCGAGGCCGAGGCGGTGCAGGCCGAGCCGGTCGAGGGTGGCGCGGGCGCGCTCCTCGACGTCCCAGTCGTCGCCGACGGCGTCGAAGTGGCGCTGGTCGGAGTCCCCGGACTCGATGGCGTGCAGTGCCTCACGGGTGGCCCGGATGCCGAGCGCCTCGTCCACCCGCACGGTGGTGTCCAGCGTCAACCCCTGGGGCAGGTAGCCGAGTTCGCCGTCGACCCGGACGGTGCCGCCGGTCGGGGTCAGCTCGCCGGCGATCAGCCGCAGCAGGGTGGACTTGCCGGCGCCGTTGAGCCCGATCAGGCCGGTGCGGCCGGGGCCGACGGCGAGGTGGAAGCCGTCGAGGACGGGCTTGCCGTCGGGCCACTCGAAGGTGAGATCGGTGCAGAGGACGGCGGTGGTGGGTTGTGCCATGGAAGGCCTCCCGGGTGGTTGCCGAAGGGAACGATGAGCAACACGGGGAGACACCGCGGGTGCGGGCCGGTACGGCCGGGGGAGGGCGGGGCGGATCCGGATCAGCCGGATCGGGCTCGCCACGGGGCCGTGACTGAGGTCGCACACTCGCACACCGCGCGGCGAAGGGCCTGCGCGGCGGGGGCGGTGTCTCGGGACCTCAGTAGAGCAACGGCCTTCTCCTTGTCTGGCGGGTGACTCCGTCCACGCTACGCACGGCGCCGGACCCGGGCAACCGAATTTCGGCGCGCCGGAAAGCACCCCTGGACACGCGTCGGGAAGCGGCTCGCCCGACCGGATTCCGGGCGCCCGGAGGAGGGCGGGTGCCGGTCCGGTGCCGATCCGGTGACGGCCCCGCCCCAGTCCGGGGGCGTGCGTAAGAGGCCTTTATCCGCATGGCAGACTCCTCCCCTGCCACGCCTGCGGCTCCCCGGAGCCGTACCCGAGGAAGGGGTCGCGTGGCGGTTATTCACAGGGGGATTTGAACTCATGTCACCGATGTACCGGCCGAACCGTGCCGTCCTGGGCGCCTCCGTCGCCGCGCTGACCGTGCTGGCCGCGACCGCGTGCGGCCCGGACAACAGCGACCCGGTCACGGCCCGGACCACGGCTCCGACGGTCGCGGCCGGCGCCACCGGCAAGCCGGGCGCGGCGCCGATCAAGCTGCCGACCGCCGAAGAGCTGAAGACCTGGAAGTTCGAGGACTGGGACAAGTGGGCCCAGCAGAACGTGATCACTCCGGCGGTCAAGGGCTACTGGACCCTGCAGCGGATCCTGAACGCCAAGCCCAAGCCGATGCCGCAGCCGCAGCCCGACCCGGCGCAGCCGCCCGCCCAGCCGACCGGCGCGGCCCCGGCCCAGCCGACCTCGAAGCCGGCCGCCCCGGCCCCGGCGCAGCCCACCACCGCCCAGCCCCCGAGCACCGGCGACGCGCTGCCCACCGTCATCGAGGCCAAGCCGACCCAGCACCCGTTCGCGAAGAACCTGCACGTCAACGGCAAGCTCTTCTTCAAGGACGGGAACGAGGACTACGTGTGCTCCGGCACCGTCGTCTCCGACCCGGCCAACCCCGGCAAGAGCAACCTGGTCTGGACCGCCAGCCACTGCCTGAACGGCGGCAAGGGCGGCACGTACTACACCAACATCTCCTTCGCCCCGGCCTACAACAGCAACGGCCTGCTGAGCGGCGGCAAGCAGGCCAACGAGACCGACGCCGAGCCGTACGGCGAGTGGGGCGCGACCGCCGGCATGGTCTCGCCGCAGTGGTCGGCCGAGGCCGACCCGGAGCACGGCGGCCCGTGGAGCCAGTACGACTTCGGGATCATCAAGGTCGCCAACCCGAGCGGCGACGGCAAGTCGCTGGAGGAGACCGTCGGCGGCTCCGTGCCGATCTGGTTCAACGCCCCGCGTGAGCAGCTCAGCAGCGTCAGCGCCTACGGCTACCCGGCCGGCAAGCCGTTCGACGGCGTCGAGCTGGACCACTGCGACAGCGGGAAGCCGGTGAAGAAGACCGGCGACCCGAGCCGCCCGGCGATGCTGATGATCGGCTGCAACATGACCGGCGGCAGCAGCGGCGGCGGCTGGGTCGCCGCCAAGGACGGCAAGCCGGCCCTGGTCAGCGACACCTCGATCGGCAACGGCGCCAGCACCTGGGAGGCCGGCCCGTACCTGGACGACGTGGCGGCCCGGATGTTCGACTACTTCTCGAAGAAGTCCAAGTGACCTCCTGACCGGCCCGCGCGGCCGGTCCCCGGGGTCGCGGCAGCCGCGCCGCGGCCCCGGGCTTTTCCGCCACCCGGCCCGCTCCTCCTACAATCGGGCTCATCATGAGCGCCACACTCGTAGTCAAGGACCTCGCCGCCGGTCACGGCGAACGCACCCTCTTCTCCGGCCTGGACCTGGTCGTCGCCCCCGGTGACGTGATCGGCCTGGTCGGCGTGAACGGCGCCGGCAAGTCGACGCTGCTGCGGCTGCTGGCCGGGCTGGACACCCCCGAGGGCGGTTCGCTGCGGCTCAGCCCGGCGAGCGCCAACATCGGCCACCTGCCGCAGGAGCCGGAGCGGCGCGAGGGCGAGTCGGTGCGCGACTTCCTGGCCCGCCGCACCGGCGTGGCGGCCGCACAGACCGCGCTGGACGAGGCCACCGAGGACCTGGTCGAGGGCCGCCCGGGCGCCGACGACGCGTACGCGGCGAGCCTGGACCGCTGGCTGGAGCTGGGCGGCGCCGACCTGGAGGAGCGCGCCGAGGAGGTCGCCGACTCGCTCGGCCTGAAGGTCTCGCTCGACCTGCCGATGACGGCGCTGTCCGGCGGCCAGGCCGCCCGGGCCGGCCTCGCCTCGCTGCTGCTCTCCCGCTACGACGTCTTCCTGCTGGACGAGCCCACCAACGACCTCGACCTCGACGGCCTGGAGCGGCTGGAGGCCTTCGTCAAGGGCCTGCGCGCGGGCACCGTGCTGATCAGCCACGACCGCGAGTTCCTGGCCCGCACCGTCACCAAGGTGCTGGAGCTGGACCTGCACCAGCAGCAGGTCAACCTGTACGGCGGCGGCTACGAGGCGTACCTGGAGGAGCGCGCGGTGGCCCGCCGGCACGCCCGCGAGGAGTACGACGAGTACGCCGACACCAAGGCCGGGCTGGAGGCCCGGGCCCGGATGCAGCGCGGCTGGATGGAGCACGGCGTGCGCAACGCCCGCCGCAAGTCCTCCGACAACGACAAGATCGGAAAGGCGCAGCGCGCCGAGTCGACCGAGAAGCAGGCCTCCAAGGCCCGGCAGACCCAGCGGATGATCGAGCGGCTGGACGTGGTCGAGGAGCCGCGCAAGGAGTGGGAGCTGCGGATGGAGATCGCCACCGCCCCGCGCTCCGGCTCGGTGGTCGCCACCCTGCGCGCGGCCGTCGCCCGCCGCGGCGACTTCGCCTTCGGCCCGGTGGACCTCCAGATCGACTGGGCGGACCGGGTCGCCATCACCGGCGCCAACGGCGCGGGCAAGTCGACGCTGCTGGCCGCCCTGCTCGGCCGGCTCGAACTCGACGGCGGCAGCGCCTCGTTGGGCTCCGGCGTGGTGGTCGGCGAGGTGGACCAGGCGCGCGGGCTGTTCCTCGGCGGCGAGCCGCTGGCGGACGCCTTCGCCGCCGCCGTCCCGGAGCTCACGCCGGAGGAGGTGCGCACCCTGCTGGCCAAGTTCGGCCTCAAGGCGGTGCACGTGAAGCGCCCGGCCGGCACCCTCTCCCCCGGCGAGCGCACCAGGGCCGCGCTGGCGCTGCTCCAGGCGCGCGGGGTCAACCTGCTGGTGCTGGACGAGCCCACCAACCACCTGGACCTGCCCGCGATCGAGCAGTTGGAGGCGGCGCTCGGCTCGTACACCGGGACCCTGCTGCTGGTCACCCACGACCGGCGGATGCTGGACACCGTCACGGTGAACCGGCGGATCGAGGTCCGGGACGGGCGGGTGCACGAGCTGTAGTCCCATCCGGCAGGGCGGCCCCGCCGGGCGGCCCTGCCGGATGGACCCGCCGGATGGACCTGATCTGCGGATTGGTCTCGACCTCTTCCCGGCACGGCCGTCATGTGCTGTGCTGTCGGCCATGGTTGACAGTGCAGTGGCAGGGACGCCCCACCCGACCGTCCCCCTCACCCCGATGACGGTGCCGGCCCACGAGGCCGAGGCCCGCAGCAGGTCCTTCCACGACGTGATGGCGCAGCGCCGGACCGTCCGCGACTACGCGACCCGCCCGATCCCGGACGGGGTCGTCGAGTGGGCGATCCGGACCGCCAACACCGCGCCCAGCGGTGCGCACATCCAGCCCTGGCGGTTCGTGGTGATCACCGACCCGGAGCGCAAGCGGCGGCTGCGCGAGGCCGCCGAGGCCGAGGAGCGCGAGTTCTACGCGCACCGGGCGTCGGAGGAGTGGCTGGCCGCGCTGGCGCCGATCGGCACCGACTGGCGCAAGCCGTTCCTGGAGGACGCGCCGGCGGTGATCGTGGTGTTCGAAGTGCACAAGGGGCCCGATTCGCCGCGGCCTTACTACACCAAGGAGTCGGTGGGGATCGCGGTCGGACTGCTGCTGGCCTCGCTGCACCAGGCCGGGCTGGCGACGCTGACCCACACGCCGAGCCCGATGAAGTTCCTCAACGAGGTCTGCGAGCGCCCGCTGGAGGAGCGCGCCGCGTACGTCATCCCGGTCGGCTACCCGGCCGAGGGGGCGCGGGTGCCGGATCTGCGGCGCAAGGAGCTGGACGAGGTGCTGATCCGGCTCTGACCGCCGGGCGTGTGCGCGCCCCGGTGCGCCGGGGGTGCGGCCGGGCGCGCCGGGGTGTGGCGGGGACCGGTGAGAGGCCTGGTGGGAGGCCGTCTGGAATTCATTGGTGACAGGTCCCGGCCAAGGACATAATCGCGGCCATGAGCCACCCGCAGTCACGGTCCTGCAAGTACCCGCCCGCCCCGCTCCACGTGCCCGCTCCCACCGCCGTCACCGCCGGGCGGCCGCCCGAGGAACTGCGGCTGCCCGGCGGGATCTCGCTGCTGCGCCGCCGCAGCACGCACGCGGTGGCGCTCAACAAGGCCGTCCGCGCCAACCTGGACCACCTGCGGCCCTGGATGGAGTGGGCGGCCGAGCCCCCCACCCGGGCGCAGACCGCCGAGCTGGCCCGGGCCGGTTCCCTCGCCTGGGAGGCCGGCACCGACTTCATGTACCTGGTCGGCCTGGACGCCGAACCCGGCGGCGTGGTCGGCGCCCTCGGCCTGCACGGCCGGATCGGCCCCGGCGCACTGGAGATCGGCTACTGGGTCGCCGCCCGGCACGCCGGCCGCGGCATCGCCACCACCACGGCCGGGGCGCTGACCGAGGCCGCCCTGGCGCTGCCCGGCATCGCGCGGGTGGAGATCCACTGCGACGAGGCGAACGGCGCCAGCGCGGCCGTCCCGCGCAAGCTCGGCTACCGGCTCGACCGGGTCGCCGAGGCCGCCGTCCGGGCTCCCGCCGAGACCGGGCGGCAGCTGATCTGGATCCGGGAGGCCTGACGGCGTTCCGAGGCGGGGCCGGCGACCCGGGCGGCCCGTGCCGCTCGGCACCGCTCGCCGCTCAGCACCCCTCGCCGTTGAGTACCGCTGGCCGCTCAGTACCGCTCGCCGGTCGGAGTCGGCAGCGCGTCCAGGTCGGCCAGGTCCGCAGCCGAGAGCACGACCTCGGCCGCGCCCGCGTTGTCCACCAGGTAGCGCGGCGTCTTGGTACCCGGGATCGGGAAGACGTACCGGCCCTGCGCCAGCACCCAGGCCAGCGCGACCTGCGCGGGCGTCGCGCCGATCCGCTCGGCGACCTCCTTGACCCTGCCGACCAGTGCCAGGTTCTCCTTCAGCGCGTCCTGCTGGAAGCGCGGCAGCCGGCGGCGGAAGTCGTCGGCGGGCAGTTCGTCGAAGGAGGCGATGCTGCCGGTCAGGAAGCCCCGGCCGAGCGGCGAGAACGGCAGGAAGGCGATGCCCTGCTCCTCGGTGTACGGCAGCACCTCGGCCAGCACGTCCCGGGTCCAGAGCGAGAGCTCGGACTGCACGGACGCCACCGGGTGCACCGACTGGGCCCGCTTGATCTCCTCGACGGTCACCTCGGAGAGCCCGATCCGGCGGGCCTTGCCGGCCGCGACGGTCTCGGCGAGGGCGCCCCAGGTCTCCTCGATCGGGACGGCCGGGTCGACCCGGTGCAGCTGGTAGAGGTCGACGTGGTCGGTGCCGAGGCGGCGCAGGCTGTCGTCGATCGAGCGGCGCACGTGCTCGGGGCTGCCGTCGCGGGCCGACTGGCCGGACCCGCCCGGGACGATGCCGACCTTGGTGGCGAGGAAGGCGCGTTCCCGGTACGGGCCGGCCAGCGCGGCGCCGACCACCTCCTCGTTGGTGTAGGGGCCGTACATGTCGGCGGTGTCGATCAGGGTGACACCGAGGTCCAGCGCCTGCCGGATCACCCGGACGGAGTTCTCGTCGTCCCGGTTCCGCACGTCGTAGGCCCAGGTCATCCCCATGCAGCCGAGGCCGATGACGCCGGTCTCCGGGCCGTTGGTACCGAACGTGGCGTTGCGCATGACGGTGCTCCGATCGTGGTGGTGTGCTTGGCCGCTCGCGGGGTGCTGCGGTGGATCAACGCGTCCAGCTTTCACCTTGGAGTGCACTCAAGGTCAAGCCCGTCCGGACGCGCCTCGGATCCGCCTCGGATCCGCCTCGGATCCACTTCCGATCCGCCGACCGCCAGAGGGGCCGTTGATCGTATGAGCGGCCCTCGGCTCACCCGGGGGTGGGATGCGCCCGAGGCGCAGGCGGAGCGCGTGCGACGGACCTCACCACCATGCGCGCGGACACGACCATCCGAACCGTGCGTTCGCACCACGGCCCGCCGCCGTGCGGGCGCAGGCCGGCCGCCCGGCCGACACCAGGTGATCACCCGTCAAACCGGCGCGCGGGAGCCCGTCTGCGGAACCTCCGCACCACCGGGCGCCATCCGCCCGGTCTTGGCAGGGCTCACGGCGACGGCGGACCCTCTGGGCACAGCCGATCATCGGCTCATCCAGTCGTATCCCGTTGGGGAGGAACCCATGACGTTCTCGCGCACCCGCCTCGCCGCCGTCGCCGTGATCGTGGCCGCCGCCACCGCCGTGACCGTCCCGGCGCAGGCCGCCGGCGGCCACCGCGCCCTCAGCCGCTTCGACGACGGAAGCTTCGAGTCGCCCAAGGCCCCGGCGAACAGCTTCGCCGAGTTCGGCGCCGGACAGACCATCGGCCCGTGGACGGTCACCACCGGCAGCGTCGACCTGATCGGCGCCGGGTTCTGGCAGGCCGCCGAGGGCGACCAGTCGGTGGACCTCAACGGCGCCACCACCGGCGCCGTCGCCCAGTCCTTCACCACCGTCCCGGGCGCCACCTACTCCGTGACGTACGCGCTGGCCGGCAACACGTCGGCCGCACCGACCGTGAAGACCGGCCGGGTGCTCGTCGACGGCCAGGACTTCCAGGACTTCTCCTTCGACATCACCGGCAAGACGCCGACCAACATGGGTTACGTGGGGCGCCAGTTCAGCTTCGTCGCGCGGAACGCCTCCACCACGCTGACCTTCGCCAGCACCAACGCGGGCGCGGCCGGCCCGGTCGTGGACGACGTCCAGGTCAAGGAGTGCAAGCCGTGCTGCGGGTGATCCGCTGAACCGCCAGCCCGCCCGCCGGTTCGAGACCAGCGGGCGGGCCTTCTCCTCCTTGCCGACCGTTGTTTCCCCCTCGCTTAAAGTGCTTCACCCCGCACGGCGAGCCCTGACAGGGTCAGTTACCGGAAGAGCTACGCCGAAGCCGAATGGGACGCTCAGGGTTCGCTGACCCGGACCATCGGCGCGGGCGCCATCACGGCAAGTGCCATCAGCGGCAACGGAATCGTGGGCGGGACGGCGTTCGTCGGGTCGACTCCGGGGCCCGGCCTTCACCGCCGTCGCTTTCGCGGCCGCCTCCTGCCGGGAGCCGAAAATCCTCCTGCCAGGGCGCCGGAGGTCGACAGGGGTGCCGTCCGAGGGCGCGGATCGGTGTTCCAGGAGCGGGATCCCGGAGCCTTAAACCGTTCCTAAAACCTTCCCACAGCGGGCTTCCGATGCCCCGGAAGTGCTTGACGTGCACAGCTGGTCTAGTCCAGTTTGATGCTCAGCACCGCGCTCCTCCCCCGCACCGGACCAGCCCCCCATGCTGCCGCCCGCCCCGCGTATCCCCCTTCGCGGCGCGGGCGGCCCCACGTCCCGAGAGGCACCCCCATGCCCAGCGCGCCCCAGCCCGCCCCCACGCACCGCCGCCCCGCCGGTCGCACCAAGCTGCTGAGCCTCGCCGCCGCCACCGCGCTCGCCGCCGGCGGCCTCGCCACGCTCGCCGGGAACGCCGGCGCCGCCGACGGCAACCTGCTGGCCAACCCCGGTCTGGAGAGCGGCACGCTCAGCCCGTGGAGCTGTTCCGGCGGGACCGGCAGCGTCGTCAACTCCGGTGCGCACAGCGGCAGCTACGCACTGAAGGGGGCGGTCGGCGCGAGCGACACCGCACAGTGCGGCCAGACCGTCACCGTCCAGCCCAACACCACGTACAACCTCAGCGCCTGGGTGCAGGGCCAGTACGTCTACCTGGGCGCCACCGGCAGCGGCGTCACCGACCCGGCCATCTGGACGCCGGGCGGCGCCAACTGGCAGCAGCTGTCCACCAGTTTCACCACCGGCCCGGCCACCACCAGCGTCACCGTCTACCTGCACGGCTGGTACGGGCAGGGCGCCTACCTCGCCGACGACATCACGCTCACCGGCCCCGGCGGCGGCAACCCCACCACCCCGCCGCCCACTTCGGGCACCCCGACCGGCGGCCCCACCGGCACGCCCACCGGCGGCCCGAGCACCCCGCCGCCGAACGTCGCCGTCCCCGTCGCGCCCTACATCGACATGGGCGCCTGGCCCACCCCGTCCATGCCCGACATGGCCAAGTCCGGCAACCTCAAGGCCTACACCATGGGCTTCGTCACCGGCGTCGGCTGCAAGGCCAGCTGGTTCAACGCCTACGACCCGCGCACCGGCTGGGCCAAGGACCAGATCGACGCGCTGCGCGCGGCCGGCGGCGACGTCAAGCTCTCCTTCGGCGGCGCCAGCGGCACCGAACTCGCCGCCGCCTGCACCACCGTGGACTCGCTGTTCGCCGAGTACGACGCCGTGGTCAACGCCTACAACCTGCGCTACGTCGACTTCGACATCGAGGGCGCGGCCATCGCCGACACCGCCTCCAACGACCGCCGCTCCGCCGCGCTCGCCAAGCTCCAGCAGGCCCACCCCGGCCTCAAGGTCTCCTTCACCCTGCCCGTCCTGCCCGAGGGCCTGACCGCCGAAGGCGTCGCCATCGTCAAGTCCGCCCGCGACGCCGGGGTCGCCGTCGACCTGGTGAACATCATGGCGATGGACTACTACCGGACCGGCACCGACTACGGCAACGCCGCCGTGCAGGCCGCCCAAGCCCTGTTCGGCCAGCTCAAGGCGCTCTACCCGGCGAAGACCGACGCCCAGCTGTGGGCCATGGTCGGCGTCACCCCGATGATCGGCGAGAACGACGACCACCAGATCTACAACCAGGCCGCCGCCCAGCAGTTGGTGACCTTCGCCCGGCAGAACCACCTCGGCCTGCTGGCCTTCTGGGACGCCACCCGCGACGCCAACGCCTGCACCGGCGGCTCGCTCTCCAAGTGCACCAACATCGCGCAGCAGCCGTACGAGTTCGCGAAGATCTTCGCCCAGTACGCGGGCTGACCGCGCCACCCGGGCCGACCCCCGCCTCGGCAGGGGTCGGCCCGGTGCCGAGGGCGTTCCTCAAGGGCCGCCAGGAGGCGAAGCGGTGACGGTGGCCGCGGCTCAGGTGTCGTAGCAGCCGTCCCACGGGGCGTGGAAGCCGAGGCCGTCGGGGTAGAGCTCGGCCCAGACCCCGCCCTCGCCGTCCTCGCCCTCTTCTTCCTCCTCCCCGTCCGTCTCGTCCTCCTCGTCCGTCTCGATGACCAGCCCGAACAGGGACCCCTCGACCCGGACGGCGAACGGCGCGATGGCGATGTCCCCGTACGCGCGACCGGGGAGGGCGTCGAGCCAGTCGGCGAGGAGTGCGCGGGCGGCCTCGACGGCCGCCTTCTCGCCGTCCGCCGTCGTGCCGGTCGAGTGGATGCGCGAGTCGAGGTGCCGGCCGGCGTCGTCGAAGCGGTGGAGCACCGCGAACCAGCGCTTCTGCGCCTGCCAGTTCCCGACGTCGGTCCCGACCTCCGGGAAGGCCGCCGTGACGGAGGCGAGGAACTGGCCGCCCTCGCACCGGCCGATGGTGCGGGTGCGGTAGTCGGGCTCGTACCGGATGGGGATCAGGTCGGGAACGCTCATGACCGAACCGTACGGCTGAGCTGTGACAACCCCCGGCCCGTAGCCGGCTCCGGCCCGCAGCAGTGCCCGGCCCGGAGCCGGCTGCGGGCCGGGCCCGGTCGGCCGACGGTTCGTTCAGCGCCCGGTGGGCAGGTTGGCCCCGCCCGTGCAGTCGAACACCACGCCCGTCACGAAGGTGTTGGCGGCCAGCAGGTGGATCGCCTGCGCGACGTCCTCGGCCCGGCCGACGCGGCCGACCGGGGTGGTGGCGGCGAGGCCGTCGAACAGCGCCGTCCGCTGCTCGGCCGGGACGCGGTCCCACCACGGGGTGTCGATGACGCCGGGCGAGACGGCGTTGATCCGCAGCGGGGCGAGTTCGACGGCCAGCGGCGGGACCATCGCCTCCAGCGCGCCGTTGATGGCGGCGAGTCCGGCGGTGCCGGGGAACGCGGCGCGGGCGGAGGCGGCGGTGATCAGCGTGACGGATCCGTCCGACCGCAGGTGCGGCAGCGCCGCCTGGAGGACGCGGACCTGCGGCCAGAACTTGGCGTCGAACCCGGTGGCGAGGTCGGCCAGGTCGAGCTGGGCGAACGGACCGCTGCCGGCCGCGCCGCTGACCGCGACGACCAGGTGGTCGACGGTGCCGGACTGGGCGAAGAAGGCCGCGACGGCCTCGGGGTCGGCCGCGTCCAGCTGGTGGCCGGTGGTCCTGCCGCCGATCCGGGCGACGGCGGCGTCCAGCCGGTCCCGGCCGCGGCCGGTGATCACGACCTCGGCGCCGTCCGCGGCGAAGGCGGTGGCCGCGGCCTCGCCGATGCCCGAGCTGCCGCCCATCACGACGACGCGCTGTCCGGTGAAGAGGTTTGACGTGGTGCTCATGGTGGCGTGTCCTTCATATTGTCGAGACCGCTAGTTCCGTCAATAATGTTATCGAGACTGATAGTCTTGTCAAGCGGGGGAAGAGGAAAGGGAACACGATGACCGAAGCCCGCCCGCACACCGGACGCCGCCGCAACGAGGCCGCCCACCAGGCGATCCTCGACGCGGCCCTGCACCTGCTCGCCGAGTCCGACGGCACCCCCGTCACCATCGACGCCATCGCCCGCAGCGCCGGCGTCGGCAAGCAGACCGTCTACCGCTGGTGGCCCTCCAAGGGTGCCGTCCTGCTCGACGCCCTCACCGACCGGGCCGACCAGGACGTCCCCGGCCCCGACACCGGCACCCTGCGCACCGACCTCCACGCCTTCATCGCCACCACCTTCGACGGCTCCCAGCGCGACACCACCGCCCCCGCCCTGCGCACCCTCGTCCGCGAAGCCGCCCGCGACCCCCACCTCGCCGACCTCATGCAGACCTTCACCGCCACCCGCCGCACCGCCCTGCGCGACCTCCTCGCCCGCGGCCGCGAACGCGGCGAACTCGCCGACGACACCGACCTCGACCTGATCGTCGACCAGGTCTACGGCGTCTTCTGGTACCGCTTCCTCCTCGGCCACGCCCCCCTCGACGCCACCGTCGCCGACCGGCTCACCAACTCCCTGGTCGCCGGGAACAGTTAGGCCCCGCTAGGCGGATCCTGCCGGACACGGACCCGAGGGCGTACCCGGGCAGCCCGGAGGGGCGGACCCTCGAAAAGGTGACGAAGGCGTTCGGGCTGGACCTGCCCGCGCGCGACCTTCAGGGCGTCGGGTTCCACGGATCGACGAAGCACCCCGGGGAGGTCCTGAACCTGAGCTTTCGGGCACCGAAGGACTGCCTGGACCGCTTCCTCGCCGACCCGGGGGCAGACCGAGCGGACGGTGTACCTGGAGGCCCGCCACCTCGGCGGTTCCTGAACCCGGAGGCCCGCGCCCGCCCTCGGCCCGCCCTCGACCCGCCCTCGGCCCGCCCTCAGCCCGACCGACGAGTCCCGCTGGGCGCCGCTCCAGGGCCGTGTCCGTTCAGACGTCCGACGGCCCGCGGCGCCGGATCAGCGGCAGGTAGACCTCGTCCACGATCTCGACCAGGACGTCGTCGGGCGCGGTCGGCACGCCCCGCACCACGAACTCGTTGCGCAGCAGCACCACCGCCACCGTGGCGACCCTGGGGTGGAGCGCCTCGGGGGCCGCTTCGCCGCGGGCGACCGCGCGCCCCAGGACGGTGAGCCAGGGGGCGGCCGCGGCCTCGCCGGACTGGTCCTGGAGCTGCGCCAGGAACTCCGCCGCGCCACCGGCGGCGGCCAGGAGTTCGCGCAGGATCGCGCCGAGCGGGGAGCTCCAGTGCCGGTTCGCCTGGCGGAGCAACTCCAGGGCGTCCCCACGTAGTTCACCGGTGTCGGGGGGCACGGCGGCGGTGGCCAGCTGCTTGTAGGCGGCGATGCCGAGGGCCAGGCGGTTGGGCCAACGGCGGTAGAGGGCGTTCTTGTTGGTGCCGGCGCGGGCGGCGACCTTGTCCATGGTCAGCCCGGCGAATCCGGACTCGGTGAGCTCCGCCACCGCCGCCCGGAGGATCGCCTCCTCCAGCGCCGCCCCGCGCCGCCGCGTCTGCCCGGCCATGGCCCTCGTCCCGTCCGATCCAGTCCGGCCCCGTCGCCGGTACCGCCGTCGATACCGCCCCCTACCCTCCCATCCTTCTTGTCCTCTCCGGCCCGCGCCAACTAGGGTACTGGCCGTACCGTATTTGCCTGCTCCCCGCCCCACCCCCAGGAAGGCAGGACACCGTGCGCGCCAAAGGCATCAGCTACGACACCGGATTCGTCAGGAACGGGTCGTACTCCCGCAGCCGGTTCGACCCGAAGGAGGTCGAACGCGAACTGCGCATCATCCGCGACGACCTGCACTGCAACGCGGTCCGCATCATGGGCGGCGACCCCGACCGGATCGAACTCGCCGCCGGACTCGCCGCCGACCTCGGACTGGAGGTCTGGTACTCCCCGTACCCGCTGGAACTCGCCACCGACGAACTGCTGGCCCTGTTCGCCGACTGTGCCGAGCGCGCGGAACGGCTGCGGCGGCGCAGGGCCGAGGTGGTGTTCGTCACCGGGGCCGAACTCAGCCTGATGAACCCGGGGTTCCTGCCCGGCGACACCACGGACGAACGCATCGCCCTGCTCGGCCGACCCGAGCTCGTCCGCGAACACCTCGGACCGGTCAGCGGCCGGGTCAACACGTTCCTCGACCAGGCCGTGGCCACCGTCCGCGAACACTTCGGCGGACGCGTCACCTACGCCGCCGTACCGCTGGAGCGCGTCGACTGGACGCCCTTCGACCTCGTCTCCCTCGACCTCTACCGCTCCGCCGAGACCGCCGACCGGTTCGCCGACGGCGTCCACGACCTGGCCGCGCAGGGAAAACCCGTCGCCATCACCGAGTTCGGCTCCGCCGGCTACCGCGGCGCGGGCAACCGGGGCGCGCTCGGCCTGGACATCGTCGAGTACGACGCCGAGGGCCCCGTCCGCCTGAAAGCCGCGTACGAGCGCGACGAGGCCGGCCAGGCCGCCTACCTGCGCGAACTGCTGGAGGCCTTCGACGCCGGCGGCATCGACGCCACCTTCGTCTTCACCTTCGCCCTCTACGACCACGTGCACCGCCCCGACGCCGACCCCCGCGACGACCTCGACCTCGCCAGCTACGGCATCGTCAAGGTCTACGAGGACCGCCCCGGGACCACCTACCCCGACCTCCCCTGGGACCCCAAGGCCGCCTTCACCACCCTCGCCACCTACCACCACACCCACTGACCAGGCCCCGCCCGCGCACCGCCCGCGCACCGCCCGCAGGAAAATATGCAGACCGGTCTACTGATCCCCACCCTCACGCGCCGCCCACCCACCCCGCCTCGCGCAGGAAGTCGGCCGGCGAGCCAGGCCAGCCGGTGCGCCGGGTCGGGCAGGGGCAGCACGCCCAGGGTGAGGC
>NZ_JBFBFU010000041.1:0-64077 GCF_040684355.1 Kitasatospora sp. NPDC091276 | reverse complement strand
GCAACCCTAAAAAGCTTTTTGTCGGGGGTCCCCACCCGCCCCCCCCCCCGCCCGTCGGGTGGGCCGCCCCGGGGTCTCCCGTCTCGGGGGCCCGGCCCTCCGTCGTTTCCCGGGCCGCTCCGTCGGCGCGGCCGACGGGGCGGGGGAGTTGGGGGGTGCCGTCAGGGGGCGGGAGGGGCCGGGGCTCGGGAGGCGGGGTGGGGCGGGCTGTGTTTGGGTGGCTGCACACCGCTTGGGAGAGGTGATCCTCCGTGACCATGCCCCCGTTCGGATCGAGCGATCCGTTCTCCGATCTACTCAGCCGCTTCTTCGGGATGAGTCCGATGGCCTCCCCGCCCGCCGTGCAGCGGGTGCCGATCGGGCGGTTGCTGAGCGAGTCCTCGCAGGAGCTGCTGGGGCTGGCCGCGCACCGGGCCGGCGAGGACGGGACCAGCGACCTCGACACCGGGCACCTGGCCTGGGCGGCCACCCGGGTGGAGCCGTCGCGCCGGATGCTGGAGCGGGCGGGGATCGACCCGGACCAGTTGGCCGGTGACCTGGAGCGGTCGCTGCCGTCCGGGGACGGGGCGGCGGTGGACGGCGGGCAGCCCGCGCTGACGCCGTCGGCCAAGCGTGCGCTGCTGGCGGCGCACGCCCGTTCGCAGGCGGCCGGGGCCTCGTACATCGGGCCGGAGCACATCCTCGGCGCGCTGCTGGACCAGGAGCGGTCCGGGGCGGGGACGGCGCTGCGCAACGCGGCGCCCTCGCAGGAGGCGCTGAAGACGGTGCTGGAGGGGCGCGGCGTCGGCGGGGAGCGCAGCAGCACGGGCGCGCACCCGAGCGAGACGCCGACGCTGGACGAGTACGGGCTGGACCTCACCGAGGCGGCGCGCTCGGGCCGGCTGGACCCGGTGGTCGGGCGGGCCGAGGAGATCGAGCAGACCGTCGAGATCCTCTCCCGCCGGACCAAGAACAACCCGGTGCTGATCGGCGAGCCGGGTGTCGGCAAGACCGCGATCGTGGAGGGGCTGGCGCAGCGGATCGTCTCCGGGGACGTGCCGCAGAGCCTGCGGGACAAGCGGGTCGTCACCCTCGACCTGACCGCCCTGGTGGCCGGCTCCAAGTACCGGGGCGAGTTCGAGGAGCGGCTGAAGAAGGTGATCGACGAGGTCACGGCGGCCGAGAAGAGCGTGATCCTGTTCCTGGACGAGCTGCACACCGTGGTCGGCGCGGGTTCCGGCGGCGAGGGGTCGATGGACGCCGGCAACATCCTCAAGCCGGCGCTGGCACGCGGCGAACTGAGCGTGGTCGGCGCGACGACGCTGGACGAGTACCGCAAGCACGTGGAGAAGGACGCCGCGCTGGAGCGCCGCTTCCAGCCGGTGCTGGTGCCCGAGCCGAGCGTCGAGGAGACGGTCGAGATCCTGCGGGGGCTGCGGGACGCGTACGAGGCGCACCACCAGGTGCGGTTCACCGACGAGGCGCTGGACGCGGCGGCGACGCTGTCCGACCGGTACGTCAGCGACCGCTTCCTGCCGGACAAGGCGATCGACCTGCTGGACCAGGCCGGCGCCCGGGTGCGGCTGCGCAGCCTGAGCGGCTCGACCGAGGCGACCGGGGTGCAGGACCGGATCACCAAGCTGAAGCGGGAGTTGGACGAGGCCGTCGCGGACGAGGAGTTCGTGCGGGCGGCCAACCTGAAGGCCGAGCTGCGGCAGACCGAGGACGAGCTGGCGGCCGTCGCCGAGTCCCGCGAGGAGGTCGTCGACGTGACCGCCGACGACATCGCGCAGGTGCTGTCGTCCCGGACCGGCATCCCGGTCGCGGAGTTGAACGCGACCGAGCGGGAGCGGCTGCTCAAGCTGGAGGAGCACCTGCACGAGAAGGTGATCGGCCAGGACGAGGCGGTCACCGCGGTCGCCCAGGCGGTGCGCCGCGGCCGGGCCGGGATGGGCGACCCGGACCGGCCGACCGGCTCCTTCCTCTTCCTCGGGCCGACCGGCGTGGGCAAGACCGAGCTGGCGAAGGCACTGGCGGCGCTGCTGTTCGGCGACCCGGACCGGATGATCCGCTTCGACATGAGCGAGTTCCAGGAGAAGCACACCGTCTCCCGACTGGTCGGCTCCCCGCCCGGGTACGTCGGCTACGACGAGGCCGGGCAGCTGACCGAGGCCGTCCGCCGCAAGCCGTACAGCGTGCTGCTCTTCGACGAGGTGGAGAAGGCGCACCCGGACGTCTTCAACCTGCTGCTCCAGGTGCTGGACGACGGGCGGCTGACCGACGCCCAGGGGCGGACGGTCGACTTCCGCAACACCGTGGTGATCATGACCAGCAACATCGGCTCGCAGCGCATCCTCGACCACGCCGGGAACGTGGACGAGATCCGCGACGACCTGATGCGCGACCTGCGCCAGCAGTTCCGGCCGGAGTTCCTGAACCGGATCGACGAGGTGATCGTCTTCCACGCGCTCACCCGGAAGGACCTGCTGTCGGTGGTCGACCTGCTGCTGGAGCGCAGCCGGCGCCGGCTCAAGGCGCAGGACGTGCGGTTGGAGGTCACCGAGGCGGCCAAGGAGTGGCTGGTCAACCGCGGGTACCAGCCGGAGTTCGGGGCCCGGCCGTTGCGCCGGACGATCCAGTCGGAGCTGGACAACCGGGTGTCCAACCTGCTGCTGGACGGCACGGTGCAGGAGGGCGACACGCTGATCGCGGAGGTGAGCGACGGCGACCTGGTGGTCACGCTCGCCCGGCCGGAGGCGTCGGCGACCTTCGAGGAGGCGCAGGAGAAGGCGCAGGAGAAGGCAGGGGAGGAGGCGGGGGAGCAGGCGCAGGGGGCCTGATCCGTCGGAGATCTGCCCCGCCGCCGGACGGTCGGGCGGCGGGGCGGCGCGCACCTACGCCTGCGGGAAGACCTCGCGCAGCAGCGGCTCCGGCAGCCCGCGCTTGCGCCACTCGCGCGGGTAGCCGAGCGAGACCTCCTCGAACGGGACGCCGTCGTAACTGGTCTTGCGGGGGATGTGCAGATGGCCGTAGATCATCGCCGCGGTGTTGAAGCGGCGGTGCCAGTCCGCGGTCAGTTCGGTGCCGCACCACTGGGCGAACTCGGGGTACCAGAGGATCTCGGTGGGGTGGCGGACCAGTGGGTAGTGGTTGACCAGGACGAGCGGTACGTCCGGGTCGCAGGCCGCCAGCCGCTGCTCGGTCAGCCGGACGCGCTCGCGGCACCAGGAGTCGCGGTCCGGGAACGGGTCCGGGTGGAGCATCCGCTCGTCCGCGCAGACGATGCCGCTCTCGTAGGCGGCCGCCAGGGACTCCTCCTTGGTGGTCGTGCCCGGCGCGCGGAAGGAGTAGTCGTACAGGAGGAAGAGCGGGGCGATGCGGGCCGGGCCGCCGGCGCCCTGCCAGAGCGGGTACGGGTCCTCGGGGGTCAGCACGCCGAGGCTCCGGCAGAGGTCGACCAGGTGGTCGTAGCGGGCCACGCCGCGTAGCTGCACCGGGTCCTCGGGGTGGGTCCACAGCTCGTGGTTGCCGGGGGCCCACACCACGCGGGCGAAGCGTTCGGCGAGCAGCCCGAGCGCCCACTCGATGCTGGTGGTGAGCTCGGCGACGTCTCCGGCGACGAGCAGCCAGTCGTCGGGGCTGGTGGGCCGGAGCTTCTCCACCAGGTCGCGGTTCTCCTGGTAGGAGATGTGCAGGTCGCTCACGGCGAGCAACCGCCCACCCGCCCCCGTGGGCTCCGACGGCGCGTCGCTGCGGTACTCGGTAGTCACTCCTGCCCCCTGTGGTCACCCGTCCGATGTCGCCACAGTACGTGGCGGACGGGGGCCGTGGGGCGGGTTGACGCGATCGGCGGTGCGAAGGGAGGGGTCGGCGCACCGCCGCCACCGCGCGAACGAGCCATTGCGGCCGAAGTGCTTTCTTGGTGTCGTCTTGACTCTTGACAGTGAGTCATGTCCGCGACAGCTTTGGTGCACCCCCACACCGAGAGGTCTCTCATGAAGAAGCCGCTCATAGGCATGCTCGCCACCGTCCTGGTCGCCGGAGCAACCGCCCTCGCCGGCGCCCTCCCGGCCCAGGCCGCCACCGCGGAGGCCCCCGCCGCCGTGTCCGTCGCGGCCCGGGACGGCCAGTCCCTGAGCGACCAGGCCCAGGTCACCGACACCAAGGCGGCCCCCCGCGCCGTCAACTTCGCCGGGACGGTGGCGCTCAACAACTGTTCCGGTTCGCTGGTCCGGATGCCAGGCTCGGCCGCGAGCGACCCGGCCCTCGTCCTGTCCAACGGCCACTGCCTGGAGTCCGGGATGCCCGGCCCCGGCGAGGTGATCCTCAACCAGCCCTCCAGCCGGACCTTCACCCTCCTCAGCTCCAGCGGCAGCGGACTCGGCACCCTGCGCGCGACCAAGGTGGTCTACGGCGCCATGACCGACACCGACGTGTCGATCTACCAGCTGAACACCAGCTACGCCTCGATCCAGTCCCGGTACGGGATCGCCCCGCTGACCATCTCCGCCGCCCACCCCACGCAGGGCACCTCGATCAAGGTCGTCTCGGGCTACTGGAAGAAGATCTACTCCTGCTCGATCGACGGCTTCGCCTACCAGTTGAACGAGGCCGACTGGACCTTCAAGGACTCGGTCCGCTACACCTCCGGCTGCAACGTGATCGGCGGCACCTCCGGCTCGCCGGTGGTGGACGCGAACACCGGGCAGGTGGTCGCGGTCAACAACACGATCAACGAGAACGGCGAGTCCTGCACCCTCGACAACCCGTGTGAGGTCGACGAGAACGGCTCGGTGACGGTGCACCAGGGCATCGGCTACGCCCAGGAGACCTACGGCATCCCGGCCTGCTTCGCCGCCGGCAACCGGTTCGACCTCACCCTGCCCGGCTGCACCCTGGTCCGGCCCTGACCCGACCGTCGGGACGGCCCTGGCCCGACCGTCGGGACGGCCTTGACTCGACCGTCGCGAAGGCCCTGACCCGACCTGACCTGACCGCCGCCCCGCGCCCGACCGTCACGACGTGACGGAACCGGGGCGACCGCGCTGACCAGCACCGATCCCCGATGGGCCACCCGTGAACGGCGGGTGGCCCATTCGGCCGTCCACCGGGCGGCCGCCGCACCACCCGCGCCGCACTGTCGGTCCCGACAGGGCGGCAGTCATATCCGTTTGACCAATGGAGAGTTGATGACCACCACGCTGCGAAGGCTGCTGGTTTCCGTCCTGCTGATACCGCTGCTCGCGCTCGGCGGCCTGGCGACCCCGGCGCTGGCCGCCGGTGCCCAGGGCGCCGACGCCGCCGGGGCCGCCCACGGCCGGAGCCCCGCCGACGACCCGAATGCCGACATCAAGGACCGGCTGGCGGCGATCCCCGGGGTGACGATCACCGAGGAGAAGCCGACCACCACCGGCCACCGCTACTTCCTGCTCACCTACACCCAGCCGATCGACCACTTCCGCCCCTGGCTGGGCACCTTCCAGCAGCGCTTCAGCGTGCTGCACCGGGGCTACGACCGCCCGACCGTCTTCTACACCAACGGCTACACGCTGGGCACCAACCCGTCCCGCACCGAGCCGACCCGGCTGGTGGACGGCAACCAGGTGTCCATCGAGTACCGGTACTTCACCCCGTCGCGCCCCGAGCCGGCGGACTGGTCCAAGGCCGGCATCCGCCAGCAGGCCGCCGACTCGCACCGGCTGGTGACCGCGCTCAAGCGGATCTACCAGCAGGAGTGGCTCTCCACCGGCGCCAGCAAGGGCGGCATGTCCTCCACCTACTTCCGCCGCTTCTACCCGGACGACGTCGCGGGCACGATCGCGTACGTGGCGCCGAACAACACCGACGTCAACGACTACGCGGCCTACACCAACTTCTTCCGCACCGTCGGCACCCCCGAGTGCCGGGCCGCGCTGAACGCCGCCCAGCGCGAGCTGCTGGTGCGCCGCGACCGCCTGGAGACCCGCTACGTGGCCGACAACAAGGCCGCCGGCTCGACCTTCAACACCCTCGGCACGCCGGACCGGGCGTACGAGGCGGGCGTGCTCGACGTGGTCTGGGCGTTCTGGCAGTACAGCACCGAGGCGGACTGCGCCAAGGTCCCGGCCGCGGCCACCGCGACCGACGACGCGCTGTACGCGTGGTTCGACTCGCAGTCCGGCATCACCGGCAACAGCGACCAGTCGCTGGCGAAGTACACCGCGTACTACTACCAGGCCGCGACCGAGCTGGGTGCGCCGTTCTTCGACGTCTCGCACCTCAAGGGCGTGCTGCACTACGACTACAAGGAGCTGTACTCGGCCCGGTCGTACGTGCCGAAGGACATCCCGATCTCCTTCAACCCGAACACGATGCGGGACATCGACCGCTGGGTGAAGCACGACGCCGAGCGGATCATCTACGTCTACGGCGGCAACGACCCGTGGGGCGCCAAGCCGTTCAAGCTGGGCCGGGGCAGTGACGACAGCTACGTCTACACCGTGCCGGGCGGCAACCACGGCTCCAACATCGGCCAGCTGCCGGCCGCGCAGTCGGCGGAGGCGACCGCCAAGGTGCTGGAGTGGGCCGGCCTGGGCGACCAGGACGCCGCCCGCTCGCTCGGCAAGAAGCAGCAGATCCCGCCGTTCGGCCCGCTCGACGAGGAGGGCCTGAAGCTGGAGTCGCAGCGCCACCCGCTGTAGAGCGCCACCCGCTGTGACCGGCGGGCCGTGACACCGTGTGACGCCTTGGAGGAGGCCGTCCCCAGTCGGGGGCGGCCTCCTCGCGCATACGGCGGGGCCGACCCCTATCTGAAGAACTGAATCAGTGCTTCAATGCTTCTATGGCCTACCGACGCACGCCCGCCGTCCAAGCCCGGCTGGACACCCAGCGCGAGGCCGTGCTGCAGGCGGCCGTCCTGCTGCTCGCCGAACGCGGCTACGGCGGCTGCACGATGGCCGCCGTGGCGGACCGCGCCGGGATCGCCACCGGAAGCCTCTACCAGCACTTCGCCAACAAGGCCGAGCTGTCCGTGCAGCTGTTCCGCCGGGTGGTCACCCGCGAGATGGCGGCCGTCAACGCGGCCGTCGCCCTCCGGGAGGGCCCGCGGCAGCGGATCGCCGCGGTCGTCGAGACCTTCGCCGCCCGCGCCCTGCGCGCGCCCCGGCTGGCGTACGCGCTGCTGGTCGAGCCGGCCGACGCGGTCGTGGACAGTGAGCGCCTGGTGTTCCGCCGGGCGTTCCGGGACGTGATCGCCACCGAGATCGCCGCCGCCGTGGCGAGCGGCGAACTCCCCGAGCAGGACCCGGTGCTGACCGCCGCCGCGCTGGTCGGTGCGGTCGGCGAGGCGCTGGCCGGCCCGCTCGCGGCCGCGCCCGAGCCTGAGGCAACGGCCGCGCCCACACGGACGGCCGCGCCCACGAAGCCGGCGGGCACCACCGACGTGGTCCCCGCCCTGGTCTCCTTCACTCTGCGTGCCCTGGGAGGACGCGATGACAGCGACGCATGAGGTCACCAACCAGGTGCCCCTGCCGTACGGACACGACACCGCCGCCGATCCGACCCTGCTCGCCGCCCTGCACCGGGCCGGCGCCGGCTGGGCCGAGGCCGAGCTGCACGAGCTCGGCCGCCTGGCCGGCTCCGAGCAGGCCGCCGAGTGGGGCCGGCTGGCCAACGAGAACCCGCCCGTCCTGCGCACCCACGACCGCTTCGGCCACCGCGTCGACGAGGTCGAGTTCCACCCGGCCTGGCACGAGCTGATGCGCACCGCCGTCTCCCACGGCCTGCACGCCGCGCCCTGGCGGGACGAGCGGCCCGGCGCCCACTCCGCCCGGGCCGCCAAGTTCTTCGTCTGGGGGCAGGTCGAGGCCGGCCACACCTGCCCGATCTCGATGACCTACGCCGCCGTCCCGGCCCTGCGCGCCAACCCCTCCCTGGCGGGCGAGTTGGAGCCGCTGCTGGCCGCCACCACGTACGACTTCGGGCTGCGCGAGCCGCGCACCAAGCGCGGGCTGATCGCCGGCATGTCGATGACCGAGAAGCAGGGCGGCTCGGACGTCCGCACCAACACCACCACCGCGACCCCGCACCCGGACGGCACCTACCGGCTGACCGGCCACAAATGGTTCACCTCGGCGCCGATGTCCGACCTGTTCCTGACGCTCGCCCAGGCGCCGGGCGGGCTCAGCTGCTTCATGCTGCCGCGCGTCCTCCCGGACGGCGCCCGTAACCGCCTCCAGCTGATGCGGCTCAAGGACAAGCTCGGCAACAAGTCCAACGCCTCCGCCGAGCTGGAGTACGACGGCGCGGTCGGCTGGCTGGTCGGTGAGGAGGGGCGCGGGGTGGCGACCATCATCGAGATGGTCAACATGACCCGTCTGGACTGCACCGTCGGCGCGGCCTCCGGCATGCGCTACGGCGCCACCCGGGCCGTGCACCACGCCCTGCACCGGCGCGCGTTCGGCCGGCCGCTGGTGGACCAGCCGCTGATGCGCAACGTGCTCGCCGACCTGGTGGTGGAGTCCGAGGCGGCCACCGCCGTCGCGATGCGGCTCGCCCAGAGCACCGACCTGGCCCTGGCCGGGGACGAACCCGAGGCGCTGGTACGGCGGTTGGGCCTGGCGGTGGCCAAGTACTGGGTCTGCAAGCGCGGCCCGGCGCACGCCGCCGAGGCGCTGGAGTGCCTGGGCGGCAACGGCTACGTCGAGGAGTCCGGGATGCCCCGGCTCTACCGGGAGGCGCCGCTGGTGTCGATCTGGGAGGGCTCCGGCAACGTCGCCGCCCTGGACGCGCTGCGCGCCATGGCGAAGCGCCCGGAGACGGTCGAAGCCTTCCTCGGCGAGCTCGACGCCGCCGCCGGGGCGGACCGCCGGCTGGACGCGGCCGTCGCCGACCTGCGCAAGCAGCTCACCGACCAGGCCGACCTGGAGTACCGGACGCGCCGGCTGGTCGAGTCGATGGCGCTGGCCTTCCAGGGCGCGCTGCTGGTCCGCCACGGCAGCCCGGCGGTGGCGGACGCGTTCTGCGCCACCCGCCTCGCCGGCGACCGCGGCTCCGCCTTCGGCACCCTGCCGTCCGGCGTCGACACCGCCGGGATCATCGACCGGGCCCGCCCGGTGCCGGCGTGAGCGAATCCCAGGGGGTCCGCGCGTTCTGGCAGTCCCTGGGCCTGCCGGGCCTCATCGACGTGCACACCCACTTCATGCCGAAGAACGTCCTCGACAAGGTGTGGGCGTACTTCGACGCGGCCGGCCCGCTGGTGAACCGGCCCTGGCCGATCACCTACCGCGAGGCCGAGGAGCAGCGCGTCCAGCGGCTGCGGGACTTCGGCGTCCGGGCGTTCACCTCGATGCTCTACCCGCACAAGCCGGGCATGGCCGGCTGGCTGAACGCTTGGTCGGCCGACTTCGCCGCCCGCACCCAGGAGTGCCTGCACACCGCGACGTTCTTCCCCGAGCCCGAGGCGCCCGGCTACGTGGCCCGCGCGATCGAGGACGGCGCCCGGGTGTTCAAGGCGCACGTGCAGGTCGGCGGCTACGACCCGGCGGACCGGCAGCTGGACGAGGTGTGGGGGCTGCTCGCCGAGACCGGCACGCCGGTGGTCACCCACTGCGGGTCCGGACCGGTGCCGGGAGACTTCACCGGCCCCGGTCCGATCGGCGAGGTGCTGAAGCGCCACCCCGGACTGGTCCTGGTGGTCGCCCACCTCGGCATGCCCGAGTACCGCGACTTCCTCGACCTCGCCGAGCGCCACCCGGCCGTCCGGCTGGACACCACGATCGCCTTCACGGACTTCGCCGAGGCCGACGTCCCGTTCCCGCGCGCCGAACTGCCGCGCCTGCGCGGTCTCCAGGACCGCGTCCTGCTCGGCAGCGACTTCCCCAACATCCCGTACCGGTACGTGCACCAGCTGGAGGCGCTGGCCGGGCTGGGCCTGGGGGAGGAGTGGCTGCGGGCCGTCTGCCACGACAACGCCGCCGAGCTCTTCGGGCTGCCGGGCTGAGGCGGCCGGTCGCCGGGGGCGCGGCCCTGAGCGCCCCGGCGACCGGTCTCGGCCCCGGGCCCTTACCTGCGGGGTAATCGACGCCCGGCGGCCGGGCGGGCAGGGTGGGGGGCCCGGCCGGCGTCACCGCCGCCGGGCCCCGTCCCCGCCAGGAGGCTGACCCGCCATGTCCGCGAACACCCTCACGCCCGCCCGCCCCGGCTCCGCCTCCCCCCTGTGGACGGTGCGCGGCGTGCTCGCCCTGGACGCCCTGGTCACCGGCGGCAACGGCCTCGTCTACCTGGCCTTCGCCGGCCCGGTCGGCGAACTGCTCGGGGTCGGCCGTGGTGTCCTGCTCGCCCTCGGGCTCTTCCTCACCGGCTACGCCCTCGGGGTCGGCGCCCTGGCCGCCCGCCGGTGGCCGCCGCGGCTCGCGGTGCGGGCGGTGATCGACCTCAATGCCGTCTGGGTGGTGCTCAGCCTGGTGGCGATGGCGGCCTGGCTGGAGCCGACCACGGTCGGCGCCGTCTGGATCCCGGTGCAGGCGGTGGTGGTGGCCCTGTTCGCCGTCCTCCAGTTCACCGCGCTGCGCCGACGTGACGGCCGCGACGGCCGCGTCGGGGGCGTCGGGGGCGTCGGGGGCGGCACCGAGGGGCGCCGCACCTGAACCGGGCTCAGCGCTCCGGGCCGACCGCGTCCTGGAGGAACCGCACCGTCTCCGCGTCGGCCGGCAGGAGGGTCTCCATGGCCAGTTCGGAGACCGTCACGTCCAGCGGCGTGTTGAAGGTCGTGATGGTGGACAGGAACGACAGCACCCGCCCCTCGTGCCGGATCCGCATCGGCAGCGCGAACGGGAACAGCCCGGCGCCGTCCGCCTGCTCCCCGCCCGGGCCCGGGTCGTCCGCCGCCGTCGGGTAGCCGGCGACCTCCTCGTACAGCCGCCGCAGCGCCTCGCCGCGCAGCAGCTCGATCCGGTGCTCCACCCGCTCCAGCAGGTGCCGCCGCCACTGCGGCAGGTTCACGATGCGCGGCGCCAGCCCCTCGGGGTGCAGGGCGATCCGCATCGCGTTGAGCGGCGGTTCCAGCAGGTGCGGGGCGACGCCGTCGAGGAGCAGCCCGAGCGAGCGGTTGGCCGCCAGCACCCGGAAGGTCCCGTCGACGACCAGCGCCGGGTACGGGTCGTGGGCGGCGAGCAGCCGCTCCAGGCCGCCGCGCAGCGCGTCCATCGACGGGTCGTCCAGCGGCGTCTCGGGGAAGTGCGGGGCGTAGCCGGCCGCGAGCAGCAGGGTGTTGCGCTCGCGGACCGGGACGTCCAGGTGCTCGGCGAGCCGCAGCACCAGCTCCCGGCTCGGGCGGGACCGGCCGTTCTCGACGAAGCTGAGGTGCCGGGTCGAGGAGTCCGCCCGCAGGGCCAGTTGCAGCTGGCTGAGCTGTCGCCGTTCGCGCCAGCCGCGCAGCAGCGGACCGACTCCGGTACCCGTCGGGCTGCCCATGCCCGCCATGATCGTCATGGCCAGGACGGTACTGGACCGGGCCCGCCCCGGGGGAGAGGGCCTTCCGGCCCGGTCGGCGTGGCTTCGGCCGGCACGGCCGGGCGGTGGAGTCCCTCGTTCGCTACGGCTTCGGTACGGCTTCGGGGGCCCGGCTCAGACGCCGGTGCTCGACCCCGGCCGGATGACCATCAGCACCACGACCACCGCCCACAGCAGGTTGAACACCCCGGCCGTCATCGGCAGCAGCCGCAGGCCCTGGACGGCCTTGGCGTGCTGCTCCGGCGCGGTGTCGGCGCCGAGCGCGTCCACCGCGGCCTGCTGCCCGGGCAGGACGAAGAGCAGCAGCGAGAGCGCGGCGATCGCGGTGAGCACCATCGAGACGATGATCCAGGACTGCCCGAGCACGTCCATCACCTGGGCGAGGCCGATGCCCATCACCGGCACCGCGACCCCCAGCAGGGCGTAGACCTGGGTGATCCGGTGCAGGATCCGCAGCACGCCCGCGTCCGAGGCCTGGTCCGGCCCGCCGGCCAGCGCGGCCTTGGCCCGGCGCGGGAACATGCTGACGGCCACCGCGACCGGGCCTATGAACAGGACCGACGCGAGGACGTGCAGGCTCAGCAGGAACTTGGCCATGGCGGGGACACCCTTACATCCGGCGGTGGGCAGCTGGTGCGGCGGGCGTCCGGTGGCGGCGCGCCCGCGATCAGGCACGCTAACACCGCTTATCCGGGGGCCTGCCGCGCGGGTGGGCGTGCTCGTTCCGCAGGGCGGCGGAGCTCCGCCCTGGTCAGCCCGCCGTCGTCAGCCGGACGATCCTCGGCGCGGCGGTGCTGACCGCCGCGACGGCGGCGCCGTGCTCCGGGTCGGCCCAGTCGAGCAGGTGCAGGTCCTGGTGGCGGCTGCGCAGCGGGGCGCCGGGCGGGACGTCCAGGGGCAGGTCGGACAGGTCGACGGAGGCCAGGGTGTCCAGGGTGGCCCGCCCGATCTTGATCAGCGACTCCTTGCGCACCCACAGCCGCAGGAACGCCTGGTCCGGCTCCGGTGCCGCCTCGACCAGGCGCAGTTCGGCGGGGGAGAGCACCCGGCGGGCGACCGCGCCCAGCGACCCGCCGCGCGCGGCCAGCTCCACGTCCACCCCGACCGGCTGGTGGCCGGCTCCGGCCGCGACCACGCCCCGGGTGTGCGACAGGCTCACGTGCACCTCGGGGTGGTCCGGCAGGTACGGCTTGCCGTGGTCGGCCAGGCCGCAGTCCGGGCACTGCTGGGCGAGCGTGAGCGAGGCCGCCGGGACGTCGAGCAGCCGGGCGGCGCAGAGCCGGACCAGCACGTGGCCGGCGGTGAAGTCGATCCGCCCGGACTCGTGCCGGAAGCGGGCGGCGCGTTCGAGTTCGAGGGGGGTGAGCAGGTGCTCGCCCGCTTCGGGGTGCCGCAGTACGGCGTCGGCGGACGCGACGGCGACGAGCGGCGTGCTCTGGTCCTGGGCCTCGGAGGTCATTGCTCCAACCTAACGGGCGCGGGCGTCGGGCGGGGGCGGCGCGGAGGTCGTCCGGGCAGGGCCGGTGGGAGGCGACTGCTGCGCCGCGCGGTGGATTCTCGGATCGGATCTGAGGATCTGTAGGGTAGGAATCGCCCGATTTAAGGTTGGATGTCCCGGATCTGCGGGATCGCCAGCAGATAGTACGAACGGGGCAGGTTGTGCGCACCTGCTCCTTTTCCTATGCGCGGAGGAATGTGTCGATGGGTCAGGGCACCGGTACGCCGGATCACAGAACGACCGCCGTGAGAAGAGAACCCGCCACCCGCAGGCGTCGGACCGTCCGGGTCGCCGTGGCGACCGTCGTCGCGGCGCTGCCGCTGGCGGCCGTGCTGACGGTCGGTTCGGCCGCGCCGCTCGCCCCGCCGCTGGGCGCCTGCACGGGCCCCGACTGCCCCGCCACCTGGCCGCCGCCGAACAACGGCGACTTCCCCGGCCGGGACGCCAGCATCAACGTCTTCACCGGCGGCGACTACACCGTGACCGGTCGCGCCGCGGAGGCCGAGGGCAAGATCGTCACGCTGGGGAACCTGACCGTCGAGAAGAACGGCGGCGGCATCTACAACATGGGCGTCGTCGGCGTCGGCTCGCGCGTCGTGCCGCCCAACGGCAGCGACTTCGTCACCACCGGCGGCAACGTCGACGTCGTGACCGGCAACTCGATCCTGATCGGCGGGAGCGACTCCCACGGCCCGGCCTTCGGCAACCTGCGCCACGCGGGCACCGTCACCGGCACCGTCAGCATCGACCCCACCGGCCAGTCGATCCAGGACCCGAACGCCGCCGCCCCGTACCAGACGGTGCTCACCCAGATCGAGGAGATCTCCGACTGCGTCGGCAAGGCCGCCGCGACCGGCACCGTCGACATCTCCTCCAGCCAGGCGACCTTCACCGGTGACGGGACCAGCCTGAAGCAGGTCTTCAACGTCACCCAGAACCTCGCCTCGCCGAGCGGCGGGCAGATCGGACTGGTCTTCAACAACATCCCGGCCGGGGCCACCGTGGTGGTGAACATGCTCGGGGACAGCCCGATCATCAACACCTACACCGGCACCGGCCTGGCCGGGGACCAGACCACCGACATGCGGTCGAAGCTGATGTACAACTTCCCGACCGCGACCTCGGCGCAGATCCTCGGCAGTGCCCAGTTCCAGGGCTCGGTCCTGGCCGGCAACCCGGGCGGCACCACGACCATCGCCCAGCCCGGGATGAACGGCCGGGTGTACCTCGCGGGCAACCTGATCCACACCGGCACCGGCGGCTACGAGATCCACAGCTACCCGTTCGACGGGGACCTGCCGGACTGCCAGACGACGCCGAGCCCGTCGCCTTCCACCTCGCCGTCGTCGTCCCCGTCCTCCTCGCCGTCCTCCTCGCCCTCCTCTTCGCCGTCGTCGTCACCGTCCTCCTCGCCGTCTTCCTCCCCGCCCTCCTCGCCGTCGTCGTCGCCCTCTTCCTCGCCGTCGTCGTCACCGTCCTCCTCGCCCTCGGCCAGTCCGTCCAGCTCGGGCCCGGTCCCGACCAGCCACCACCCGTCCGAGCACCCGACCAGCCGCCACCCCGGTGGTGGTGGTGAGCTGCCCTCCACCGGCGCGGGCAACGCCCCGGTGGTCTTCGGCCTGGCCGGCGTCGGCCTGCTCGGCCTCGGCGGTCTCGCCGTCCTGGCCGCCCGCCGTCGCGGTCGCCACAGCTAGCGCTCGCAAGGAACGTCTGAACGTTTGAACAACGGCAACAACGACAACAACGGCCCAGGCCGCCCGTGTCGACCCCGACCGGGCGGCCTGGGCCGTGTCGACGGCCCGCCGCGGGCATGCGTCGGCCCCTCGCCCAGCACGGGCGAGGGGCCGACGGCGGCTCAGCGGGAGCGGAAGAAGCGGTCCACCGTGCGGCGGCCGGCGGCGACGGCGTGCACCGGTTCACCGACCACCCGGCCGGCCAGCGTCACGGCCAACTCTCCTACGTCCTGCCGGAGTTGTTCGGCGGCTTCGGCCCGGTCGGCGGCGATCCGCGCGTGGGTGGCGGTGACCAGCCGGTCCCGGTCGCGGATGCCCTCCGCGCGGGCCGCGGCGACGGCCGCCGCGCCCTGCTCGGCGTACTCCTGTCGGATCCGGGCCGCCTCGTGCCGGGCCTGGGCCAGTTCCTGCCGGCCGGCGTCGTGGGCGGCCTCGGCTTCGGCGCGGATGGCTTCGGCGCGTTCGGCGCGGCCCTCGGTCGCGTCCCACCGCTCGGCCTGGATCCGCTCGACGCGGGGGAGGATGCGGTGGCCCAGCGTCCACGTGATCAGGAAGAACAGGGTCAACCCCAGGGCCAGCATGAAGGGTTCGGGCGAAAGCGGTCCGAGTTCGATGTTCACGCAAACCTCCCCTTGTGGCTGACGGTGAGTCAATCAGGAGGTTTCCCAAGGGCGATGAGGGTCGAACTTTACCTGGGCATGACGTGCGTCACTGTTCCACGGTGGGCCGCGGCGCGGCGCCGGGCCTCAGGTCACCTCGCCCCGGCGGGAGAACCGCTCCTCCCGCCACTCCCCGCCGGCCAGCACCTCGGCCAGCTCCCGGGCCGCGTCCCAGACGTCGGTGTACGAGAGGTACAGCGGGGTGAAGCCGAACCGCATGAGGTCGGGCGCGCGGAAGTCCCCGATCACGCCGCGCGCGATCAGCGCCTGCACCACCGGGTAGCCGTCGGCGTGCCGCAGCGCGACCTGGCTGCCCCGCCGGGCGTGCTCGCGCGGGGTCACCACCTCGATCCCGTCCAGCCCCTCGACCAGTCCGATGAACAGGTCGGTCAGGGCCAGGCTCTTCGCCCGGACGGCGGCCGGGTCGGCGCGCTCCCAGACGTCCAGGCTCGCGCCCAGCGCGGCCTGCCCGAGCAGCGACGGCGAACTGGTCAGGAAGCGCCCGATGCCCGGCTTGGGGTCGTACCCGGGCTCGAAGGCGAACGGGCGGGCGTGCCCGAACCAGCCGCTCAGCGGCTGCCGCGGGCCGGCCGCGAGGTGCCGCTCGGCGACGTACAGGAAGGCCGGCGAGCCGGGGCCGCCGTTCAGGTACTTGTAGGTGCAGCCGACCGCGAAGTCCGCTCCCGCGGCGCCGAGTTCGACCGGCAGCGCGCCCACCGAGTGGCAGACGTCCCAGATCATCAGCGCGCCCGCGGCCTGCACCCGGGCGGTGATCCCGGGCAGGTCCAGCAGCTCGCCGGTGCGGTAGTCCACGTGCGAGAGGACGACCGCGGCGACGTCGCCGTCCAGGTGCCGGTCCAGCTCCTCGGGCCGGACCAGCACGCTGCGCGCGCCCTCGACCAGGCCGGTGGCGCCCTCGGCGATGTACAGGTCGGTCGGGAACGCCTCGCCGTCGCCCAGCACCGTGCGCCGCCCGGGGCGCAGCCGCAGCGCGGCGACGAGCACCTTGAACAGGTTCACCGAGGTGGTGTCGCAGACCACCACCTCCTCCGGCCCAGCCCCGACCAGCGGGGCGATCCGCCGCCCCAGCCGGTAGGGCTGCTCGAACCAGCCGGCGTCGTTCCAGCTGCGGATCAGCTCCCGGCCCCACTCCTCCTCGACCACCTGCCGCACCCGCTCCGCGGTGCGCACCGGCAGCGCGCCGAGCGAGTTCCCGTCCAGGTAGACCACCCCGTCCGGCAGGGCGAACTCCTTGCGGAACGCCGCCAGCGGGTCGACGGCGTCCAGCGCCGCGCACTCCTCGCGCGTGACCATGCCCATCCCCTCGTTCACAGCTCGTCCCGGATCGTCCACAGCTCCGGGAACACGTCCTGCTCGGCGGACCTGCGCAGCCAGCTCAGCCCGCTGGAGCCGCCCGAGCCGGGCTTGCCGCCCATGGTCCGCTTGACCGCGGACAGGTGGCGCTGGCGCCAGCGGGTGACCCGCTCGGCGACGTCCAGCAGCGCCTCGGCGAGCGGCCGCAGTCCGGCGTGCTCCGGGTCGGTGTAGACCAGGCGCCAGGCCGCGGCGACCTCGTCGCTGGCGCGGTAGCGCTCCTCGGAGGGCTCCGGGCGCAGCGGCAGGCCGCGCCGGGCCAGCAGGGCCAGCGCGTCGTCGTACAGGCCGGGGGAGCGCAGCGCCTCGGTCAGCTCGGCCTGCGTCCGCGGCATCCCGTCGTACATCGTGAGCAGTGCGGCGTTCTTGTTGCCGAGCAGGAACTCCAGGTGCAGGAAGGCCGCGGACTGGAAGCCGGAGGCCTGGCCGAACGCCGCGCGGAAGCCGTTGAACTCCTGCGGCGTCATGGTGGCCAGCAGGTCCCAGGACTCCACCAGCACGTCCTGCACGTGGGTGCCGCGCCGCAGCGCGGCCAGTGCGGCGGGCAGGTCGTCCTCGCGCAGCGCGCGCTGGGCGAGCGTCCACTCGTGCCGCAACAGGTCGAACAGCAGCTCCATCACCTGCGTGGTGACGATGAACGACAGCTCGGCCGGCACCTTGCTGCGCGGGTGCTGCAGGCTGTGCAGCTCGTCCAGGCACACGTAGCGGGCGTACGGGGTGCCCCGATCCGGCTCCCCGCGCCGACCGAACGACAGGCTGGGCGTCTCCACCGTGTCGTGCCCCATCCCGATTCCTCCTGATCCACCCGGGCCCGTCGCCCGGACCGGCGACCAGACGGACGGCCTGGTTCCACCGGGGTGCCCATTGTGCGGCGGTGCGACCCCCCGGTTGAATGGTCGACGGACACCGCAACCGCGATCCGGGCTGTTGTTCACGAGGCGTTCGGCCGATTCGCTTTACGATCGCGAAACCACCCGTTCCAGTCACTCCGGGAGCCGCCATGGACGCCGTCGACCGCCGCCTGCTGGCCGAGTTGCAGACCGACGCCAGGCTCTCCTACAACGAACTCTCCCGCCGGGTGAGCCTGTCCGCACCCGCGGTGGCCGAACGGGTCCGCCGACTGGAGTCCGACGGCGTGATCACCGGGTACCACGCCCACGTGGACCTCAGCCGGGCCGGACTGCCGATCACCGCGCTGGTCCAGATCCAGTGCTACGGTCCGCGCTGCGTGCTGCGCGACCCCCAGGTGGCCGCCTGGCCGGAGGTGCTCCAGTTGCACCGGGTCACCGGAGGGGCCTGCTGCGCGCTGCTGGTCGCGGTGCCCACGATGGCCGATTTCGAGGCCCTGTGCGACCGGCTCGGCGGCTACGGCCAGCCGTCCAGCTCGATGATCCTCTCCAGCCCGGTGCCCTGGCGGCCGGTGGTCGCGCCCGCCGGGGCGTAGGAGCCGTAGCGCCACAGCGCGATGGCGCCGTCGCGACCGCCGAGCGGCCCGGGGCCGGAACGGTAGGTTCCTCGGCATGCCGAACGAGCGCCACATCCTGCTGCTGCCCGGGAGCCTGCGGGCCGGTTCCGCCAACGAGACGGTGCTGCGCACCGCCGCCGCCGTGGCCGCCGCCACCCCGGGCCTGCGGGCCACCTACTACGCGGGGCTGGCCGGCCTGCCGCACTTCAACCCGGACCACGACACCGACCCGCTGCCCGGGCCGGTGGCCGCCCTGCGCGCCGCCGTCGAGGCCGCCGACGCGCTGCTGGTCTGCACCCCCGAGTACGCCGGGACGCTGCCCGGCTCCTTCAAGAACCTGCTGGACTGGACGGTCGGCGGGACGGAGATCGCGGACAAGCCCGCCGGCTGGATCAACGCGGCGGGCCCGGGCCGGGGCCAGGGCGCCGAGGCCACCCTGCGCACCGTCCTCGGCTACACCGGCGCGGCGGTGGTGGACGGGGCCTGCGTCCGCATCCCGCTGGACCGCGGGACGGTCGGCCCGGACGGGCTGGTCGCCGATCCGCTGGTGCGGGAGCGGATCGGGGAGGTGCTGGCCCGGCTGGCGGCGGCCGCGGCCTGACGGGTGGCGGCCTGACGGGCGGCGGCCGGGCTCAGTGCCCTTCGGGCAGGTGGACCCCGAGCCCGGCCAGGCCGGTCAGGAACAGCTCCACGCCGACCGCCGCCAGCAGCAGCCCGAGCAGCCGGGAGAGCACCTCCAGCGAGGTGCGGTGGGTGCGCTGCATCAGCGGCGCCAGCAGGGCCACGCAGACGTAGTTGATCACCACGACCGCGAGGTAGGCCCCGCCGATGGTGGCCTTCCAGCTCCAGTCGTTGCGGGCGAGCGAGGCGACCAGCACGGCGGTGATCGCGAGCGGGCTGGCGATGTACGGCAGCAGCAGTTCGCGGATGCCGTCCACCATCGGGTTCGGCAGGTGGTCGTCGTCCTCGTTCTCGCCGCCGAGGTGGACGCCGAAGACCAGCGCGACCGCGTAGATGAAGAAGATCGTCCCGCCGGCGAGCTGCAGCGACTGGTCGCTGATGTGGAAGAGCGTGGTGACCTCGTCCGCGGTGAAGCCGAGCACCAGGCCGATCACCGCCGAGATGATCGTGCTCCACGCCGCCAGCCGTCGCAGTTCCCGGGTGCTCCGGGTGGAGGCCAGCCGGGCGAAGGCCAGCAGGACCTTGGGCGGGCCGACCACGGCGAAGAAGGTGATGAAGGCGCTGCTCAGATTGAAGACGAACATGCGCCAAGCATGACCGCGGCGGTCGGTGCGGCCGCTCCGCCACGCCCCGCGGTCGGGCGTGGCGTGGATCTCGCCGGGGAGCGGTTCATTCCCGGTCGCCGACGAATTCGCCCGGATGGCCGTCCCGGCTCGAACGGGTGCGCGCTCTCGGCTCCCATGGAAGTCGGATCACCTCCCCGGGAACGAGGATGCGACATGTGTCTGAACCGTAAGGACCTGGGCCTGCTGGCCCTGCGCGGCGCGGTCGGCGGGGTGCTGATCGCGCACGGCACCCAGAAGCTGTTCGGCTGGTTCGGCGGCGGAGGCCTGGAGGGCACCGCCCAGGCGATGGAGCACATGGGCTTCCACCCGGGCCGGCAGAGCGCCATCGCGGCGGGCGCCGGTGAGGCGGGCGGCGGCGTGCTGCTGGTCGCCGGGCTGGCCACCGGCGCGGCCGGCGCGGTGGTGGCCGGGACGATGGCCGGCGCGGTGGCGGTGCACGCCCCCGGGGGCTTCTTCGCGACCTCCGGCGGCTACGAGTACCCGGCCTTCCTCGGCGCGGCCGGGCTGGCGCTCGGCCTGGCCGGTCCGGGGCGGTACTCGCTGGACCACCTGACCTGCCACGTCCTCGACCAGCCGTGGATGGGCCTGGTGGCCTTCGCGGGGTCCGTCGCCGGGGCGTACGGCGTGGTGGCGCGGCGCCGGCACGTGGTGCGGCTGCGCGAGGAGCGGGCCGCGATGGAGGCGGACGAGCAGGAGGGCTCGGGGCTGTCCTGACGCGCCGGCGGCCCCCGGGCGGCCCTCGCCGGCCTGCTCGCCCCGGTCACCCGGAGGCACCAGTCCTGCTGGCGGCCACTGGGCGGCCCTCGGAGGGTGGTCGGGAAGGCGTGCCGGGCAGCCCGGCGCCGGGGCAGAAACGAGGGACCGCATGGACCGCATGGACCGCCAGCCGCTCACCCGGATCGGTTCGAGGCCGCGGATCACCGCGCGGCAGCTGGACGCGCCGCCGGTGCGCCGCCAACGCCGGGCGGTGGCCGGGGTGTTGGCCGCCACCATGGTCGCCGCGGCGGCGCTGGCGGGCTGCTCCTCCGGAAAGAGCGCGAGCAGCGTGGCCACCTCGGCCTCCGCCGCGATCGAGCGGGGCGCCTCGGCCGCGGCCTCCGCCGCCTCGGCGCTGGCCTCGGTGGCGGGCGGAGCGGGGGCGGTGATCGCCTCGGCGGAGGCGCGGGCCTCGGCGGCGGTGTCGGCGGCCTCCTCGGCGGTCTCCGGGATCAAGGGCGGGCTGGACGCCAAGGGTGACGTGGCCGTCGGGGCGGTGAGCACCGGCTCGGACGGCAGGGCGCAGGTGGAGCTGACCGTCACCAACCACGGGCAGCAGTCGTACCGGTACGTGATCCAGGTCGACTTCACCGACGACTCCGGCACGGTGCAGGACGCGACCGCGGTGACGGTCCAGGACGTGGCGGCCGGCCGGAGCGCCCAGGCCACCGCGCGCAGCAACCGGGACCTCTCGGGCAGCCTGAAGGCCGTGGTGGCGAACGCGCTGCGCTACTGACTTCCCCGCCACTGACTTCCCGCTGCTGACTTCCCGCTACTGGCTCGCAGGTCAGCGCGGGTGCCGGGCGGGGGCCGAACCTTAAGCGCGGCTCAAGGCCCAACGGGACCCCTTGACGGGGGAGTTGGTCTAGTCCATTTTTATTGCCCAGGTGCAGGGAGCCCCTGAACCGGCGTCAACGGCCTCGTGCCGTGGGCGCCGGTTCGGCACATCCCGGTGTCCGTCCAGGCCCGATCCCGCTGATCCCGCTCGATTCCCCGCACGATTCCCCGCACTGAGCTGTCATGTCCCGGTCGCCCGACCCCACCTCGGGCGCACCCCCACGGGACGACGGAAAACCCCCACAACCAGGAGTCACGCACCCATGCTGCGTTCACGCATTGAAAGGGCCGGGACCCCGGCTCCGACGGGCGGCCGTCGACGCCGCCCGAAGAGCCTGGCCGCCGTCGCGGCCGGCACCGCCGCCTCCGTGCTGCTCGGCGCGGGCCTCGCGCTGACCGGCGGCGCCGCGGCCAACGCCGCGACCACCAACACCACCGGCGCGGCCGCCACCAGCGGCGGCATCAAGGTCGCCTACTACGACCAGTGGTCGGTCTACGCCAACGCGTACTACCCGAAGACGATCCAGGACACCGGCGTGGCCGGGAAGCTCGACTACCTGATCTACGACTTCGCGAACATCCACCCGACCGACCTGGGCTGTTTCGAGGCGACCAAGGCCGCCGACACGAACGACAACAACCCCAACGCGGGTGACGGCGCGGCCGACGCGTTCGCCGACTACCAGAAGAGCTTCGGCGCGGACATCTCGGTCGACGGCGTCGGTGACGTCTGGAACCAGCCGATCGCGGGCAACTTCAACCAGCTGAAGAAGCTGAAGGCGAAGAACCCCAACCTCAAGATCCTGCTCTCGATCGGCGGTTGGACCTACTCCAAGTACTTCTCGCCGGCCTCCGCCACGGACGCCTCGCGCAAGCACCTGGTCTCGTCCTGCCTCGACATGTTCATCAAGGGCAACCTCCCGAGCGACGCCGGCTACGGCGGCCCGGGCTCCGGCGCCGGCATCTTCGACGGCATCGACATCGACTGGGAGTACCCGGGCGGCGGCGGCCACACCGGCAACATCTCCAGCCCGGCCGACAAGCAGAACTTCACGGCGCTGCTGAAGGAGTTCCGCACCCAGCTGGACGCCCAGGGCAAGGCCGACAACAAGACCTACGCCCTGTCGGCGGCGGTCGGCGCCGGCCAGGACAAGATCATGAACGTCGAGACCGACAAGATCGGTCAGTACCTCACCTTCCTCGACGTCATGACCTACGACATGCACGGCGGCTGGGACGCCCAGGGGCCGACCAACCACCAGGCCGCGCTCTATGCGGGCCCGAACGACCCGTCGACCCCGGTCAAGCCGGGCCACGGCAAGTACTCGATCGACAACGCCATCAAGGCGTGGACGGTCGGCGACGCGGACTACGGGATCCCCGGCGGCTTCCCCGCCAACAAGATCAACATGGGTGTGCCGTTCTACTACCGCGGCTGGACCGGCGTCCAGAACAACGGCAAGAACGGCCTGTTCCAGCCCGCCGCCAGCCCGGCGACCGGCGCGGCGATGTCCGGCAACGTCCCCGGCATCCAGATGTACAAGGAGCTCGCGGGCTTCGTCGACAACCCGTCCAGGACCTTCTGGGACGACGACGCCAAGGCCACGTACTTCTACGACGGCAACACCTTCTGGAGCGGCGAGGACACCCGGTCGATCCAGGCCAAGCTCGACTACGCGCACTGCAACGGCCTCGGCGGCTCCTTCGCCTTCTCGCTGTACGACCTGGGCACCAAGACCGGCCTGTTCGACACGATGGTGAACGCCACCAACGGCTCCGCCGCCGGTTGCCCGGCCCCGCCGACCGGCACCCCGAGCAGCACGGCGACCCCGACCCAGACCCCGACCGGCACGCCCACGGGCACGCCGACCGGCACCCCCACGGGTACCCCGACCGGTACCCCCACCGGCACCCCGACCTCGCCGGCCGGCTGCCCGGCCGCCCCGAGCTGGGACGCCAACACCACCTACGCGGCCGGCGGCACCAAGGTCTCGTGGAAGGGCCACTACTACACCAACAAGTGGTGGACCAAGGGCGATGACCCGAGCCAGAGCGGCCAGTGGGGCGTCTGGACCGACAACGGCGCCTGCTGACCCCTCGGGCGGCACGGACTGAGGGCCTGACGGACCCTCGCAGCACCTGAACCAAGCGGTCCGGCCCGCCGGGGGAGCACCCCCGGCGGGCCGGACTCGTTGCGTTTCGGGGGCGCGACCCGGGCGCGCGGCTCAGGCCAGGTCGGCGGTGCGCCCGAGCGCGTCCGGCTGGCTCTCCTCGATCCGCCGCAGCATCCGCGCCAGCATCGCGGACAGCACGGCCCGCTCCTCGCCCGTGACGTCCTGGAGCAGCTCCTCCTCGAACACCGCCGCCATCCGCATCGACTCCAGCCACTTGTCGCGGCCGTTCTCGGTCAGCTCGATGATCACCCGGACCCGGTTGGTCTCGTCGCGCTCCCGGGTGACGAGGTCCTCGGTCACCATCCGGTCGATCCGGTGCGTCATCGCGGCCGGGGTGAGCCCGAGCCGCTTGGCCAGCTCGCCCGGTCCGAGCTGGTACGGGCTGCCGGAGACCACCAGTGCCTTGAGCACCTCCCACTCGGCGGCCGTGATTCCCAGCACAGTCAGCTGCCGGTCGTAGGCCACGCCCATCCGCCGGGCGACCCGGGACAGGGTCTGCACGATGGTCTCCACCTGGGGGTCGACGGTGGGGAATTCCCGCTGGTAGACGGCCACCTGCTCGGTGATGCCGAGCTCCCTGGCGGTGGCCGGCGGGGGCTTGTCCGTAGTCATGCGGACCAGTGTCGCACGGGGGCGTGCATCTCTTAAGCCTTTGACTCCACACTCTTCCAGTGCTAAGAATTTATCTTGTCAAACTTTAGCTCTGAAATCTTCTGGACTTAAGAGTATCCAGTTGAATCCAGGAAGGGATGTGCACGGTGACCGGCACGGTGAAGCAGCAGGGGCGGCAGCGACGCGGGGCGGGCGGCCCGCTGCGCCGCGTCCAGATCGGCAACGCGCTCAGCGCGTTCGGCAGCGGCTTCACGATGCCGTACATGTTCGTGTACGTGGACCAGGTGCGCGGGCTGGGTTCGCTGGCGGCCGGGATGGTGTTCACCGTCTTCGCGCTGGCGGCGCTCGCCGTCCTGCCGTTCACCGGTCGCGGCATCGACCGGTACGGCCCCCGCCCGGTCCTGCTGGCCGGTACGGCGCTCGCCGCCACCGGCGCGTTCGCCTTCGGCCACGCCACCGGCACCCCGGCCCTGCTGGTCTCCTCCTTCCTGTTCGGCGCGGGTGTCACCACCTGCCAGCCGGCGCTCGCCACGATGATCGTCCGCTGCTCGACGGCCGCGACCCGCTCGCACGCCTTCGCGCTCCAGTTCACCCTGGTCAACCTGGGCATGGGCATCGGCGCCCTGGTCGGCGGCCAGATCGTGAACGTCGCCGACCCGGCCAGCCTCACCCGGCTGTTCACCATCGAGGCGGCGACCTTCCTCGGCCTGGCCCTGGTCACCGGCACCGCCCGGATGCCGGCCAACCCGCTGATCCCCCTCCAGGAGAAGAGCGACGGCCCGACCGGCCTGCGCGCGCTGGTCGCCGACAAGGCGATGCTGCGGCTCTGCGCGCTCGCCGGGCTGATCTTCTTCACCTGCTACGGCCAGTTCGAGTCCGGCGTCGCGGCCTTCGCCACCGACACCGTCGGCACCGCACCCTCCACCCTGGGCTTCGCGATCGGCGCCAACGCGCTGACCATCGTCGTCCTGCAGATGTTCATGGTGCGGATCACCGCGCGCCGCCGCCGCACCACCGCGATGGCCGCGGCCGGCGTGGTCTGGCTCGGCGCCTGGGCGATGGCCCTGGTGGCCGGCCTGATCCGGACCGAGACCATGGCCGCCACGGTCGCGATCGTCTCGATCTACGCCCTGTTCGGCGTCGGCGAGTCGCTGCTCGCGCCCACCATGGGCCCGATCGTCGCCGACCTCGCCCCGGCCCGGCTGCTCGGCACCTACAACTCCGGGTACGCCCTGGTGAAGCAGATCGCCATCGCGGTCGGCCCGGCCGTCGGCGTGCTGCTGGTCGGCTCCGGCACCTGGCCGCTCTACCTCGCGGCCATGGCGGGCTCCACGCTGCTGGTCGTCGTCCTGGCGCTGCGGCTGCGCCCGTACCTCACGCCGGAGCAGGACAACGCGGCCCCGGCCGTGGTCCGCACCACGGTCGTCCGGGAGTTGCAGACGGCGGCGTGACCGCCGACGTGGGGCTGTGGGCGGCTGCGTGACCGCCGGCGGGAAGTTGCGGACGGCGGCGTGACCGCCGATCGAACAGGCGTGTCGACGGGCGCCGACCGGGTCACCTGGTCGGCGCCCGTCGCGCTTGGCTTCGCGACCACCGCCACATAGTGTCAGTGGCTGTTGGCCGCCCGGCCCGGTCGGTACAGGAGACCCGGCCGGCACAGGAGACAGGCGAATCGGCGAGGCAATGACGCAAGCGGCGCTCACGCACCCCCCGGCGGCCCAGGCCCCGGCCCCCGCCGCCCCGGCACCGGCCCGGGGCCGGCTGCTCCGCCTGCCGGCCGACTGGTCCGGCTGGCTCGGGCCGATCGGCGTCGCGCTCTTCGCGGGCCTCCTGCGGTTCTGGAACCTCGGCTACCCCAACGCCTTCGTCTTCGACGAGACGTACTACCCCAAGGACGCCTGGTCGCTGCTGCGGCAGGGCTACGAGGGCAGCTGGCCGGACCACGCCAACGCCGACGTCCTGGCCGTCCCGCAGCACATCCCGCTCACCTCCGCGCCCGAGTTCATCGCCCACCCGCCGCTCGGCAAATGGGTGATGGCGATCGGCGAACAGCTGTTCGGCCTGCACCCCTTCGGCTGGCGGTTCATGACCGCCCTGCTCGGCACCGTCACCGTGCTGATGCTCGCCCGGATCGGCCGCCGGCTCTTCGGCTCCACCCTGATCGGCTGCACCGCGGCCCTGTTGATGGCCGTCGACGGCCTCCAGCTGGTGATGAGCCGGGTCGGGCTGCTCGACGGCATCCAGATGTTCTTCGTGCTCGCCGCCTTCGGCAGCCTCCTGATCGACCGCGACCACGTCCGCGCCCGGCTGGCCGGCATCACCGACGGCGACGGCGACCGCGTCCGGCTCGGCCTGCGGCCCTGGCGGATCGCCGCCGGGGTGCTCCTCGGCGCCGCCTGCGCCGTCAAGTGGAACGGCGCGATGATCCTCGCCGCCTTCGGCCTGCTGACCGTCCTGTGGGACCAGTCCGGCCGACGCGGGGCCGGCGCCCGCCGCCCCTGGCGCTCGATGCTGCGCCGCGACGCCGTCCCCGCCTTCCTCGCCATGGTCGGCTCCGCCCTGGTGGTGTACGTCGGCGCCTGGGCCGGCTGGCTCGCCAGCGGCGGCAACGGCGAGGGCGGGTATGACCGGCACTGGGCCGACGGCCGTCCCGGCCTGTCCCCGGACACCTTCCTCGGCGTCCCGCTGCCGCAGGTGTCGATGAGCTGGGTGCCCGCGCCGCTGCGCAGCCTGTGGCACTACCACTCGCAGATGTACGACTTCAACACCGGGCTGAGCACCCCGCACACCTACCAGTCCAACCCCTTCAGCTGGCTGGTCGTCGGCCGCCCCGTCTCCATGTACTGGGAGCAGGTCCCGAACGGGCAGCACGGCTGCACCGCCACCGGCGGCTGCGCGTCCCAGATCCTCGGCCTCGGCACCCCGCTGCTCTGGTGGACGGCCTGCTTCGCCCTGGTCTACCTGCTGTGGCGCTGGTTCTTCCGCCGGGACTGGCGCTCGGGCGCCGTGCTGTGCGCCGTCGCCGGGATCTACCTGCCCTGGTTCCAGTACCAGGAGCGGACCGTCTTCTCCTTCTACATGGTCGTCCTGGTGCCGTTCCTGTGCCTGGCCGTCGCGCAGATGCTCGGGGCGATCCTCGGCCCGGCCGGATGCAGCCCCGAACGCCGCCGGATCGGCGCGGCCGGCGCCGGGCTGATCGTGCTCGCCATCGTCGCCTGCTTCGCCTTCTTCTACCCGCTGTACACGGCGGAGGTGATCCCGATGACGTCCTGGCAGGACCGGATGTGGTTCACCAGCTGGATCTGACACCGGTGACCCTGTCCGCCGCAGGCGGCCAGCTGCTACCCGTCACCCCGATGCTCGGGGTGGTCACCGCCGCCCTGCTGCTGGCCGCCGTCGCGGTCGCCGGCCGGGGCCTGCTCGGCCACGGGCACGCGGTGCTGCGGGCCGGACTGCGCGCGGTGGTGCAACTGGCCGCCGTCGCCGCGGTGATCAGCTGGGTGGTCGGCTCGCTCTGGTGGTCGGCGCTGTTCGTGCTGCTGATGTTCACCGTCGCGGTGCGCACCGCCGGGCGGCGGATGACCCCCGGCCCCGGCTGGGTCTGGGCGGCCGCGCCGATCGGCGCCGGCGTGCTGCCGGTGCTCGCCCTGCTGCTGGCCGTCGGGCTGCTGCCGGCCAAGGGCCTGTCCGTCATCCCCGTCGCGGGCATCCTGATCGGCGGCGCGCTCACCGCCACCTCGCTGGCCGGGCGGCGCGCCCTCGACGAACTGCGGCAGCGCCGCGGCGAGGTGGAGGCGGCCCTGGCGCTCGGCTTCGAGGACCGCGACGCCCGGCTGGAGATCTGCCGCACCGCCGCCGCGACCTCGCTGGTGCCCGCCCTCGACCAGACCCGGACGGTCGGCCTGGTCACCCTCCCCGGCGCCTTCGTCGGCATGCTGCTCGGCGGCGCCTCGCCCGTCCAGGCGGGGGCGGTGCAGCTGTTCGTGCTGGTCGGGCTGCTCGCGGTGGAGTCGGTGGCGATCGTGGTGGTGCTGGAGCTGGTCGGCCGGGGGCTGGTGAACGCGGGCTGGTGAGCGTGGGTTGGTGAGCGCGGGGTACCGGGCCGGGGCGGGTGCCGGACGGGGGCGGGGACCGGGCCGCCTTGGGTGCCGGACGCGGTCGGGTACCCTTGAGCACGTTGAAGGGGAGTAGCCCTCCACCGGACCGTCGACATACTGGCCCTCACGGGCCCGGCGCCCGGGGCACCCGATCCTCCGGGGTCTGTGCCGGCGAGACCTTCGGCCGCAGTGCTGTGACCATGACCAGTGCTGTCGGGCCGAAGCGTCCCCTGACGGACCTGCGGAGGCCGGGCAGCCCGACCGAGGGACCCTTTCTGATGAGTTTGACCGTGGCCGCGCTGACGTTCGGCATCATCTTCCTGGCCGAACTGCCGGACAAGACCGCGCTGGCCAGCCTCGTACTCGGCACCAAGTACCGTGCCAGCTACGTCTTCGCGGGTGTCGCCGCCGCGATGGGCGTTCAGGTCGTCCTCGCCCTCGCCGCCGGGCACCTGCTCTCGCTGCTGCCGCACCGCTGGGTGGAGGGCGTGACCGGCGTGCTGTTCCTGGCCGGCGCGGCCATGCTGCTGTTCCACGGCGGGGGTGACGACGAGGAGGGGCACGCCGCCAAGGAGCCGTCCTCGAACAGCTTCTGGAAGGTGGCCGGGGCCAGCTTCGTGGTCGTCGCGGTCGCCGAGTTCGGTGACCTGACCCAGATCATGACCGCCAACCTGGCCGCCAAGTACGCCGATCCGCTGGCCGTCGGCCTCGGCGCCTGGCTGGCGCTGTGCGCGGTCGGCGGGCTCGCCATCGTGGGCGGGCAGAAGCTGCTCAAGTACGTGCCGATGAAGCTGATCATCCGGGTCGCGGCGGCGATCATGGTGGTGCTGGCGGGCATCAGCATCTTCGGGGCGATCACCGGCTGATCCCTTGTTCGCGGGGCTCAGCAGCCCGGGTCGGCCTCCAGGGCGGCCCGGGTCTTCGGGCCGTAGACGTAGGTCTCGCCCTTGATCCGGTTGCTGGTCTGGTAGTCGCCGAGCACCGACCTGGTCCAGAAGTCGAAGGTGCCAGTGATCATCGACTTGTCGACGTATCCGCACTCGGCCGCCCACAACCGCTGCTGCATGTCCTTGACGTCGGCGCCGGTCATCCCGATCTGGAGCACCCGGGTGGTCGGGGTCGGGGTCGGGGTGGGGGTCGGCGTCGGAGTCGGCGAGGGCGTCGCGGTGGTGGGGGTGGGCGTGGGTGTCGGGGGTGCGGTCGGGGCGGAAGCCGGGGCCGGGGGAGCGGCGACCGGGGCCTGGGTGGTCGGCGTCGGCGCCGGGGTGGCCGTCTTCGTCGGGCTCGGCTTGCGGGTGGGGGACGACGTCGGACTCGGCGCCTCGCTGGTCGGCTGCGGGGTGGCCGGGTCCGTCGGTGCCGGGGCGGTCGGCTCCACCGGCGCGGGCGCCAGGGTGGTGGGCAGCGGCTGCGCCTGCCGGGTCGTCGGCGCGGGCGAGGGCGTCACCGCGTACGCGATGCCGATGGTGAGCGCGACCAGGCCGGCGCCCACCCCGGCCAGCAGCAGCTTGTGCCGGGCCAGCGGGTTCTGCGCGGCCTGCTCGGCGGCTCTGCGCGCGGCCCGGCCGCCGACGGGCTCCGGCTCGGGCCCGGGCGTCGCGTGGTCGAAGGGGAAGACTCCGAGGTCGCCGCCGGACGCGGCCTGCGGGGCCGTCGCCGCCGCGTAAGCGCCCGGCCCGGAGGCGGGCACCGGCGGCAGCACGGTGGTGGCGTAGGCGTCGGCGTCCGGCCCCAGCGGGGGAACCACGGGAGGGGCAGCGGCGGGCGGGGGCGCGGCGGGGTGGACGGGGGCCGGCTGTCCCGGGGCGACCGGCGGCAGGACGGCGGTCGCGAACGGGTCGACGGCGGGGACGTCCGCCACGGGCTCCTCGGCGACCTGGCCGACCGCCTGCGGCACGTACGGGCGGACCAGCGGCGGGCCTTCGAGGTGCGGGAGGACGGCCGTCTCGGTGAGGCTCGGGTCCGGGACGCAGCCGCACCCGGTGGAGCGTGCGGTGCCGCACGTCGGGCAGTGCTGGTCCGGCATCGGCCGGTCCTCCTCGGTTCTCGGGCGGTCTCCGTGCCCCGGGGCGGTTCCCGGGCTCACGATCGCGCCTGATTATGCAGGACGTCCCGGAGGGGGGACAGGGGCGTCCGGACCCGGGCGGGGGTGTTGTGCCGGTTGGTGGCGGTTGTCTCCCGAGGAACGGTCGGGGGGCGGCGGATGTCCCCGGTGCCGGCGGTCGGGTCGGTGCGGTGGGTGTGGTCGGCTCGGCTCGGTGCGTCCTGGGTCGGCAGGCCCGGAGGGTCCGCTCGGGCAGGCCCGGAGGCTACGTTCGGCTCAATCCGGGGGAGCAAACCAGGGCATTTCTGACAGCATGGTGAGCTGGGAGTGATCATCCGCACGGGCCCGCCGCCTCGGCCGGGGCCCGCGACCCTACGGAGCCGCCATGACGGACTCGCGCGCCGCGTCCGACCGCAGCCCGGCGTACGAGCCCGGCCCGCCGGAGGTCACCACCCCCAACCTCTGGGTGCCGATCGGCGCCCTGCTGCTGGCGATGCTGCTCGCCGCCCTCGACCAGACCATCGTCTCCACCGCGCTGCCCACCATCGTCAGCGACCTCGGCGGCCTGGACCACATCTCCTGGGTGGTCACCGCCTACCTGCTGGCCTCCACCGCCGCCACCCCGCTCTGGGGCAAGCTCGGCGACATGTACGGCCGGAAGCGCTTCTTCCAGGCCTCCATCGTGATCTTCCTGCTCGGCTCCGTACTCTGCGGCATCGCCCAGAACATGGGCGAACTCATCGCCTTCCGCGCGCTGCAGGGCCTGGGCGGCGGCGGGCTGATCGTGCTCACCCAGGCCATCGTCGGCGACCTCGTCTCCCCCCGGGACCGCGGCAAGTACCAGGGCCTCTTCGGCGCCGTCTTCGGCGTGACCAGCGTCCTCGGGCCGCTGCTCGGCGGCCTGTTCGTCGACAACCTCAGCTGGCGCTGGGTCTTCTACATCAACCTGCCGATCGGCATCGTCGCCCTGGTGGTGATCGCCGCCGTCCTGCACGGGCAGGAGGTCAGGCGCCGGCACCGGATCGACTACCTCGGCACCGTGCTGATCGCCGCCGTCGCCACCTGCCTGGTGCTGATGACCTCCCTCGGCGGCACCACCTGGGGCTGGACCTCCTGGCAGATCGTCGGGCTCGGCGTGCTCGGCCTGGTGCTGCTGCTCGCCTTCGTCCTGGTCGAGCGGACGGCCAGCGAACCGGTGCTGCCGCTGCGGCTGTTCCGCTCCCGGACGTTCAGCCTGGTCGCGGTGATCTCCTTCGTGGTCGGCTTCGCGATGTTCGGCGCCCTCACCTACCTGCCGACCTTCCTCCAGGTCGTCATGCAGGTCTCGCCCACCCTGTCCGGCATCCACATGCTGCCGATGGTGCTCGGCATGCTGTTCACCTCGATCGGCTCCGGCCAGATCGTCGCCCGCACCGGCCACTACCGGATCTTCCCGATCGCCGGGACGGCCGTCACCACCGTCGGCCTGCTGCTGCTCTCCCGGCTCGACGAGCACAGCAGCACCACGGAGATGAGCCTCTACTTCCTGGTCTTCGGCCTCGGGCTGGGCCTGGTCATGCAGGTACTGGTGCTGATCGTGCAGAACTCCGTCGGCTACCAGGACCTCGGCGTCGCCACCGCCGGCGCCACCTTCTTCCGCTCCATCGGCGCCTCCTTCGGCGTCTCCATCTTCGGCACCCTGTTCGCCAGCGGGCTGCGCGACCGGCTCGCCGACGCCCTCACCGGCCTGCCGCTGCCGCCCGGCTTCCACCCCGAGGCCGTCACCTCCGACCCACGGGTGATCACCCGGCTGCCCGCCGTCGCCCAGGAAGCCGTCCACCACGCGTACGCCGAGTCGATCACCAGGGTGTTCCTGTACGCGGTGCCCGTCGCGATGGTCGCCTTCGTGCTGTCGCTGTTCCTGCGCGAGCAGAAGCTGCGCTCCACCGCCACCGCGCCCGACCTGAGCGGATCCATCGGCCTCAACCCCGTCCAACGCTCGTCGCTGGACGAGATCGCCCGCGCGCTCTCGGTGCTGAGCTCCCGCGAGGCCCGGCGCGACCTCTTCCGGCGGATCACCGAGGGGGCCGGGCTGGACCTCCAACCCGCCTCCAGCTGGCTGCTGTTGCAGATGCACCACCACGGCTCGGTCGAGCCGGCCGAACTCGCCGAGCGGCGGATCATCCCGATCGCCGTCATCGAGAGCGCCGTCCGGGAAGTCGAGGGCCGGGGCCTCGCCGTCCGCAGCGGCGGGCTGCCGCTACGGCTCACCGAACCGGGGGCGGAGGCGGCCGTCAAGCTGGTCGCCGCCCGGCGCTCGCAACTCGCCGACCTGCTCGGCGACTGGGACGAGCAGCAGTACGCCGACCTCGCCGACCTGCTCACCCGCCTCAGTTCCACCCTCTGCGCCGACCGGCGCGACCGCCCCGACCGACCGGCTCACGAGCCGCCGTACCGGGGCGAGGGGCGGTCGTTCTAGCCCGCCTCGCAGGGGGTCTGGTGGGAGAGCCAGGTGACGGCGGCGGCGAGCGTGGGGTCGTCGTCCGTGCGGGGGTCGGCCGTTTCGACCGCCTCGTCCGGCTCGATCGGGCCCTCGTGCACCCTGCCGGTGCGGTCGGCCTCGGCGGCGCCGGTGAGCAGCAGGACGGCGCCGTCCGACAGCCGGTGGGCGGCGTTGCCGGTGGGCACCCCGTAGGTGGGCTGGCCGAAGCTGCGGGTGGCCGGGCGGCCGATGAAGGCGATGGCGACCGCCTCGCCCGCGCTGCCGGTCGCGCGGCCGGTGAGGACGGCGACGGGCGTTCCGGGCGTCTTGCCGTGGTGGGTGGGCGCCTTGTCGTGCTGGGTGGCGGGGGAAGCCTGCGGGGCGCCGTCCAGGTACGGCACGCCGTCGCGGACCGACCAGGTGCTGCGGGTGCCGTCCGCGGTGACGAAGGCGCCCAGCGGGCCGTCGCCGAGGACCGGCGCCGCGACGGCCAGCGGGGCCCACATCCCGCCCCCGGTCTCGTTGCGCAGGTCCACCACCCAGCCGCAGGCGCTCGCTTCGGCGACGGCGGCACGGCCGCGGGTGACGTACTCGGCGTAGGTGCGCTCCGATCCGTTCACCGCCGGGAGGGTCAACTGGGCTATTCGGCCGGGGAGTTGCCGGGTGGTCGGGGCGTTCACTGCCTCCGGGTCGGCGTCGACCCTCGCCGCCTGGTCGGGCGGGTAGAAGCGGCTGTGGTGGTCGTCGAGGGCGGTGACGGCGGCGCTGATCGCGGTGTGGGTGTCGGCCGGGGTGCGGGCCGTGGCCGCCTGGGCGAAGGCCTGGGTGCGGAGCTTCGGCCAGTCCACCTTCGCGGTGTTGAGGGACTTCTGCTGGATGAGGTCCAGGGCCTCGGAGAGGTAGCCGCGGGCCTCGGGGGACATGTGCTCGGGGGCTGGTGATTCGGGGGCCGGTGATTCGGGGGCCGGCGAGGAGCACGCCGCGAGCACCAGTACGGCCGCCGCCGCAACCGTCCGTCCCGGCCGCCTCATCCGCTGCCCCCTCCGCTTGCCCCTGGTTCGTGTCGCTCCTGATCCTCCCTCACGGACTCCCGAACCAGCGAGGGGTGTCGAGGCGGAACGGGTCGCCGGGGGCGAGCAGGCGCAGGGCCGTCTCCACCTCGCGCAGGCGCTCCTCGCCCAGGGTGGCGGACCACTCGGCGCGCAGCTCGTCGAAGATCCGGGCTGACCGGACCAGGCAGTCCACCCCGCGGGCGGTCAGCCGGACCACCTTGCGGCGGGCGTCGGCCGGGTCGCCGCCGCGCTCGACGTAGCCGAGCTGCTCCAGGTTCTCGACGGTCTTGCCGGCGGCCTGCTTGGAGACGCCGAGCCGGCGGCCGAGTTCGACGGCGGTGGTGCCGTGCGGTCCGATCGCCTGGAAGACGAAGCCGTGCATGGGCCGCAGGTCGGGGTGGCCCTCGCGGGCGATGCGCTCGTGCAACTCGTCGATGATCGTCCGGAAGGCGAGCAGCAGGCGCAGCGGCAACTCGAAGCCGGGCGGGGCGGGTTCGCTCGTGGGTGCGCTCGTGGGTGCGCTGGTGGGTGTGCTCGCGGGCTCGCTTGACATAGGTAGACAACCTCATTGACCATATGGACAACGCCATTGACCATCTTAGGGGGTTCCCTCGCCATGCCCGTGATCCGCCACACCGACGCCCGTCGCACCGAGACGCCGAACGCCGTCATGACCACCTACGCCTCACCCACCCAGGGCTCAACCGCCCTCGCCCTGTGGCAGGTCGACATGACGGCCGGAAAGAGCGGCCCGCTGCACGCCATGGACGTCGAACAGATCTGGACGCTGCTCACCGGCACCGCCACCGTCGCCCTCCCCGACGGCCCGGTGCCCCTCACCGCCGGCGACACCCTCGTCCTCCCCGCCGACCTCGCCCGCCAGATCACCACAGCCGACGGCTTCACCGCCATCGTCGCCGGGCCGTCCCCCGCCCACGCCTACAACCCCGACGCCGTCACCCCCGAAGGCGCCTGCGGCCTCGCCCCCCGCGACGCCGAGCGCCTCCTCCCGCCGTGGATCGCCTGACCCGCGAGGCGGCCCGGCGGTCCGGGCACGGGTACGGGGACGGTCGAGGGCCTACCCCTGACCGTCCCCGCCCGGTCCTCGCCGCTACTTCCGGTCGTCGATGTCGTCCTGGAGGTCGTCCAGGTTCTGCTGACCCTGCTGTTGGCCCTGCTGCTGGGTCTGGGCGGCCTTCTGCTGGGCGTCGTCCCCCTTCGGGGGCTTGCTGCCGAGGCGCGACTTCGCCTCCTCCTCCAACTGCTCGGCCTTGTCCCGGAACTTGTCGCCGATACCCATGGCTGTGCCCCATTCGGTTGGATTTCGGGTTCTCCAACCAGGCTTGCACGCACCTTCTCCGCCTGCACTTCGGGCAAGTTGCCGCAGAGCGTCACGATCGACAGGCCCCGGATCGCCCGACCCGCGCGGTGTGAGGTGTAGGAGACTGCTGACCGCAGACAGTCACCGGACCGGCGGCCGCACCCGCGGCCCCGGCGGAGCAGAAGGAGCGGCATGTCCGTCGTCAAGATCAACGTACTGACGGTTCCCGCCGAGCAGCGGGAGGTCCTGGAGCAGCGCTTCGCCTCCCGCGCCGGCGCGGTGGAGAACTCGGACGGCTTCGAGTGGTTCGAGCTCCTCCGCCCCGTCGAGGGCACCGACCAGTACCTCGTCTACACCCGCTGGCGCAGCGAGGAGGACTTCAAGGCGTGGATGGAGGGCCCCATGCAGGCCGCCCACCGCCCCGCCGCCCCGGAGGGCGAGGCCCCCAAGCGCCCCGCCGCCTCCGGCTCCACCCTCTGGTCCTTCGAGGTCGTCCAGTCCGCCGGCCCCAAGGCCTGACGCCTCACTTCGCGGTTGTTCGCTTTTCCCTTCGGGCCCTTCCCCAGCCGGGGCAGGGCCCGAAGTGCCTCTCAGCCGCCCACGAGGATCGAGAGATGCGCGGCGGCAGATTGGGACAGGCTGTCGAGGAGGGCTCGGCCCTTCGCCGCCGTTCCGAGGGAGGGCTGCCCGATGATGCCGTTCTTCGTGTACCCGGCCATGCCGAGCGTGAGCAGGTGCGGGCGCTCGGGGGCGGAGTGGTCGTCCTGCTCGATGCCGTCGCGGATGAGCTCCGGGGCGCCGTGAAGGAGGAGCGACACCTCCAACTCGCCGCCGTGCATGTCCTCCGCGCCGCTGCTCACCAGGCCCGCCGCCTCGCGGGCCTGGTGCCAGTCCTCGCGGACCGGGAAGAGGGCGACGCGCGGGCCGGAGGTGTTGGCCTCCTGGACGACGTTGGAGAGGACGTAGTTGCCCCCATGGCCGTTCACGATGAGCAGGCCGGGAACGCCGGACGCCTGGAGCGACTTCCAGATGTCGTTGACGACGGCGTAGAGCGTGGCGGCGCTGATGCTGACGGTGCCGGGCATGTGGGCGTGCTCATGCGAGCAGGACACCGTGATGGGCGGCAGGAGCAACAGGCCGTAGTCGGCGGCGATCCGTTGGGCGATCAGGCCGGCGACGACGGTGTCGGTGGTGAGCGGCAGATGGTCGCCGTGCTGCTCGAAGCTGCCGACCGGCAGTACGGCGATCTTGGCGCCGCGCCGGCGTTCGTCCGCGGAGGTGGCGGCCGTGATCAGTGCGTCCATGGACCCACCCTCTCTCATCAGCCTGTCGCAGGTCGAGAGGGCGCCGTGCCGCTCATCAGCTTCAACCGGCCGGTGAAGGTGGCGACTTCGGCCACGGTGTTCCACCGCCGGAGGGCCTTGTCTGCGGCGGACAGTTCCGCCATCGCTCGCGCGGACTCGGTGTCGATGGCGATCGACAGCGCGCGGTCCGCCGCCGCGGCAGCCTGCTCCGGCTCGCCGGACACCGCGTAGGCGCGGGCGAGCCGGGAGAGGTACACACCTTGGTCGTTGCGGTACACCGGAGGGAGCGCCCGGAGCTCGGCCTCGAACATGGCCACCGCCGTGAGCGGGTCACCCAGTTCGAGCAGGCAGTTCGCGCGCTGCATCTCGATGTACGTCGGCGTGCAGTAGGCCATGTCGAGGACATCGTCGCGGTGCTTGTCGTCCGGTGACGCGGCCAGCTCGTGGGCCTCGTCGAACTTGGCCTGGGCGAAGCGCTGGTTGCCCATGAGCGCGTGCCCTTGGGCCTCCTGCTGCGCGGCCAGGGCTCGGATGCGCGGGGTCGCCCCGGGTGAGCGTTGGGCGGCGCGTGCCAGCCCGACGGCCTGCTGCGCGTTGCGGCGGGCCGTCGCCTGGTTGCTCTTCCTGAACAGGAGGTAGGCGGCCATGACGTCGTCGCCGGACTCCTGCGCCCACTCCATGGCGCGGTCCGACCAGTACATGGCCTGGTCGAAGTCGCCCAGGTCCTGGTTCAGCCAGCCCAGGAACTCGGCGGTCCGGGCACCGATGGTGAGGATCTCGGCCCTGGCGCTCCCGTCGGCGGATCGCTGGAGACGGTCGAGTACTTCGACGTGCCGGGTGACCGGGTCGAGCGCGTGGCGGGATCCCAGAAGGTTGGCGGTCCTGTAGTGGCCGGGCATCACCTCGCGGAGGTGGCAGGCGAAGAACTCGGGGTCGACGGGCGGGCTGGGCCTTGCGGCGGCGAGATGGGGCTCGATCACACAGTGCTTTGCCTGGGGCGGCGCAGTTGCTTGCTCCCAATCCCGGGTGGCCAGGCCCACCATGTGACCCGGGATGTGGAGGCCGTCCGCGATGCGTTCGACGAGATCGATCTTCTCGATCCGCCGCTTCCCAGCCATTACCTCGCCGACACGGCTCGGGGTCAGGTCGCAGGCTCGCGCGATGAGCGACGGGTAGACGCCGACCAGTTTGAGCAGCCGGAATACGGCGGCGAAGTCCCGCTGTCGGCACGCGGCGATCATCTCAGGATTGGCGAGCAGACCTGATGGAAGCCGGTCCGGAAGGCGAGCTTCGGTCACCATTGCCCCCGCTGTCGATCAGTTTTCCCTGAAGCGAAGTTGATTGTCAGTGAGTTTATCCACCTTGGGTATTCAGCCTGGGTACGTCGACCGCATCGCCTCCCGGCAACCTGGAGCCACGGGCCGGAAGACCCGTTCCGGCCGCTGTCGAGCATCGGGAGGGTGGTGCACGTGATCAGCTCGGGAGAATCCCGGGACGACGCTGAGTCCAATGAGTCGGGCGCCGGGATAACCACGTTCGGGGCGATGCTCACCCGGCACCGTAAGTCCGCCGGCATGGCCAGGGACCACCTCCGGAAGTTCCTTGCGGAGGTTCCCGACGGCGCGGCCCTCGCGATGGACGGGCCGCTCGTGCTCACCGAGTTGGTGTCCAATGCCGTGGTCCACGGGCGGGTTTCGCCGGGGCGGGAGATTGCTGTCCGGTTCGAGCTGACCTGCGGCCATCTTCGCATCGAGGTGCACGACGCGAGCAGCGAGAAGCCGACGATCCGGCGGTCGACCGTGTCCGACGAGCTGTTGGGGCGGGGACTGTTCCTGGTGGAGGCCCTGTCCGTGGAGTGGGGTTGCGCGCCCCGCCCCGAAGGCTTCGGAAAGATCGTCTGGGCCTTGGTCGGCCCGGGAAGCGGTGCCAGATGAGGAACGGTCGGGCGTTCGGATCGGCGGCGACGCGATGCCTCTACTGCGGTGCGGGCCTGCGGAAGGCCGTGACGCGGAACATCGTGGTCAACGGACAGACGGTGGGCGTTCACATGTGGCACCCGCGCCGTGCGGGGGAGGTGTCGGCGCGATGACGGCGTTTCGGGATCACGACGGGACGGAGCCGGTTTCCGCCGGCGGGGAGGCGGGAGCGGCGTCGTGCCCGTTTCCGGTGGTGGTGGAGATCCGCGGCGTGACGGAACCCGCACGCTTCTCCCGGCTTCCGGACGCGTTGGCGGCGCTCCTGGGATCGCTCCGCGCCCTCCCGCTCAGCACGGATCAGCAGGACTACTTCACCGAGTTGTTCGGCCCGTCCGCCGTGCAGAAGGTCGGGCATCGGCTGGCCACTTTCGGCGAGGTGCGGACGCTGGCGTTCGTCGGCCTGACCCCGCACCTGGTCCGTCTCCACCCGGCCGAGTGGTGACCGTCGGCTAACGGCTCCGGGTCTTACGGATCACCGGGTAGCCAATGCGCCCCGGGGCTTCCGAGCCCCGGGGCGCTCTGGGTGGCCCGTCCTGTCGCCGGCGGGTCGGGCGGAGCTTGCGGCGGGCGTGGGAGGGCAGTCGCGTGAGGGCTATCGGTGTTGGGGGCCGTAGAGGGCGGCGGGTGCGCCTGTTGTGAGGGCCCAGTAGCGGTCGCCGTAGGACCAGTGCCACCACTCGGTGGGGTAGTTGACGAGGCCGGCGCGGGTGAGGGTGTGGCTGAGGAGTTGCCGGTTGGTGCGGGCTTCGGGGGAGAGGCCGGCGGCGTCGGTGTAGCACGCTCCGGCGCTTTCCTCCGGGTTGGCGTTGACCCGGGTGCCGAGGTCGAGTTCGTGGCCGTCGGCATCGGCCAGGGTGAGGTCGACGGCGGCGCCGGCGCTGTGTGGTGCGATCTCGGGCGGGGAGACGTAGCGGCTCGTGGCCGATCGGAGCTGCGCGGCCGGCCAGTTGGGGTGCGCGGCGCGCAACTCGGCGGCGTAGTCGTCGAAGTAGCGGCGCTGGAGGGCCGGCGGGCGGTAGCCCTCGACGAAGAGCAGCCGCAGGCCGTCCGGGAGGTGCGATTGGGCGTCGAGGAGCCGGTCGAGCACGCCGGACCGCAGGTGGGCGAACGCCCCGGTGTCGTCGTGCTTGCGGCCGTCCAGCAGGAGTTCGTGCTCGCGTACGTCCAGGAGACGCTCGCCGCAGTCCTGGACGGGGACGGCGGCCACCTGCGGGTCGGACATGAGGATGATCTCGGTCAACAGGGTCTCTTGGGGAGGAGGGAGCGGCGGTGCGGGCCCGGCGGCCGGTGCGGTGTCCGCCACCGCCCCGGGCGGCGGGGCGGTGGCGGACGGGTGGTTCAGATGAGGGCGGCCTCGACCAGGTCGGCGGCCCTGGCCGCGCTGCCGCCGGCGCGGACCTCGCGGCTGAGCTCGGCCAGCCGGGCGGTCACCGCCGGATCGCCGGTCAGCTCCAGCACGGCGGAGCGCAGCGCCTCCGGGGTGGCCTGGGGGGTGTCCAGCCGGCGGGCGACGCCGAGTTCGACCAGCCGGTCCGCGTTGTCGAACTGGTCGGCGGCCTGCGGTACCGCGACCATCGGCAGCCCGCAGTACAGGCCCTCGCTGCACCCGCCCATTCCGGCGTGGGTCACGAACGCGTCGGCCTGCTGGAGCACGGCGAACTGCGGCACCCACTGGTGCACTTCGATGTTGGCCGGGATCGTACCCAGTTCGGCCGGGTCGGTTGCCTGGCCGACCTGGAGAACGACGTGCCAGCCGGGCAGGTCGCCGAAGGCCTCCAGGCACGCGCGGTAGAAGTCGGGCTGGTGGGTGAAGGTGGAGCCGAGCGAGACCAGCAGCACCTGCTGCGCCCCCTCCGGACGGGTCCAACCGCCCTGGTGCTCGCGGGCGCCGAGGCAGGGCCCGGCGAAGGAGAAGATCTGGGGATCGACCAGCTCGATCTCGGGCTGGAGCACCCGCGGGATGAGCGCCAGCCCGCGATCCGGGCGCAGCATGTACCCGAACGGTTCGCCCGCCGGCACGCCGTTGTCGGCGAGCCACTGCGCGAACCGTTCCGGGATCTTCTCCGCCTCCAAGGCCTCCCGCGCCATCTCGAAGCGCGCCAGGTGGGAGTCCTCCCGGATGATCATGGACGGTGAGATCAGCATGGACGGCACGCCCCAGCCGTCGGCCAGCGCCCGGCCCGCGTACGCCATGAAGTCGTACAGGACGAGGTCGGGCCGGTCGTCGTGGAAGGCCTCGCGCAGTCGCGGCAGCATCGCCTGCGCCTCCTCGAAGATCATGGTGTGCACGCCGGCCCCGATGTTGGGGTCGACCCCGCCCTTGGCGATCGGCAGGGTCGTGTCGTGGGGCACGAGCCGGGCGCCGGTGGATTCGATCTGCCCGGCGAACGACGGGTCGTTGACATAGCTGACCCGGTGGCCGCGGGCGACCAGCTCCCGCATCACCTCCAGGCTGGGGTTGACGTGGCCGTGTGCCGGGATGTTCACCATGGCGATGTGTGCTGGTCGGGACATGTCGGGCCCTCTCCTCGTATGTCGCTAGGCGTCCTGCGTTCGGCTGGCTGACTTGACGTCAACTCGCCTGTCAGCACAGTACGTAACGTTTTCCATCGCCGCTGTGACGGGGGATACGGTTCGGCCGAAGATTGGTGGGTCCGGCGGCAGACGCTGCGCGACCTCGCGGACGGCGCGTGACGACGCGGCGCGGAGCCGCCGTCTCGCAGGACGGCTGGATCTCGGGATCCAGGGCCTGTTGCGAAAGTGTTGGCCGGCACTGGTTGTCAGGGTCCGGGCATGGCGCGTTTGGAGATCGAGATATCTGTCCCGGAGAGTCATGTCGAGAAGGTGATCGATGCTCTCCAGGCGGCCGGCGCGGGGCGGGTGGGCGACTACGCCCGGTGCGCCAGCCTCTGGCGGGTCACGGGGACATGGAAGCCCTTGCCTGGTTCTCGGCCCTACGACGGTGAAGTGGGCGATACGAGCCGGGCGAGGAGAGCAGGGTCGAATCCGTTTGCGATGCCGAGCGGGCTGAGGCTGTGCTGCGAGCGGTGCGCGCGGCTCATCCGTATGAGGAACCGGTCATCCACTTCCTGCCTTTGTGCGAGCCGGGCCTCGAACGATGACCGAGCCAGTCATGGCCACTCGTCGATGGCCACGACCGGCGTGGTTACTTCGGGGCGGACGGCGAGCTTGCTGTATGGAGTCGCGACGGCTCGGTGCCGCAGGTCGGCACGCACGACACTCCTACTCGCATCCAGTGGTTGCTGGGGGTGCCGTCAGAGGATCCCTGGCTGCGCGTGCGGCGCGCCGTGCTCAAGGTAGGCAGTCTCGCCCTGTGCCCGGGCGGCGTATGCGGCGTGGACTCGGCGGGCGAGCCGGGGGATGAGGAGCGCGTCGAGTTGGTCGACGTGGTGAAAGGAGTGCGCGCCGATCTCGACCTGGTCGACGGTGATGCGGTCGAGTTCGGCGGCCGGGAGAATCCCTCCGTCGAAGACGAAGAGGAGCTTGTCGCCCTCGGCGGGGTGGGGTGCCCAGTCGGCGACGAGCAGACGGCCGACGGGCGGGGTGATGCCGAGCTCTTCCGCGACCTCCCGGGCCGCGCCCTCGCTCGGGGGCTCGCCCGCGTGCAGGTAGCCGCCTGGGATTTCCCAACCAGGCTTGTAGGTCGGCTTCACGAGGAGGATGCGGTTCTCCTCGTCGAAGAACAGCACACCGGCTGCGGTGCGCGGCTGGGCCAGGGCTTCGTGCGGGGAGTCGGTCACGGCGAGACTGTAGTCGCCGTGACGGAATCCCCAGGGGGCTGCATCCGAGGCGTGCCCAATTCCGTTCTCCGGCTGCCTTGATCGACCCGGCGGCCCTACGCTGATGGCATGGCTGTGGATCCCGCTCTGCCCGTAGGCCGGCGCATCCAGTACTACCGGGAGCGCGCCGGGAAGTCCCGTCCGGTGTTGGCCGCGCTGACGCGGGAAGGCCCACCGCCACCAGGCGACGGGTCACCTCGGCGGGAGTAATCCCCCGGCAGCCCCCCACCCAACCACGCTCGGACCACAACTCCACAGAGGGCAAAGAATGCGCAAAGCCCACGCAGAACCCCAGTTCATGAAGGGTCCGACCCGGGCGTGCAGGGGCTGACCGCCCTGAGGGGCTTGCCGCCGCCGTGCTCGCGGGTCCGACCCGGGCGTGCAGGGGCTGACCGCTCGCGGTCGAGCTGAACCCCCAGCACAAGATGTCCGACCCGGGTGCGCAGGGGCTGACTGGCCCAACTTCCTCCGGCAGTACGCGAAAAGGAGGCCTGCGCCGAAGTGCTGACCCCTTCTCCCGGGGTGATGGTACCCGCAGGTTCGCCTGCTACTTGCCGCTCTTGCCCTTGCCGCCCTCAGCCCCCTTCGTGGCCCTCTTCTTCCCGGACTTCTCCGGAGCTTCGCCGCCGCCCTGGCCGTGGCCTTCCAGGGCCCGCAGCCGGTCGCCCCGAACCGCACGACCCGGTACGTCCTGCGCTAGCTCTACTGCGCCGAGTCGCAGCTGATGCGGGACGGGCCCGGACTGCTCCTGGGGCTCTCCGTTCGACCGAGCGTGCCCGCTACCGGGGGCGCCAGTCTCCTTGTCCGTGGCGGCGACGATACGGGGCGGCTTCGGGAGGAGTTCACCTTGGCCGTTGCCGGGCCGCAGGGTGGTGATGCGGGGCCGGTCGCCGTGGACATGGGGGACGCCGCATGCCCGGAGGTAGTGGGCGAACTGCCAGTTGCGGCAGGTGCGGAAGAGCGGGTCGTCGGCGTGGGGGTCGTCGGCGGGGATATCGGCGTCGGTGAAGGGGATGGGGCGGACGCCGTCAAGGTGGACGGTGAGGTCCTGGACGGTGAGGTCTTGGGTGTGGCCGGGGGCTGCTTCGAGGGCGAGGTGGGGGTTGTCGGCCCAGCGGTAGGGGCCGGCGGTGACGCCGCACAGGTACCAGGCGAGGGCGTGTGGGAACTCGTTGAGTTCGACGGTGGCGTGGCGGGTGGTCTCGTCAATGAGGCGCCTGCAGCGGCCGTGGAGAGCGACGGCACAGTGTCGGCTGAGGTCGATGCCGGTGACGTACTTGAGCTACAGGTGCCGATACCGACGCCCTCCCGCCTCGATGGCCATGGATGGCAACTTACTTATCCTGTCTACTAGTTGAACAAATCTATCGCTTATCTTTTATACTCATAATTGTTAGTGGCCTAACCGCCGTCCCGCTCCCGACAGGCGTCGGTTGCTGCGGTCTGTCGACGACAGCCTGCATAGCGGTCATGCAGTCGAAGGCGATGGTGTTCGAGGCCCGGCTCGCTCCCGACCGAACAGTTGGAAGGCCTGGTTATAAGCGCCCCGGCGGTGGTGTCGCAAGCCTCACCGCCGGGGCTCTGCCGCCCTTGCCTCGCACGACTGCTTTCCGTCCGGAGGGCGCTCGATACCGGTACATGCAAGCAGGGCGAGGGACCCGGAATGGCCGGTCCCCTCGCCCTGCGGTTGCTACGTCAGCTCACCTTGGTGATGGCTGACGCGTTACGGGGTACGTTCGGGTTGCAGGGTCCACTGCTGGTTGGCCTGCACGCCGGGGCAGGTCCAGATGCCGAGGCGGGTGCCCTGGTCGGTGGCCCAGCCGGGAAGTTCGAGGCACTGGCCGCCGGGGTTGTTGGCGGGGTCGACGGTTGCCGGCAGGTAGATGCGGCCGTCGGGGCGCATGCTCCACTTCTGGCCGGTGTTGCCGGTGCAGGTGGTGAGGATGACACGGGTGCCGTTGCCGAGTGCGTTGTCCTTGGTGGACAGGCACCAGCTGCCGGCGCGGATGGTGCCGTCGGTGGCGAAGCTGAACCGCTGGTTGGCGGTCTGCCAGCAGCTGTAGATGGCAACTTCGGCGCCGTCGCGGGGGCCGTTGACGGCGTCCATGCACTGCGAGTTCACGGTGTTGGGGTGGACGGAGACGCTGGCGTCGGCGTAGCCGAGGAACTGCCAGTTGTCGAAGCCGTCGACCTTGTTCGTGGCACCGGTGCTGCTCTTGCCGGGGAAGACGGTGATGGCGTTGCTGTTGTTGATGGCCCAGAGGTCGGGGTAGCCGTCGTTGTTGAGGTCCGCGGCGCCTATCTTCGGCTGGGCCGCGGCGCTCCAGTTCGCGCCGGTCAGGATGGGAGTGCCGGCGTCGGGCTTGGTGAGGGCGGAGTAGTCGACGGTGCCGTCGGCGTTGAAGCCGAGGGGGTAGGCGTAGATGTCGCCGGTGGTGCGGCTGCGTGCCCAGAGCGTGGTCTGGTTCGCGGTCGCCTTGGTGGCGGGGTTGGTCGTGGGCCCGTTGGCGGCGCCGGGGTTGATGAGTTCGAGGTCGTTCCAGCTGCCGGAGAGGGTGGGGATGAGGGTGGTGCTGCTGAGGAGGTTGCCGACGGGGTTGAAGACGTAGAGGTTGTTGTTCTCCAGCGTCATGATGGACGTCTGGGTGGTGAAGACCGTCTTCGTCGGGTCGCCCGGCTTGGGGCCGACTGCCTCGCCCTTGGGTGTGCCGAACGCGATCACCTGGGAGACGTTGCTCCAGTCGCCGCTGTTGTATCCGTCGCACGGCGTGGTGGTGCCGTAGACCTTGCAGGTGGTGGGGCGGCTGGGTGCCAGGGGTTGGCTCTGGTCGAAGCGTCCGGTGCCGTCGTTGGGGATGACGTAGAGGATCTTCTTGAGTTCGGCCGCGGCGCCCGTGTAGTGGACGACGAGTTGGTCGACGGGCAGTCCGGCGGTGAGGGCGCCGTGGTGGCTGATCTGGTAGTCGGCCCAGGTGGCCCCGTACTTGAGGTTGCCGGGTGCCGCGGCGGCGGGCGCGACCAGGGAGTTCGTCGGGTCGGCGGTACCGCCGATGATCCGCAGGTCGCCGTTCTTGTCGGCGAGGACGATGTCCGGCTGCTGGTCGTTGGTGACGTCACCGAACAGCGGCTGGGTACCGGGCTTCCAGGGCACGTAGAAGTTGTAGAGGGCCGGCTGGCTGTAGTTGCCGGCGTTGTCCATGGCCCACGCGTAGAGGGTGTTGGTGCCCCACTGGCGCGGCTGGTAGTCGTAGGGCTGTCCCGGCGAGAGCGTGCCGCTCTGGCCGCACTTCCAGCCGACGACCGGGGTCGGGTCGGTGCTCACCCGCACGCAGGCGACGCCCGAAGCCTGCAGACCCGCGCCCGGGGCCGGGTCCTCCGCGTTGATCGCGAACCTGCCCCAGTCGTTCATGTACTTGGCCGGGGTGGGGTTCGGGGTGCCGGACGGCGGGAAGTCGGACGAGCTGATGCTGACGCGCGGGTTGGTCCGGTCGACGCGGAAGTAGCACCAGGCGCTTTCGGGTGAGCTGAGAGTGCCGTCACCGGACTGGGCATACCAGCCGTACTGGTGGCCGTCGCTGAGCGAACCGGGTGTGACGGACTCGGCGGGGTCGTTGTAGCTGCGGCCCCACCGTCCGTCCGTGAAGGAGAAGTTGCCGTCGTTGTCGTCCCACATGCGGTAGCTGGTGTACAGGGACTGGCCGGCAGGGGAGTAGCTGTTGGCGGTCAGGTAGATGTTCTGGTTGCTGCCGATCCAGCCGGGGTTGTCCCAGGGGTGGGCGCCGCCGGTGGTGCACTCGGCGGTGCTGTTGTTCCAGGCGAAGCCGGGGGCGGGGCTGGTGCGCGGGTACCAGACGGTCGGGGTGATGTCGTAGGTGGTGGTGATGTACGGGTTGTTGGCGATGTAGTGCCGGAAACTCTTGTCGTACTCGTTGTTCATCGGGGCGATGGCGGCGGTCCACCAGGGCCACTGGCCGGCGATCGCCTGCTTCATCATGTCGGTGACGTCGACGGCTAGCGGGCCGGTGCCGGTGATCCACTGGCCGTTGACCGTCGGGCAGTTCTCCATGACGACGGTCTTGCTGTCCCCGCAGGGCTGGTCGTTCCAGCTGGTGTGCTCATGGATGGGCTTGGGCGCCGAGTACACCACGAGTGGCGTGTTGGTGCTGGGGCTGGAGGCGCCGGTGACCTGGAAGTTGAGGGTGGAGTTGAAGATGGTCGGCGGGCTCTCGGCGCCGCCGGGCTTGGTGTAGAGCGCCGGGTTGATGCCGAATTGGAAGTAGGCGCGCTGGCGGCCCAGGTCACCGCAGTCCAGGCTCGGGTCGCTGCTGTGGTAGCCGCAGTAGCCGGTGGCCAGGTTGCTCTTCTTGTTGAAGTTCTCCGCCGTCTTGTGGTTCTCCTGGACCTCCACGGCTCCTTGGACCGAGCTCGTCGCCACGAGCGACGGGTCGAGGTACCACGGGCCGGTGCCGGAGCCGAGCGCGTCCTGGTTCGGCGTCAGTTCGATGGCCGAGGAGGTGACCTTGGTGGAGATCGCGGCGACGTTCGCGCCGTCGCCCGGCTCCTCTGTGGACGAGCGAATGCCGGCCGCAGGTGCTGGGTCTGTTGCGGGCGCGGCTGCGGCTGCCATGGCGGACTTCACGGTCTTGGACGCGGCGGGCGGCGTGGAGGAGTCCCATTGCAAGGGTGAGGGCGAGCGGAATCGCAGGTCGCCCTTGTCGTCCTTGACGTCGATGCGGCCTTGGTCGTCGGAGGTGACTGTCAAACCCTGGGCGGTGATCGGAAAGCGCAGGGTCTTCAGTGCGGGGTTGACGGCGGCCTCGGGCGTGCGGACCACGATCACGTCGCGCCAGCCGCCGATGGGCAGTGCGGTCAGTTGGAGGTCGACGCCGGGCAGCACGTTCGCGTAGGTGGCGGTCGCCCCGTTCAGGACGGGCTTCGGCAGTGCGAACGGTGCGCTGACGGAGAGCTTCTTGCCGTCGGAGGTGGACACGGTGGCCATCGGCCCGCCACCGCCGCCAGAGAGGGCCAGGGCGGTGCTCGCGACGGTCGGGCTGACGGTGCCATCGGAGTTCTCACGGAGGGTGGCATCGAGGTCGGCCCAGCCATTGTCCTGCTTCACTCTGACCGGTTGGGCATTGTCAGTGGTCGTCAGCTTGCCGTCCGGGTTGGCGACGGTCTTCGACGCCACGTCGGTCAGAGCGTCGATGACGACCGGCTTGCCCGTGGACTTGGCCTTGGCGACTGCGTCCAGCACCGCCTGCTGCAGAGGTGTACGAGGCGGGGCGGGTGTGGGCGGAAGAAGTGGCGCCGCCCCACCGGCCGGGCCGTGGGTCGGCGTGGCGTCGGGTTCGACGGCCAGGGCGGTCGGCGCGGCGAGCAGACCGAGGCTCAGGACGCAACCGGTTCCGAGCGCGGTCAGGCGAGTCACACGTTTGCGTGTCGATGATGGCGGTGGCGTGCTCGTGATTGTCCGTGACGTGGTGGACATGGATCTTCGGTGAGTCCCTCCCGGTCGGCAGACGCTGCTGTGTCTGCGTTCGGATGGGAACGATGTGGCCTGGCCTGTCGATAGGTCAAACCCATTACCGCCTTGCGTAGGCATGTCCTGATACGCACCGATCGCGATTCCCAAGACTTTGCAAATTTCTCATACACGGCGGCCGAACACCCTGGTGGCGTGTTCGATTCTTCACTTATCGTCACGCTGACCATGGCACTGCCACGCCTTTTTGACGTTATGTCGATAATCATTGGAGCGATGTGAAGATGTTTTGGGCTGCCCACAAACGGGCTGGAAGACCACCAGGCAACCGGTGGCGTTCGTCTGTTGTGGCGGCGATGGTCGCCCTGACAATGACCGGGATAACCGCGCCGCCCGCTGTGGCGTGGACCTACCCCGCGCCGAAGGGGAAGGTCTGGACTCCCCCGCACACGCCGCTGGGTGACGCGACCGTCTCGGTCGAGGGAAAGGACGCCCCGAAGCCGGCTTCCAAACCGGCTTCCAACGCTCCTGACTGGAAGCCTGAGCCGACGGCGCCGTTGGTGACCGGTACCGCGACGGTGGCTTTGGGGGCCGACAGCCCTGAAGCGCAGACCGGCGCGAAGGCGGGGGCGCTGGCCGTCCAGGTCGCTCCCGGCACCGGCAAGGGCGAAAGCGCGCACACGGTCACGGTTCAGGTAACCGGGCCGGAGACGGGCAAGGCGGCCGGCGTCACCGGCCCGCTCATCGCCCTGAGCGACGCCGAAGCGCCCACCAGCGGCGAAGGCCGTGCCGCGAGCGTCACCCTGGACCTGAAGGCACTGCAGGCGGCCGGTTGGTCCGACCGGGCCCACCTCGTCGCCCTGCCGGCCTGCGCACTGACCACGCCGGACCTGCCCGAGTGCCGCACCCAGAACCCGGTTGCGGCGAAGACCGACGGGCAGGGCAAGATCACCGCCGACGTCACGCTGCCCCCCAGGGCAGCTCCCCAGCAGGGGCAGAACGAAGCCGTGAAGGCCTCGTTCACCACGACGGCAGCGCCCGCTCAGGCGGTGGCCGCCACCGACAAGGGTGAAAGCGGTGGCTCGGTGGTGCTCTCCGCAGCGCCGTCGCCCTCCGGCGCCATGGGCAACTACACCGCGACATCTCTGTCCCCGTCCTCTGCCTGGTCCGCCGGGTCCAACACGGGCAACTTCACCTACAGCTACCCCATCGAGGTACCGCCCGCACTCAGCGGCTCGGCTCCGACCGTGTCGCTGGGCTACAACTCGGCGGACGTGGACGGCAAGACCTCCTCGACCAACGCCCAGCCCTCGTGGATCGGCGACGGCTGGGGCTACGAGCCTGGCTTCATCGAACGCTCCTACCGCAGCTGCGACAAGGCCGGCATCACGGGCTCGGGCGACGAGTGCTGGGGCGGGCAGAACGCCACCCTTTCCCTCAGCGGCCATTCGGGCAAGATCGTGCGCGACGACGCCACCGGCACCTGGCACCTCGAGAGCGACGACGGCTCCAAGGTCGAGCAGCTCACCGGGGCTTCGAAGGCCGCGGGCGATGTCGACTACCAGGGTATGGAGTACTGGCGGATCACCACGTCTGACGGTGTCCAGTACTACTTCGGCCTCAACCACCTGCCCGGTGGCGACGGCTCCGACCCCGCCGCGAACTCCGTCCTCACGGTGCCGGTGTACTCGCCGAACAACGGCGACCCCTGCTACAACTCCGGCAGCGGGAAGAACTCATGGTGCCAGATGGCCTGGCGCTGGCAGCTCGACTACGTGGTTGACCCGCACGGAAACCTGACCACGTACAAGTACGCCGCCGAGGGCAACAAGTACAAGCGCGGCCGCGTCCAGAGCGGCGGCACCGGCGCCCTCGCCGACTACCAGCGGGCCGGCTACCTCAAGGAGATCGCCTACGGCCAGCGTCTCGACGAGCAGAAGGCCGCCAAGGGAAGCACCAGCCCGGCGGCCAAGGTCCTTTTCGACGTCGCCGAACGCTGCATGCCCGACGCCACGAACGACTGCTCCGAGGGCAAGCGCGCCGGCAACGCCAACGCGTGGCCTGACACGCCGGTCGACCAGATCTGCACCGACAGCAGCTGCGTCAACTCCGCACCGACGTTCTTCACCACCAAGCGCCTGACCACGATCAGAACCCAGATCATGGTCAACTCCGCGCCACGTACCGTCGACACCTGGAACCTCAACCAGGAGCTCGCCGACCCCAAGGACGGCACCAAGCGCCTCCTGCAGCTCGACTTGATCCAGCGCGTCCCGAGCAACGGACAGGCAGAGATCAAGAACCTGCCCCCGGTGCAGTTCCAGTACCAGATGCGGGCCAACCGCGTCGACGGCCTCGTCCCCGCCTCGCCGATGTTCATGCGCCCGCGCATCCAGAACATCACGACCGAGATGGGCGGCAGCATCGACGTCATCTACAACGACCCCGAGTGCTCCCGGGTCAACAACCACATGCCGTCCTCCGAGGACAGCAACACGATGGCCTGCATACCCGTCAAGTGGTATCCGGACTTCTGGTCTTCCAAGGACCCGGTCAACGACTGGTTCGACAAGCCCCTCGTCAAAACCGTCGTCGAGCAGGACCTCGTCAGCACACCCAACATCGGCAGGACCACCGAGTACACCTACAACGGCGGCGCGGCCTGGCACCGCAACGACGCCGAGTTCACCGACCCCAAGACCCGCACCTGGGACAACTTCCGCGGCTACCAGTCGGTGACCACCACCACCGGAAGCGGTAGCTCCAGCGAGGCGCCCAAGACCCAGCAGAAGGTCACCTACCTGCGGGGCATGAACGACGACTACCTCGCCAACGGCACAACCCAACGCAGCGTCCAGGTCCCCAGCCCGCTCGGCGGCACCGTCACCGACAGCGCCCAGCTCGCCGGCCGCGTCGTCGCCACCGAGACCTTCGACAAGGCCGACGGCACAGTCACCGCGGTCTCCGGCAGCACCTACACCGGACAGACGACGTCCGCGACCCACGCCCAGAGCGCGGGAGCCCCAAAGATCTACGCCTGGCGTCCTGACTCCGAGACCACCTCAATCGCCAAGGCCAAACTCACCGACGGCAGCTGGCGCACCACCACGGTTGTCACCACCACGGAACCGGCCAACGGCAACCGCGTCGTCAAGGTCGACGACAAGGGCGACGGCACCGCCGCCACCCCGGAAACCTGTGCCATCACCAGCTACGCGGCCAGCGACAACCCGCAGCTGCTCACACTCGTCTCGGAGAAGACCGCCTTCCAGGGATCCTGCGCAGGTAAAGCCACCTCGGCGAACACCCTGTCCAGCGGCCGCACACTCTACGACGGCAAGCCCTTCGGGAAAGCTGGCACGACCGGCGACCCGACGAGCAACCAAGTCCTCGACCACTTCGACCAGGCCGGCAACGCCGTCTACGCCCATACCGGCAGCGCGACGTTCGACGCCTACGGTCGGAGCCTGACGACAGCGACCACCGACGGCTCCACCTACAACGCCTCCGGTGCCGTACTGGCCGGCCCATCGATCACCCCCGCAGCGACCAAGGTCGTTCTCACCCCGGCCACCGGTGCCCTGCCGACCCAGGTACGAACCACCGGACCCATGGGCGCAGACTGGACCACCAGCACCACACTCGACCCGGCCCGCGGCTCCGCACTCACCAATACCGATGCCAACGGCCGCGTCGTCACCGCCCAGTACGACGCCCTCGGCCGGCTCACAGCCGTCTGGGCACCGGACCGCCCGACCAACCAACTCCCGAGCAAGCAGTTCACCTACTCGCTCAATGGCACCAAGAGCCCGTCCACCGTCAAGACCGAGTCGCTCAACGACGACGCGGCCACCTACTCGGTGAACATCAGTATCTATGACGGTCTGGGTCGCCCCCGCCAGAGCCAGAGCACCAGCGCCGCCAAGCCCACCGGGCGCCTCATCACCGATACCGTCTACGACACCCACGGCTGGGTCATCAAGACCTCGGCACCGTACTACGAGAAGAGCTCCTTCCCCACCGAATCAATCTTCGTCCCGGTGGGTGACGGCCAGATACCAGGCCAGACCTGGAACACCTACGACGGCAACGGACGCGTCGTACGCGCGGAGTTCCGCTCCTACGGCAACCTCCAGTGGGCCACCACCACCGCCTACCCCGGTGCGGACCGAACCGACACCACCCCGCCGAGCGGCGGCGCGCCAACCTCGTCCGTGACCGACGCCCGGGGCCACACCACCGCCCTCTGGCAGTACCGCACACCCACCGCGACCGGCAACAGCACCGACGCGGACATCACCACCTACGCCTACACGCCCACCGGCCAACCTGCGTCGCACACCGACAGCAGCGGCAACACCTGGACCCACACCTACGACCTCCACGGCCGCCAGGTCTCCGCTTCAGACCCGGACACCGGCGTCACGAAGACGTACTACGACGTCAACTCGCGCATCGACCACACTGTCGATGCCAAGGGCAACACTCTCTCCTACACCTACGACCTGCTCGGCCGTAAGACCGGCACGTTCAACGGCGGCGTGACACCGGCCAACCAGCTGGCAGCGTGGACCTACGACACCCTCGTCAAGGGCCAGCCCACCTCCTCCACCCGCTACGTCGGCGGCAGCGGAGGCGCCGCCTACACCACCGCAGTGACCGGCTACGACACCGCCTACAGGCCGCTCGGCACCTCCATCACCATCCCACCCGTGGAAGGGGCACTCGCCGGCACCTACACCACCACCAACACCTACAGCCCGGTCCTCGGCACTGTTACCGAGACCGACATCCCCGCAGCCGGCGGGCTCCCGGCCGAATCGATCACCTACGCCCAGACCATCACCGGTCTGCTCTACGGATCCGCCAGCCTCGAGCAGGCCATCGTCGCCCAGGTCGACTACGACGCCCTCGCACGCCCCGTACGGACGACAGTCGGCCAGTACGGCACACAGGTCGTCTCCACCCAGCAGTACGACTGGGCCACCGGACGGGTCATCAACAACTTCGTCGACCGCCAGGTCGGAACCGTCTCGGTCGACCAGACCAGCTACACCTACACCCCTTCAGGCCGGATCACCTCGGTCACCGACATCCAGGACGCAACCGCAACCGACACCCAGTGCTTCACCTATGACCACCTGAGCCGACTGACCGGCGCATGGACCGACACCGCAGGCACCGCCACCACCGCCGACTGGACCGACACCTCAGGCGCCGTCCACGGCACCGGCAGCTCCACCACCGTCCCCGGCATCGGCGGCTGCAACAACACGAACGGCCCGGCCACCGTCAACCCCGGCGGACGGACCATCGGCGGACCGACGCCCTACTGGAACACCTACACCTACGACGCCACCGGCAACCGCACCGGATACGTCCAGCACGACATCACCGGCAACAGCCTCAACGACACCACCACCACCCAGACCTTCGGAGCCACCAAAAGCCGCAACACCCCCACCAACGCCCCCAACACCGGCGGCGGAACCGGCGGGCCCCACGCCCTGCTCACCTCCACCACCAGCGGGCAGGCAGGCACCAAGGCCGTCAGCTACCAGTACGACGCCAAGGGCAACACCACCGCCATCACCGACACCGGCGGCACCACCACCCTGACCTGGAACGGCGAGGACAAGCTCGACACCCTCACCAAGACCGGCCAGGCCGCCGCCACCACCTACCTCTACGACGCCGACGGCAATCAGCTCATCCGCCGCAACCCCGGCAAAACCACGCTCAACCTGCCCACCGACGAACTCACCCTCGACACGGCCAGCGGCTCCACAAGCAACGTCCGCTCCATCCCCGCCCCGGGCGGCCTGACCTACACCCGCGTCACCGCCGCCATCGGCGGAGGCACCGTCCTGATCCAGGCCGCCGACCCGCACGGCACCAACGGCCTCCAGATCAACACCGACGCCAACCAGACCGTCACCCGCCGCCCCACCGACCCGTTCGGCAACCCCCGCGGCACCCAGCCCGCCACCTCTGACTGGGCCGGCACCAAGGGCTTCATCGGAGGCAGCAAGGACGACACCACCGGACTCACCAACCTCGGCGCCCGCCAATACGACCCCGTCCACGGACGCTTCATCAACCCCGACCCCATCCTCGACCCAGCGAGCCCCCAGCAGTGGAACGGCTACGCCTACAGCAGCAACAACCCCGTCAATCTCTCGGACCCCTCAGGCCTGCACTTCGAAGAGTGCGGCAACGGGATGTACACATGCAGCGGCGGAATCACGCCAATTGAAAAGGGGCGCGACTATGACAAGATCGTAGAAGAAAACAAAACGACAGAAAAGTTCCAAGCATACTCTGCCTACACCTACTGGAGGACCCACAAGACAGTTCGAGAACAATATGCAGTCAAATGCAGCAACGGTCGATGCAACCCGAACTCCAAGGAAGGTCACGAAGGCAACAACAGGGACTTCCTTTTCGGCCTTGGTGCAGTCGCGATTGCACCGATCGACTTCGCCCACGCGATTATTCATCTGGGTGATCACGAATACAGCAAGCCCGGCCCAATGGATTCCTACGTAAGCTGGGCCATGGGGCAGGGCCTCGACCCGCACAGTGCAAATTTTGCTTCGGGAACATATCTCCCTGCTTCGATAGGAGACGCCTACGCCGCTAGTCCGGGGGCGCCTGGTCGGATGCCGTGCAACAGCTTTCCTGCGGGAACCGCAGTTCTCCTCGCGGACGGAACCGCCAAGCCAATTGACCAACTGACCGCCGGTGACAAAGTCACCGCAACTGACCCCCAGACCGGCAACACCACTGGGGAAAGTGTCACGCAAACCATCATCACACCTAACGACGAGGACTTCACCGACCTCCAACTGAGCGCCCCGACCGAAGCGGATCCTTCTGCAGAAACCAGCAGCTCCGCCGCATCCGCCGTCACGCTCACCTCGACTCAACACCACCCATACTGGGATATCACCACCAAGCGGTGGACCAACGCAGCAGAACTCCACGCGGGCGACCAACTCCTGACGCCCACGGGCGACACCGTCACCATCGCATCGATTCGGAACTATCAAACCACCCCAGCCACTGCCTACAACCTCACGATCAACAAGCTCCACACGTACTATGTGCTCGCGGGGACGACACCGGTCCTTGTTCATAACTGTCCTATGGCAAAGCCGCCCACTGTTTCAGAGCTGACAGCAGCCGAACGAGAAAAGGCTATTGCTGTAGCGGCAAAGAACGGACACACCCTAGGGGAGCTGGGCAGGGGACGAGCCGGTGCAGATGGCGCGCATGGCGGATTCAGGCTATGGGACAATGGCAGCGGAAGCCTCGATCTCAGGACGCCCGGGCAACTCGGCAAGGTAAATTCATCGCCATACACGAAAGATGATATTCAAGTATTTTCGGATTACTTTAATAAGGTGGCCAGCGTGTCCGAAGGGCGCGGAAATCCCAATCCAAGTGCTGCAGATAGGGCAACTCTTCTCGACTGGTACAGTGAGAATATGGAGTGATCGTGATTAGATTTGACGTGGTTGCCGACAGCGACACTCCTCTGGTAGTTCAGTTTGAGCCGGCAGCAAATGAGGTGACCGTTTCTCCCGGCGATCGAATTGTCATCGAATGGCCCGATTGGGATGGCAGGGCTGTCGGATCGTTCTATTGGCGGCCGGATCGGTTGATAATCGCTGAGCCCAGCGCCGCGCCGGGATCGGGTTGGCCACGGGTCTGGAATTCAAGCGGAGAGGAGATTACCTATTAGCCAAAGTCGGCGACGGCCCGTCGGTTCATCCGGCGGGCCGTCGCCGACTTTTTCGCGAGTCAGCCGTCGATATATCGCATGATGTGGTCCGGTGCCGAGTGATTGCTGGTCCGGCGATTTGATTGCCCCCGGGGATTCAGAGACCTACACCTTCGCAGAGTTGTGCAATGCTGGCAATTGAGTGCCCGACACGTACTATGTGCTGGCGGGAAGCACGCCAGTCTTGGTTCACAACTGTGGGGAAACGGGGCCAGAGGTAACAGTCAAAAATCTGCCGGAGGTTACAGCCCCCAGAGCCCTGAAGCCTTCTCAGGCAGGGAAAGCGTGGGAGGACTTCTTGGGAGAAGGACCATACACAAATATCCATCCTCGCACGGGTGTGCCGGACCCGAACCGCCTTGTATCTGCTGATGGCCGCCGCAGCATTCGGATGGGAGATCATGAGATGAACAGCAAGCCCACAAAGTTCCACTTTCATATGGAAACATGGGATTGGCTTTCCCCGTCAAATGAGTGGACCGTTAGTAATGAGATGGTCCGCGTCCCACTGGGGCTGAAGTAGTGAAGGTAGAGATCACCAGAGTATTGGATAACCCAAAGGGATGGGTTGCATTCCGGTGTGCGCTCGGGAGCGCCTTCGCCTGCTGGATGGGGCCAACGCCTGCCCGGCGGGGGGAGTTTGACGTCGAAATTGAAATTCCGGAGGAGGTCGCAGATTTGGCAATCGTCGACGATGCACCCCGCGGTTCAATCATGGGATTCACCGAAGGGAAGGGCCCTATCTCCATCTCGGGTACAGTCGTCGAGATCGGCGAGGGAGATGACCCCATCGTAGGGCTAAGGCTTGGCTCCGACATCGTTCTCATCGAGGCGCCGGATCGAAAATGGGAGATAGCTCCAGGAGATGTGATTTCTCTAAATGTATCTTCGATTCAACTTTACCCGTACGACCTGTAATGTTGAATCGATCTGAACCAGAATGGTCTTGCATTTACTCCGCAGGGTGATCCTGGTGTAAATCCAGAAGCCTCTCCCCAAAAATTTCGGGAGAGGCTTCTGGCGTCTTGACGGCAACGTCAGCGGAAGGGCACTGCACGCTGCACCTCCGATACGTAGACGGTGGCCGTGACGCCGATGTGGGCATGTCCGAGCAGTTCCTTGATGATGACGAATTCGACGGTGACATGGCGGGTGGTCTCGTCGATGTGGCGGCTGTAGCGGCCGTGGGGGGCGACGGCCCAGTGGCGGCCGAGGTCGATGCCTGTGACGTACTTGAACCACAGGTGCCAGCACTGAAGCTCCCCCGTCTCGATGGTTGCGGACGGCTACTCCGTTGCCCTGTCTGCTAGTTGGACAATCCTTTACTGAAGTTGAATGGGTGATGTCGGGCCGCGTGGTGGTCAGTCGTCCATGATCAGTCCGGCCTGGGCGAGGCATCCGTCGATCAGGTGCGGTCGGTACTGGATCTTCTTCAGACTCCGCTTCACGCTCTTGGTCAGGTGGTTGAGGTTGGCCACGGCAAGATTGCCAATGGTCCGCTTGACCAGCGACCAGATGCCTTCCTGCGGGTTGAGGTCCGGGGCGTACGAGGGCAGTTGGAAGACCGTCAGCCAGTCCTCGTTCGCCGCGATGAACTCCTTCATCGGCGGCACAAGGTGGACGGACAAGTTGTCCCAGACGAGCACGATCGGGCCGCCGAGCTGTATGCGAGCCCGGAGGATGAGGTCGCGGTAGTCCTGCCAGCTGAAGCTCTTGCGTTCGCCCTTACGTCCTCGGTGCAGGCGGACCCGGTAGATCAGCCGGGAACGTTCGCCCTGCTTGTAGCAGCTCATCCCGGCCATGGATATCCGTCCGGAGCCTCCGCCCCGCACCCGCACCACCGGCGTGCACCCGACTCGGCCCCAGGTCCTGGCGCGCGGCGGCCTCAGTGTCTGTCCGGCCTCGTCCTCGAAGACCAGCCAGGCTCCCCGAGCCGCCGCGGCGCTTTCACCTGGAGCCACACCTCCTTCCTCCACAACTCGACAGAGTCGTCGTCGCGTTCGATCGCCCCCCGGGTCGGCTGCTGCCACGACCAACCGTGGCGCTTGAGCAGGCGCCAGGTCCCTTCCACGGTGTAGCTGACGTGGAACATCCGACCGATCAACGTCTTCACCCGGACCAACGTCCAGCGCTGGTCCTCCCAGCCGTGGGCCAGCGGGCCGCGCTCCAACTCCTTTTCAAGCCGCGCGATTTGCGCATCACCCAGCCTCGGACGCCCAGGCGATCCCTTGGACTGGACCCCATCCGCTCCCAGCTCCCGCCACTGCCGGCGCCAGCGTTCAACGGACCGCTCGCTCACCCGCAACACGGCAGCGATCTCCCGGTTCTTCTCCCCGCCCTCGAAGCGAACGACTGCCTCCAGCCGGATCCGCTCCCGCGCGGCCCTCTCGGCGTCGGTCAAGCCGCCGCCCTGCGCGTATCTCACAGGCCAGAACTACCGGAGCCGTCCAGCGCCTGTCAGGCGAACAGCCCCGACATCACCCGATCAAGTTCAGTAGCTTATCTTTTATGCTCCTAACTGGCGGTGTCCTAGCCGCCGTCCCGCTCCCGACAGGCCCGCATCAGCGCCTCCACCAGCGGCCGGTGCCTGTTGTGCCGGTACTCCCTCGGGTACTCCATGTTGAACTCCAGCTCCAGCGCCGCCCGCCGCTCTTCTTCCGGCAGCGCCCTCGGCTTGCGGCACACCGCGTAGATGTTGCTCCCGTTCGGGTTGCCCCGAACCTCCACCTCGTCGAAGTACCGGCCCATCAGCGACCGAAGCGGCTCAGGGTCGTGGAACCTCTGCATCGTCCACACGCCGGCACGGAAGCTCGCCGTGAACCCGTTGTCGTCCAGGAACTCGACGCTGCGCCTGTACCGGCCGTTGTTACGGGCCTTCTTCCCACCGACCCTGCGCGCGACGGAGCCGAGCGACCTGGTCCCGGTGTAGAAGGTGCTGTCCTTGGCGAGCAGCGAACTGCACGTGGCGACCACGGCGTTCTCGAACTCCAGCGAGGTGACGGAGTTCAGCACCGAGTCCAGTACGACGACGTCGTAGAGGCCGTTCGCGGGGATGTCCCGCTGGAGGTCGCGGATGTGCGAGACCGTGGCCGCCACGTCCAGCGCGTTCTGCCTCCCGGCGGCCTTGACGTGCGGCTCGTACCAGTGCGCGTCCCAGCCCTGCGCCTTGATCCGCTGGATGTAGGCCAGCTCTCCGGCGCCGAAGTCCATGACCCGCTGGCCGGGGCGCAGCGCGGGCAGCACGTGCTGCTCGTACGTCGTGGACTTGTTGGAGTCGCCTTCGTCTCCGCCGAGGCGGTGCATCTGGCACCAGTGCTGGTTGTAGGCGCGGATGCCGAGCTGGGTGTAGTCGTAGTCGCCGTAGTCGCCGTCCAGCCACACGGCGAGTTCGTCGGCCTCCTGCACGGACATGCGGTAGCACAGCAGCGGCAGCTTGAGATCGGCGACGACCACCGCGTAGTCGTTGTTGAGGATGACCCTGCCGTCGCTGTCGGCGACGACCGAGCCCCACGTGCCGTAGCGGGTGACCAGGCGGCGGATCTCGGCCTGGATCGCCGGGTTCGAGTGGGACACCGCGGTGACGTCCTCGGGCTGGATCCACTCCCAGCCGTGCCCATCAGGCCCGGACGCGGGCACCCGCACCTTCGAGCCATCGGTCTCGATCGAGTTGTGCAACAAGTTGAACTGGACTTCGTCCTGGGTGGAGACGTGGCCATCGAGGAGGATCGCCGGGGCGTGGGTCTGGCCGATGGCCTTCAGGGACTTGGTTCGCTGGTGGCCAGCCACGAGGATGCCGTTGCCGTTGACGATCACCGGCTTCACCCAACCGAACAAAGCCAGGGACCTCTGCAACCGGTCGAACGCCTCCTCCGACAGGCGGCGCGGGTTGTACGGGGCGGGCTTGAGCCCGTCGATCGCGTACGCCTCGACGAACTTAGGCATCGACGGCCTCCTGCTGCGCGTCGCCGTGCTGGTCGAGGAGGTAGTGAGCGAAGCCGGTGTCGGTGCCGCGGGCCTCGTAGAACGCCTCGTGGATGTTGTTCAGCCGTTCGACTTCGTCTTTGGTGATCTGCACGCGGGTGGTGCCCCACTGCACGAAGCCCCACTGCAGGTGCTCGTCGACGGTCTTGTCGCCTTCGCGGTCGCTGGTCTCGGCGGCGAGCTGGGACGGCAGCTCAATGCCGTCGAGGAGGTCATCGACGGCATCGTGGTCGTAGCCGGTCCCGTCGAGGTCGGGCAGGGCACCCAGGATGTCGGCCAGCAGCTCGGTGTCGTACCCGGCCAAGTCGCTGGTGCGGTTGTCGACGATCACAATCTTCGCGGCCGCGTCGTCATCGACGTCAACCCAGGAGACCGCGATCTGGTCCCAGCCGCGCTGAACGGCAGCATCCCAGGTGTGGTTGCCGGCCAGGATTTCGTTCAGGCGGCCGGTAAGCGTGCCCCGGTTGACGACGATCGGCTTGAACTGGCCGTGCCAGTACAGAGAGTCGGCGACGGAGTTTACATCGCCACGCCGCAGGTTGCGGTAGTACCGGGTCAGGTCGCGATCGGAACGGCAAGAGGCAGCAGGGAGTCAACGATCCGGTCGATCGGAGCAGGCACGAGCTGGATCCTTCATAGGCCGATTCCCCGCGCCCTACTGGGCAGCCAGCCTAGACGATCACAGGACGGGAGCCTCCATTCACCGTTCCCGAGCGGGGAGTCCCTGCACATCCGACAAAGCACGGGCGGGAGCCGACGGGCAGATCCCACCCGTGCTGCAGGAACTCCGCAGGACGCCAGCGGCGTCGCTACCTGGTACTCCAGGCGGAGAATGCCACACCCGCGAGTGTCGCAAGCGCAGCTACTGCACTCCACACGACCGCGGTGCGGCGCCAGTACGGCGGTTCTTCGCCAGCTTCCGACGGTTTGTACTTCGTAGCTTCCGCCTGAGCGACAGAGCCACCATCGGCGATCGCGACCGGCGTGGTGATCTGCAGTTGCGTACCAGTCCCGCCAATGTTGATGTTGATCACCGGCGGCTGCAATGGTGGGTTCGCGCTACCGTTGCTGTCCAAGTAGTCCTCCTGTAGGTGCTGCTTGTCTCAGGGCGGTAATGGGTTTGCTATGTACCGCTTCTGATGGGGCCCGGCTCGGTGGGGGGTACGATCCCTCACCGGGCCGGTGGTCGCCTTGGTCGGCCGCTCTGGGGGTCCGCGCACAGCAGCCGAAATCCTGGAAATTTCGCAGTTCATGATGGATCGGTTGACTGATGCAGGTTCAGAGTTCTGCGTAGACGGTCAGTGGCCCGTCGGGCGAGGGCCCTCGCGTTGGTCTCCGAAACCCCCAGGTAAGCCGCCACCTCATAAAAATCGAGCTCAAGGATGTGGCGGAGCACGACCACCTCGTACTGGCGCTCTGGTAGTTCCAGAATGGCCTCGAAGAGACCGGTCGCGTCATCCATGAGAGCAAGGCCCGCCCTGGCTGACTCAAACACCTCCCGAGCGGCGCCGGCCCGCCGCTGCACGTAGCCGAACTCGCGCCTGATAGCTTTCCGCGTGATTGACCAGGCGTAGGCTGCGGGGATCTCCTGCCTTAGGACGAACCTCCAGTTGGCCGCCAGCTGGGAGAAGGTTTCCTCAGCGATCCGTAGCGCCCGACGCCGGTCACCAAACCTTGCATACACGAAGCTGTAGTGAGCGCGGAAGTGGACGTCGTGGAAGGCCTCGAACGCGAGACGTTCTCGCCCACTGAGGGCCGCCCCGTTACTGGACTCCTGAGCAGCATCGGTAACTTCACTCAAGGCTGGGGATGGTAGGACAGCCACTGCCCGTGCGACAGCTCCTTCTCTACCCGCCGGCAGAGACCTCTCCGGTCGATCTGCGTCGAGCCTATTCGGAGATCCGGACGACGTTGGCTGAGGTCCTACCCCATCCGCTACTCGACGCGGCGGACAACCGTCAGCATCACCTGGTTGACCGTCGCCACCATGTACGGAGTCGATCTGGTCGGACGGTGCGGGCTTGGAAACTCCCTCGCGTTCGGTGTCTTGGCTCAACTGAGCCAAGAGGTCCGCCAGTTCCGCCGCGCGCTCGTCGCGCTGACGCCTGGCGTCGTCCCGCTGCTGAATAGCGCGACTAGCTGCACTTGCGGCGACCTGCCCTCGTTCGCGAAGGTCAGCGATTTGGACACGCAGGCGGCTATTCTCCCTGTCCAGCCGCGCAGCTCTGGCTTTAAGGGTCTCGGCTGATTCGTGATCGGGTTCATTCGCTCGGTGGAAAGCCTCCGCCGCTAACGGCAAGGTCCTGTAAACGGACTCACTCGCTGAGCAAGGTGACGGCGAGGATTGGCCATTGAGAGCATCTCGACCTTCCTGCGAACGGGCTCGCCGGACATCGATATCGTCGAAGCAGACCTCGGCTACAGCGTCGACGAAGTCGACCGTCAGATACATTCCTGCCAGGCGGTCGGCTACGGCGGTTCGACCCATCTTCGGGCACCGGCGACCGGCCATGAGTCCGGTATGCAGGTCCCTTACGGTCATGCCGGTCGCGTCGAGCCAACACCGCATCAGCAGGGCCGTAGAGTCTGCCTGCTGACTTCGGCCACGTAACGGCCCCCACGGCCTGGTCCGTCGGCTTCCTGACAATTGCGCACTCCTCGAAGGTCGAGGACCACACTCTCCACCAGGGCGAGTGCGGTTCGAAAGTTGTCCGGCAAATCTCCCGGACAACTCCCTGATGCCCTCCTTCAAGAGGCCCGAGACACATGCAGGAAACTCGCACAAATGATCTATGAGCTAGTACTCCAGCTGTAGTTCACGATCATGCTGATGTCGCGGCTTGGCGTTGGTAGTGGCTGGCCTGGGAGCGAGCCTGATGGCGGCTTCTCCAGATGGACCAGCGAAGCCAGTGGTCGGCCTCGTGAACGGATCTGGCGACATGGGCTATGAAGAGTCGCTGGATTTCGTTGCATGTCAGCGGTATCAGGCCGTCGGGCCCGGGGCGGAGTTGGTGCTCCTCGGCGCGGACGACGGCCAGGAAGGCATGGGCGAGCATGGCGAGGGTGACACAGCGGGACCAGGACGTGTAGCGGCGGAGTTGGTGCTCATCGAGGCCGGCCCGGCCCTTTCCAGCCTGGAATGCCTCTTCGACTCTCCATCTGGATCCCGCGACCCGCACCAGGGCTGTCAGCGGCACCGGTCGGGGTGGGTAGCAGCGGTAGTAGGCGAGTTCGCCGGTAGTGCGGTTGCGGCGGATCAGCAGGTGGCGGTGGCCGGGAGCGGTGCTGGGCAGGTCGATGTGGGCCCAGTCGTAGAACCGCTGTCCTTTGGCTCCGGCTCCGGCGGACAGCTTCTGCCAGGCCCGTCTGGGGGGCTTCTTGGCCAGGGCGTCCGCGCGGAGCTTGCCGACCCCGGTGGTGACCTCGTGGGTGCGAGCCACCGCGAGGACGTAGCCGGTGGTGCGTTCCTCCAGGGCCGTGCGCAGTTGGGGGTTGCCGCCGTAGACCTCGTCTCCGGCCACTCAGGGGGCGTGGTGGCCGGAGTCCAGAAGGCGGGTGATCATGCGGGCGGCCAGTTGGGGCTTGGTGGCGAACGCGGTGTCCGGGGCGAGTCCGGCCGCCCGGCAGCGGTCGGGCTGGTCGGTCCACGAGCGCGGAATGTAGAGCTCGCGGTCCACTGTGGCGTGTCCGCGTCGACCTGTGTAGACGAGGTAGACGGCCACTTGGGAGTTCTCGATTCTCCCCGCGGTGCCGGTGTACTGGCGCTGGACGCCGACGGTGTGGGTGCCCTTCTTCACGTTGCCGGTCTCGTCGACCACGAGTACCGCCTGGTCGTCATGCAGGTGCTCGACGACGTAGGCGCGCAGGTCGTCGCAGACGGCATCGGCGTCCCACTTGGCTCGGCTCAGCAAGTGCTGCATGGCGTCAGGAGTCGCCTCTCCATCCCATTCGGCGATGGTCCAGCAGTTCTTCCTCGGCAGGTCCGCGAGCAGTCCCATGACCAAGCGCCGTATTCGGTGGCGGGGTTCGACCTGGGCGAACCGGCCCGCAATACGGCCCATCAGGCCCTCGAACGCTTCCTGCCAGTGGTCGGCGTCTACGCTGTGACCTGCGGCCACCGCGTGATCGTTTGTCTTCACACACTGATGATCAACGGTGGCCGCACCTGCACGTGCCGATGGGACGGCAAGGCTCGTAGAGGAGGACGCAGTGCTGGGATTGCTGGGCTTCTACGACGAACTGGACAACCGCTCCGGCCAGCCGAACGGATCGATACACGATGCCGTCCGGCCTGTCGGCGAGTCGGACGAGGCGGACCTGGTGGCCTACCTGGATGCTGGCCACATCCTCATCGACGTCATGGAGGCGGGACGCGACGCCATCACCGGCAGCGCCCACCGCCACTCCCCGGGGTGCTCTTCACTGACGACAGACGGTACCTGGCTGTGGCGCCAGGACTTCCCGCACTACGTGGAGACGCACCACGTCTCGCTGCCTGAAGCGTTCGTCGAACACGTCCGTAGCCTGAATTATCGGATGCCCACCATCACCGTCGCGCAGTTCGCTCCCCGCTACGACGAGACGATGCCCCTGGTCGGTTGGGCCTCGGCTGTCCCATGGCGATCGACTGCGGCCCTGCTCGTGCCAGAACCACGAGCGGTCATCAGCAAGGGCGAGTTCGACGCGGCGACGCTGGCCCAGACTCGAAGCCGGCCACACGGCAGCTGGGGCAAGCCGCGCAAACCATGGCGAGCATAGGCGCCACCGGCACAGGAGCGATCTACAGCTGGAGTACTAGTGTCCTGCGCCGGAGATCCGTCGGCAGAATCGGGCGAGGGAGTCGAGGATCTCGTCGGCGGTCTTGGTCCAGGTGAACGGTGTGGGGTCTT
>NZ_JBFBFU010000040.1:0-68471 GCF_040684355.1 Kitasatospora sp. NPDC091276 | reverse complement strand
TGCCCCGCCTGCCCGTACGTCGAGAAGGCGCCCGCGTCGTTGTCGCCGACCATCACGATCAGGCCGGGGCCCACGATGGCGAGCAGGGTCTTGAGCCGCGCGGACAGGCCGTGGCGCGGCGTGGTGTCGTCGAGCCGGATGGTACCGAGCGCACCCCTGATGTCGCCGACGTGGGCGTCGTCGAGCACGGCGGTGCGGGTGGTGGTGGGGACCTTCTGGTCCAGCATCACGTTGGTCATGGCAGGGCCTCCCTGCCCCCTTCCTTGAGGGGGCGACAGGGGGCACGCAGCAGCGATCCTCCCTGCGAGAGCGCACGGCGTCGGACCACACGGCGGCGCTGAGCGGCGGCGGCCGTGAGGGCATGACGGAGCGTCAGACGTGGTGCGTCGGGGCGCGGTTGAGCGCATGACGCAGCGTCAGATGAACGCGCGCAGGGAAGGTTGTTACCGCGTGCCAGAGGTGATCGAGAGCATGCGGGGGCAGGGGCGACTATGGCCCGGACTATCGCAGTCCATGTCTCTCGCCTCCTCCCGGCCGGGGGCGCACCGTCTGTGCACCGCATCGCGACACGGCAAGGAGCGGACCGGCCCCACGGGACCGGCACACCCCAACTCGTCAGAGCTTTGGCACTCCACGGCGTGTCCAGCCCGATCGGCCGGAAGCCACTTGGGGTCAACCCTTAACTCGGGAAGACCTGTCCTGAACCTGGGCGTCTCTCGACGTCGTCGGGTCAGTGGCCTGTGTCCGTGAAGACGCCTCACCGAACGAGGTGCCTTTCAAATCTCGTCAAGCATAAACCCTCCCCTTCACCCGGATAGCGGCGTCTCGAACGAACTTCGACAGCTTTGTAGAAGCTTGACCAAACCCACCCCTCGACGTGCACCCCCGTCCGGCATATATAGTTCACCGACATATGCAGCTCAACAGCTCACGAGGGGGAAGTGTGTCCCACAGCGATCCGACCCGATCCGCACCCGTCCTGCACCTGGCCAACGTCACCCGGGTGCACGGGCGGGGAGCCGCCGAGGTACACGCCCTGCGCGGCGTCGAACTGGCCGTCCACCCCGGCGAGTTCGTCGCCGTCATGGGCCCGTCCGGCTCCGGGAAGTCCACCCTGCTGACCCTGGCCGGCGGACTCGACGCGCCCAGCGAGGGCGAGATCCTGGTCGAGGGCGTGGCCCTCGGCGGCCTCAGCCGCGGCCGGCTCGCCGACCTTCGGCGGCGCTCCATCGGGTACGTCTTCCAGGACTACAACCTGATCCCCGCCCTCACCGCCGCCGAGAACATCTCGCTGCCGCGCGAACTCGACGGAGTCTCCGGACGCGCCGCCCGCCGCGAGGCGCTCGCCGCCCTGGAGGAACTCGGCATCGGGGAACTCGCCGACCGCTTCCCCGACGACATGTCCGGCGGCCAGCAGCAGCGCGTCGCCATCGCCCGCGCGCTGATCGGCGAGCGCCGCCTCGTTCTCGCCGACGAACCGACCGGCGCCCTCGACTCCGCCACCGGCGAGGCCGTGCTCGCCGTGCTGCGCGCCCGCTGCGACGCCGGGGCCGCCGCCATGATGGTCACCCACGAGGCCGCGCACGCCAGTTGGGCCGACCGGGTGGTCCACCTGAAGGACGGCGCGGTCGCCTCCGAGAGCCACGGGCGGCGCACCGGCAAGCGCCGGCTGAGCTCCGAGCCGCTCAGCGCCCCGGCCGACGGGGCCGGGCACTCGGCCACCGGCACCGGGCACGCGGTCGGCGACTTCGGCCACGCGGCCGACGGCTTCGGCGAGGTGGCCCGATGAGACTCGGCGCCTGGAAGGTCGCCCTGCGCATCGCCCGCCGCGACGCGCTGCGCGCCAAGGGCCGCAGCGCCCTGATCGTCGCCATGATCGCGCTGCCCGTCCTCGGTGTCACCGGCGCCGACGTCGTCCACCGCAGCGGGCAGCTCACCCCGGCCGAACGGGTCGAACGGGTGCTGGGCGGGGCGGACGCCCTCGTCACCTCGCTCGCCCCCGGCCGGGCCGTCGAGCAGGCCCCGGTCGCCGAGGACGGCGCCTTCGCGGCCCAGCCCCGCCCCGGGCAGCCGCCCACGGCCGAGCAGCAGAAGGGCGCCGGCACCGACCCGGTCACCCTGGTCACCGGGCTGCTGCCGCCGGGCAGCGTGCTCACCTCCGCCCGACAGGGCCCGGAGACCGGCGCGACCTCCCCCGAAGGCCTGGTCCGCACCCTCACCACCGAGGCCGACCTCACCGACCCGCTCTGGCACGGCCGGCTCAACCTGGTCGACGGCCGCGCCCCGGGCGGCCCGCGCGAACTGGCCGCCACCCGGGCCTTCCTCGACAACTCCGGGCTGGCCGTCGGCGGCACCACCACCTTTCCGGGCCTGGAGCGGACCACCTTCACCATCACCGGCGTCGTCGAGCACCCGGACGACCTCCGCCGGGTCGAACTCGTCGCCCAGTCGGGCGCGTTGCTGAGCCAGCTCGCCGCCGCCACGCCTCCCGGCAGCCCGGCCGCGGCACCGCCGGAGCCCGAACGCGGCGCCTGGCTGGTCCGGCTCCCCGCCGGGGCCACCCTCGACTGGGCCAAGGTCCAGGAGTTCAACGCCCACGGCTACACCCTCACCGCCCGCTCGGTCGCGCTCGCCCCGCCGCCGCGCGCCGCCGTCCCCTACTACCGGGACGCCTACCGCTCCTTCGGCCCCTCCGCCGACGACAACACCAAGGTCGTGGTGGCCACCGTCACCGGCATGGGCCTGCTGGAGGTCGCCCTGCTCGCCGGCCCCGCCTTCGCGGTCGGCGCCCGCCGCTCCCGCCGCCAGCTCGCGCTGCTCGGCGCCGCCGGCGGCCGGCGGACGCACGTCGGCGCGGTGGTGCTCGGCGGCGCCCTCGTCCTCGGCGCGGCCGGGGCCGTGGTCGGCTTGGTCCTCGGCGGCGGCCTCGTCGCCGGGCTGCGCCCGTGGATCGAACGGGCCGGCGGTGCCCGCTTCGGGCACTTCGCCCTGCCGCCACTGGACCTGCTCGCGATCGGCGGGATCGGCCTGCTCACGGCGCTCCTCGCGGCCGCGCTGCCCGCCCGGCAGGCCGCCCGCCGCAGCGTCACCGCCGGACTCACCGACCGGGACACCGTCCAGGCCCCGAACCGCTGGGTCACCGTGCTCGGTGTGCTGCTGCTCGCCGCCGGCGCCGCCCTGGCCCTGTACGGCGCGAGCGCGCTGCAACACGGCGGCGTGCCCGTCGTCAGCACCTACGACACCCGCACGCTGACCGTGCTCGGCGGCTCCGTCATCGCCGAACTCGGCCTGCTCGCCTGCACCCCCGCACTCGTCGCCCTGCTCGGCCGGTTCGCCAGGCGGCTGCCGCTCGGCCCCCGACTCGCCCTGCGCGACTCCGCCCGGCACCGCTCGCGCACCGCGCCGGCCGTCGCCGCCGTGATGGCCGCCGTGGCCGGGGCCGTCGCCATCGGCGTCTACAGCACCAGCACCGACGCCGAGAACCGCCGCGACTACCGGCCGCAGGCCCCGTACGGCGCCGTGCAGCTCCTCTCCACCGTCGACGGACCGCAACTCGACGGCCTGCGCGCCGAGGTGGGCAAGCAGCTGACCGACCTGGGGCCGCGCGCCGACCTCGGCGAAGCGGTGTACCAGTTCTGTGCCAACTGCTCCAGCACCGTCCAGCTCAAGGGCACCGTGAACTGGCGCACCGCGTCCGGCCCGCCGCACCTGGCCTCCGGGGACGCCGCCATGCTCCGCACCCAGTTCGGCATCCACGACCCGGCCGCCGAACAGGCCCTGGCCGCCGGGAAGATCCTGGTCTTCGACCGCGCCTTCCTCGCCGGCGACGGCCGGGCGGTGCTCCAGCTGCGCGGCAGCTCCGGCGCGCCGCTCCAGCCCGGCGAGGTCCCCAAGCCCGACCTCCAGGAAATCCCGGCCGACGCCGTCCTGGTCGAGAACCCGGCCGCCGCCCGCTTCGCCCAGGGCCTGATCCTGCCCTCGGCGCTGCCCAAGCTCCTGCCCGGGCTCACCGCGAAGCCCACCGGCTCGATCTGGGTGCCCGCCACCCCGCCCGACCGCAAGGCCCAGCAGCGCGCCGAGGCCGCCGTCGTCCGGCTCGACCGGGCCGCCCAGCTGGAGGTCGAGCGCGGCTTCCAGCCCCGCGGCGACGCCCTCACCCTGGCCCTCAGCGGCTTCGCCGGACTGGTCGTCCTCGGCGCCGCCGGCATCGCCACCGGACTGGCCGCCGCCGACTCCCGCCAGGACCAGGCCACCCTGGCCGCCGTCGGCGCACCACCGCGGATCCGCCGCACCATGGCGGGACTGCAGTGCGCGATGATCGCCCTGCTCGGGGCGCTGCTCGGGGCGGTCAACGGCTTCGTCCCCGCGGTGGGCCTGCTGAAGTCCCGGGCGAGCGGGTTCGGCGGCCACCCGGCCCTGATCACCGCCCCCTGGGGCCAGCTGCTGCTGGTCGTCCTGGTGCTCCCGGTGCTGGCGGGGCTGCTCGCCGCCCTGCTGACCCGCTCCCGCATCCCGATGGGGCGGCGGCTGTCCTGACCCCTGGCGCACGCCGGTGCCCGCCCCCCCGTTCCGGAGGGCGGGCTTCGGCGTGCGCGGGCGACCCACGCGCGAGAGCGCCGTACCATGGGCGGGTTCTAGCGGGCGAAGGGCGCCGGCGGTCGGCGAGGGAGAGAACGGCGGTGCTGCGCGGGTTCGGCGACCTGGAGGCCGAGATCATGGACCGGCTGTGGTCCTGGGGCCGGGCCGCCACCGTGCGCGAGGTGGTGGACGACCTCCAGCGCCAGCGGCCGGTCGCGTACACCACCGTCACCACGGTGGCCGACATCCTGCACACCAAGGGCTGGCTGCGCCGGGACAAGGTGGGCCGGGCCTGGGCGTACGAGCCGACCTGCACCCGGGAGGCGTACACCGCGCGGCTGATGCGCCAGGCGCTGGAGACCACGCCGGACCGGGCGGGTGCGCTGCTGCACTTCGTCGACGGGATGAGCAGCGACGAGGCGTCCGCGCTGCTGGCGGCGCTGGAGCAGGTGAAGGCCCGGGACGCCGGGTGACCCTCGCGCTGCTCGGCCTCCACCTGGCCGTGACCGGGGTCCTGCTGCCGCGCCGGCTGGCCGGCTCGGCCCGGTTGCAGGCGCGCCCGGCGGCGGGCGCCGCGCTCTGGCTGGCCCTGATGGCCTCCTTCCTGGTCGCGTTGCTGCTGGCGGCGCACCACGCGGTGGAGCCGTTCGCCCACGAGCCGGCCGGGCTGGTCGGGCTGTTCCCGCACCCGGAGCCGCCCGGGCCCGTCGCCCCGCACACCCACGACTGGTGGCTGCTGGCCGCCGCCGGGGCCGCGATCGCCACGCTGGTGGCGGCCGTCGGCGTCCGGGCCGGACGGGCGCGCCGGCGGCACCGGGCGATGCTGGACGTGGTCGCCGTCCGGGACGGGCGCTGGGGCGCCCTGATCCTGGAGCACGCCCACCCGACCGTCTACTGCCTGCCCGGCCGCAGCTCCCGGGTGGTCCTGTCGCGCGGGGCCCTGCGGCTGCTGGACGACCGGCAGTTGGCCGCGGCGGTGGCGCACGAGCACGGACACATCCGCGGCCGCCACCACCTGTTCCGGCTGCCGGCGGACACCTTCGCCCTGCTGTTCGGCCCGCTGCCGCTGGCCCGGCGCGGGCGGGCGGAGGTGGGACTGCTGCTGGAGATGGCGGCCGACGACGCCGCGCTGGCGCGGGTGTCGCGCAGCGAACTGGCCTCCGCGCTCTGCGCCCTGGCGACGTCCGGGGCCCCGACGGGCGCCGCGCACGGCGTCGCGCCGGGCACGGCGTACGGCATCGCGCCCGGCGGGTCGCTGGCGGTGGCCGCCACCGGGGTGCTGGCCCGGGTCCGCCGGCTGGCCCGACCGGGGCACGGCCGACGAAGGCGCCGACTGGCCTTCTGGATGGTGGTGTCGGCGCTCCCGCTGCTGCCGTACCTGCTGGCCTGCGCGCCGCACCCGTAGGGCGTCCGCCGTCCCCCGGTCACGATGCCGGGCGGACCCTAGCGGTGCCGCAGGTACGCCTCGGCGGTTTCGCGCAGGCGGTCGTGCAGGCCGTCGTAGGCGCGGACCCGCCCGAGCAGGCTCTTCGGCAGCTTGGCGACCATCGTGTAGTTGGTGTCGCAGACGTTGGCGGCCGGCGCCAGCCCGGCCTGGCTGACCAGTTGGTAGGCGTCGAGCTGGTCCAGGCCGAGCAGGTGCCCGGTCCAGCCGACCAGGTCGTGCTGGCTGATCCGGAACGCGTCCTCCAGGGGGCGGGCGGAGCCGGTGCTGATCAGGAAGCGGTCGTCCTCCAGCCGCGGCCAGGCCGGTCCGCCGCCCTTGACCAGGTCGACGATCACGGTGGTGCGCATGGCCGCCTCCACCGCCGTCCCGCACACCTCCCCCTCCCCCTGGCGGGCGTGGCCGTCGCCGATGGCGAGCAGCCCGCCCGGGACGTTGACCCCGAAGTAGGCGGTGGTGCCGGCCCGCATCTCGGGGGTGTCCAGGTTGCCGCCGTGCGCGCCCGGCGTGATCGAGGCCAGCACCTCGCCGGCCGCCGGGGCGACCCCGACGGTGCCGTGCATCGGGTCGAGCGGGAGGTCCACCGTGAAGTCGCTGTTCCGGGCCCGGAATCGGCAGAAGCCCGCCTTGAGGTCCAGGTCGTAGACCCAGACCCGCTCCTCCAGCGGCGGGTGCAGCATCGCCGTGCTGTGGGTCGCGGTCAGCGCGCCGAAGTGCGGGAAGGTGCTGGAGACTCCGTACTCCCGGGCCGGGGTGATCTCCACGAAGTGCACCGCGAGGACGTCGCCGGGCTCCGCGCCCGCCACCGCGATCGGCCCGGTGACCGGGTTGAGGTAGGGGAAGACGCAGACCTGGCTGGGCAGGTCGCCGGTGCCGCGCACCTTGCCGCCGAAGCAGTCCTCGGTGGTCAGTTCGACGATGGTGCCGGGCCGCACGGTGACGAGCGGTGCGCGTCCGCCGAAGGTGTAGGCGTAGTCGGCCGGGGCGGGGGCCAGCTGGACGGTCTCGGGCAGGCTCACGGGTTCTCCTCGCGGGTGGTGGGCGCATCGACGGTGGATTCGGGCCCGGTGGCGGGATCGGGCTCGGTACCGGATCCGGGCTCGGTGCAGGATCCGGGCTCGACGGCCGATTCGGGCTCGATGACGGCCAGTCGGGGCTTGCGGCCGGTGGCCACCAGCCCGGCCAGCACGACCGCGCCGACGGCCAGCCAGACGAAGCCGAGCCGCTGGGCCGCTATGTTGGCGTTCACGACCACGTAGGCGAGGATCGCGAAGCCGAGGACCGGCGCGATCAGGTGGCGCCAGTAGTCCCTGCTGCGTCGGCGGATCAGGTAGTGGACGACGACGGCGACGTGCAGGACCAGGAAGGTGGTCAGCGCGCCGAAGTTGACCAGGGTGCTCAGCAGGGTGATGCCGTCGTCGCGCGAGGCCATGTAGAGGCCGAGCAGCAGCGAGATCGCGGCGGTCAGCAGGGTGGCGTTGACCGGCACCCGGCGCTCGGGGTGGATCCGGGCCAGGAAGGCGGGCAGCTGGCGGTCCCGGGCCATCGCGTACAGCAGCCGCGAGGTGGCGGCCTGGGCGACCAGGGAGTTGGCGAAGCCCCAGGCGACGGCGGTGGAGGCGGCGGTCAGCGTGGCGAGCCAGCCGCCGGCGGCGGTGCGGGCCGCGTCGTAGAAGGCGGTGCCGTTCGGATCGCCGTCCCGGATCAGGGCGTCCGGGTCCGGCACCAGCAGCGAGGCCACCCACGTCTGCACGATGAACAGCGTGCCCGCGAGCAGCAGCGCGGCGACCATCGACCGGCCGACGGCCTTGGTGGAGTCCCGGTTCTCCTCCGAGAGGGTGGAGATCCCGTCGAAGCCGAGGAAGCTGAGCACCGCGATCGAGACCGCGCCGAAGACCAGGCTCCACGAGAAGGTGTGCGCGTTGTAGAGCGGGGTGAAGTCGAAGCCCCGGCCCTTGCCGGAGGCGAGCGCGATCACGCCGACCACCACGAACAGCGCCAGCACGACGAGTTCGCCGATCAGCATCGCCTTGTTGACCCTGGAGGTGGTCTCGATGCCCAGGTAGTTGACCACGGTGTTGAGCAGCACGAAGCCGACCAGCCAGAGCCACACCGGGACGGACGGGACCAGCGAGTTCATGGCGACACCGGCGACCAGGTACAGCAGCCCCGGCACCAGCACGTAGTCGAGCAGGATCATCCAGCCGGACAGGAAGCCGACCGGCGCCGCGATGCCCCGCCCGGCGTAGGTGTACACCGAGCCGGCCATCGGGAAGGCCCGCGACATCTGGGCGTAGGACAGGGCGGTGAACATCATCGCGACCATGCCCAGGACGTAGGCCAGCGCGACCATGCCGCCGGAGCCCTGGAACACGCCGCCGAAGATGCCGAACGGTGCGATCGGCACCATGAATACCAGCCCGTAGACGAGCAGGTCGGTGAAGGTCAGGGACCGGCGGAGTTCCTGTTGGTAGCCGTAGCTCTCGATGTTCCGGGGCGCGGGCGTGTCAGCCATGGTGCTCCCTCTCCGTGACGACCCTGGGGGTGTGGGGAGACTGTAGGGGCAAGTACTTCCAGATGGTCCTGTTTCCACGTTCCGCCACACGAGGAGGACCGACCGGGCGGCCCCGGAGAACGCGAAGGCCCGCCCCCGCCGAGGCGGGAGCGGGCTGCCGGACTGCCGGTGCCGGACTTCCTACGGCCGGACGGCGCCCACGTACGGCATGGCGCTGATCGGGAGGACCTCGACGTTCTTGCCGGTGCGCGGGGCGTGGATCATCTTGCCGTCGCCGATGTAGATGCCCACGTGGTGGATGTCGGGGTAGAAGAAGACCAGGTCGCCGGGCTGGAGGTCGGCGCGCTGGACGCGGGCGCCGCTGTTCCACTGGTCCTGGGACATCCGGGGCAGCTTGACGTTGGCCGAGCGGTAGGCGCCGCCGGTGAGGCCGGAGCAGTCGAAGCTGCTGGGGCCGGTCGCGCCCCAGCCGTAGGGCTTGCCGAGCTGGGCGTAGGCGAACTGGAGGATGGCGGCGGCTCGACCGCTGGCGGGCGGCGCCGGGGTGTTCATGTTCTGGCGCTCCGAGGAGCGGGAGGCCCGGTCGGCGGCGGCCGCCGCCTGGGCCTCGGCCTTGGCCTTCTCGGCGTTCTGCTGGGCGTTGATCTTGGCGCGGTCCTCGGCGCTCAGCTTGTTGAGCATGCCCTGTGCCTGGGCGAGCTTGGCCTGGATCTGCTTCTTCTTCTCCCCCAGCTCGGTGCCGACGGAGTCGAGCTGGGCCAGGGTGGCGGTGGCCTCGGCGCGGTCCTGGTCGAGCTTGCGCTGCTCGTTCTGGGCCTGCTTGAGCAGGGATATCTGGGAGTCGGCGAGGTGGTTCTGCACCGAGGCGCGCTCCAGGTAGGCGGCCGGGTCGGAGTCGAGCATCAGCTGGAAGGACGGGTCGATGCCGTTGGTGCGGTACTGGTCGGCGGCCACCGCGCCGAGCTGGGAGCGCAGCTCGTTCATCGCCTCCTGCCCGCGGGCGACCTTCTCCTGGATCTTGCTGGCGTCGCCCTGGAGCTTCTGCTGCTTCTCCTGGAAGCCGTTGAACTGCTCGACGGCCTGCTCCGCCTCCTCGTTGAGCTTGTCCACCTGTTCCTTGACGGAGGCCAGGTTGGGGGCGGGCTCGGCGTGGGCGGTGCCGGAGGCGAGGACGGCGCCGCCGGCCATGGCCGTGGTGAGGACCGCCATGCGGGCCCGGCTCGGGGGGCTGGGCTTGCGACGCTTTCCCATGGCGGGGGGCTCTCCTTCGGGGGACGGCAGGGGACGGCGAAGGCGGGCGAGGACCTACGGGGGTTCGGTCCCCACCCACCTTCTTCGAAGTAACTTAATAGATGAGTGGAGGGGTTCCGCAATCCCCCTGTTCCGGGCCGTCCCTGGCGATCGATCGTGGCCCCCGGCACCGGCGTTGACCTCGGGTGCCGCCGTCCGCGGCACTCCTCGCCGCCCGGAGTGCTGAGAACGTGCCAAATCGAGGGAAAGGTCACACGGACCGCCCCTCCTGCGGGCCTGCGAACGAGCGCTAACCTGCGGTCATGAACGTCCTGCCCGAAGGGCTCCCCCTCGCCGCCGAATTCCCGGCCGCACACCGCGAGCAGTGGCAGCAGCTCGTCGAGGGCGTGCTGCGCAAGTCCGGCGCGCACCCCGCGGACGGCGCCGCCGCCGAGCGGGCGCTCACCACCGAACTCCCGGACGGGCTGCGCGCCCGCCCGCTGTACACCGCCGAGGACGCCCCGGCCGAAGCCGGCTACCCCGGCTTCCCCCCGTTCGTCCGCGGCGGCCGGCCGCAGGGCGCCGCCGTCGCCGGCTGGGACGTCCGCCAGCGGCACGCCGACCCGGACCGCCGGCGCACCAACGAGGCGGTCCTGGCCGATCTGGAGAACGGCGTCGGCTCGCTCTGGCTGGAGCTCGGCGGCGCGGGCCTGCCCGTCACGGCCCTGCCCGAGACGCTGGCCGGCGTGTACCTCGACCTGGCCGCCGTGGCACTCGACGCCGGGCCCGAATTCACCGCCGCCGCCGAGCAGTTGTTCGCCCTGTACGAGGAGCGCGAGGTCTCCCCCGGTGCCGCCGCCGGCAACCTCGGCGCCGACCCGCTGGGCCTCCAGGCCCGTACCGGCGAGACCGGACGCACCACCGCGCTGCTCGCCGAGGCCACCGCGCTGGCCGCCCGCTGCGCCGCCGAGTACCCCGGCGTCCGGGCACTGACCGTGGACGCCCTGCCCTACCACGAGGCCGGCGCCTCGCCCGCCCAGGAGCTGGGCTGCTCGCTCGCCACCGGCGTCGCCTACCTGCGGGCGCTCACCGCCGCCGGGCTGTCGGTGGACGCCGCGCTCGGCCAGCTGGAATTCCGCTACGCGGCCGACGCCGACCAGTTCCTCACCATCGCCAAGTTCCGTGCCGCGCGCCGCCTCTGGTCCCGCGTCGCCGAGGTGTCGGGGGCTTCCGCGGCGGCCTCGGCGCAGCGCCAGCACGCCGTCACCTCCCGGGTGATGATGACCGCCCGCGACCCGTGGGTGAACATGCTGCGCACCACCGTCGCCTGCCTCGCCGCCGGCGTGGGCGGCGCCGACGCCGTCACCGTGCTGCCCTTCGACAGCGCCCTCGGCCTGCCGGACGCCTTCGCCCGCCGGATCGCCCGCAACACCCAGTCGATCCTGCTGGAGGAGTCCCACCTCGCCCGGGTGATCGACCCGGCCGGCGGCTCCTGGTACGTCGAGCAGCTGAGCGAGGAGCTGGCGGCGGCCGCCTGGGCCCGGTTCCAGGAGATCGAGCGGGCCGGCGGCCAGCAGGCGGCGCTCACCGACGGGACGGTCCGCGAGCGGATCGCCGCGACCTGGGCGGAGCGTTCCGTCAAGCTCGCCAAGCGGCGTGAACCCGTCACCGGCGTCAGCGAGTTCCCGCACCTGGACGAACAGCCGCTGGTCCGCGAGCCGGCCCCGGCCGCACCGGGCGGCGGGCTGCCGCAGGTGCGCCGCGCCGAGGCGTACGAGGCGCTGCGCGACCGCTCGGACGCGCAGCTCGCGGCCACCGGGGAGCGGCCGAAGCTGTTCCTGGCCTCGATCGGCACCGCCTCCGCGCACACCGCGCGCACCACCTTCGCCGCCAACCTGTTCCAGGCCGGCGGCATCGCGACGACCTCGCTGGAGTCCGTCGACCCGGCCGCCTTCGCCGAGGCCTTCACCGCCTCCGGCGCCACCGCCGCCTGCCTGTGCTCCGGCGACGCGCAGTACGGCGAGCACGCCGAGGCCGTCGCCGGCGCGCTGAGGGCGGCCGGAGCCCAACGGGTGCTGCTGGCCGGTCGGCTCGGCGAAACCCCGGCAGGAGTAGACGAGTTCATCCACGCGGGCGGGGACGCCATCGCCGTCCTCACCTCCCTGCTCGACCAGATCGGAGTGGCACGATGATCCCCGACTTCACCGGAATCGGGCTGAACGGGGATCCCTCCGGGGACGTCACCGACGGCCAGTGGCGGGCCGCCTGGCGGCAGTCCACCGGCAAGGACGTCGACGAGCTGGTCTGGGACACCCCCGAGGGCATCGGCGTCAAGCCGCTGTACACCACGGCGGACCTGGCCGGCCTGGACTTCCTGGAGACCTACCCGGGCATCGCCCCGTACCTGCGCGGGCCGTACCCGACCATGTACGTCAACCAGCCGTGGACCGTCCGCCAGTACGCGGGCTTCTCCACCGCCGAGGAGTCCAACGCCTTCTACCGCCGCAACCTGGCGGCCGGTCAGAAGGGCCTCTCGGTCGCCTTCGACCTGCCGACCCACCGCGGCTACGACAGCGACCACCCGCGCGTCACCGGCGACGTCGGCATGGCGGGCGTGGCGATCGACTCGATCTACGACATGCGCCAACTCTTCGACGGCATCCCGCTGGACAAGATGTCGGTGTCGATGACCATGAACGGCGCCGTCCTGCCCGTCCTGGCCCTGTACATCGTGGCCGCCGAGGAGCAGGGGGTGGCACCCGAGAAGCTGGCGGGGACCATCCAGAACGACATCCTCAAGGAGTTCATGGTCCGCAACACCTACATCTACCCGCCGCAGCCGTCGATGCGGATCATCTCGGACATCTTCGCGTACACCTCGCAGAAGATGCCCCGGTACAACTCCATCTCCATCTCCGGCTACCACATCCAGGAGGCCGGGGCCACCGCCGACCTGGAGCTGGCCTACACCCTGGCCGACGGGGTGGAGTACCTGCGCGCGGGCCTGGACGTGGGCCTGGACGTGGACGCCTTCGCGCCGCGGCTGTCGTTCTTCTGGGCGATCGGCATGAACTTCTTCATGGAGGTCGCCAAGCTGCGCGCGGCCCGGCTGCTGTGGGCGAAGCTGGTCAAGCAGTTCGACCCGAAGAACGCCAAGTCGCTGTCGCTGCGCACCCATTCGCAGACCTCCGGCTGGTCGCTCACCGCCCAGGACGTGTTCAACAACGTGACCCGCACCTGCGTGGAGGCGATGGCCGCCACCCAGGGCCACACCCAGTCGCTGCACACCAACGCGCTCGACGAGGCGCTGGCCCTGCCCACCGACTTCTCCGCCCGGATCGCCCGCAACACCCAGCTGCTGCTCCAGCAGGAGTCCGGCACCTGCCGGGTCATCGACCCGTGGGGCGGCTCCGCCTACGTCGAGAAGCTCACCCACGACCTGGCGCGCCGTGCCTGGCAGCACATCCAGGAGGTCGAGGCGGCCGGCGGCATGGCCAAGGCCATCGACGCGGGCATCCCGAAGATGCGCGTCGAGGAGGCCGCCGCCCGCACCCAGGCCCGGATCGACTCCGGCCGCCAGCCGGTCATCGGCGTCAACAAGTACCGGGTGGACAGCGACGAGCAGATCGACGTGCTCAAGGTCGACAACTCCTCGGTGCGCGCCCGCCAGCTCGAGAAGCTGCGCCGGCTGCGCGAGGAACGCGACGAGGCGGTCTGCCAGGACGCGCTGAACGCGCTCACCCGGGCCGCCGAGGCCGGCCCGCAGCGCGGCGGCTCGCTCGACGGCAACCTGCTGCACCTGGCCGTCGACGCGGCCCGGGCGAAGGCCACCGTCGGCGAGATCTCGGACGCCCTGGAGAAGGTGTACGGCCGGCACAGCGGCCAGATCCGTACCATCTCCGGTGTGTACCGAGACGAAGCGGGCCCCTCGGCCTCCCTCCAGCGCACCCGCGACCTGGTCGAGCGGTTCGAGCGGGCCGAAGGCCGGCGCCCGCGGATCCTGGTCGCCAAGATGGGCCAGGACGGCCACGACCGCGGCCAGAAGGTGATCGCCACCGCCTTCGCCGACCTCGGCTTCACCGTGGACGTCGGCCCGCTCTTCCAGACCCCCGACGAGGTCGCCCGCCAGGCCGTCGAGGCGGACGTGCACATCGTCGGCGTCTCCTCGCTCGCCGCCGGGCACCTCACCCTGGTCCCCGCGCTGCGCACCGCGCTCGCCGAGGCCGGCCGGGAGGACATCACCATCGTGGTCGGCGGGGTGATCCCCCCGCAGGACTTCGACGCGCTGTACGAGGCGGGAGCGGCGGCGGTCTTCCCGCCTGGCACCGTCATCCCGGACGCCGCCTACGACCTGCTCACCTCGCTGGCGGCCGATCTCGGCCACGAGCTGTGAGATTTTGATCGTATGCCTCCGCGGACGATCGACCTCGACAGCTATGTGACGGGTGTCCTCGACGGCTCGCGCGCCTGGATCGCGCGCGCCGTCACCCTCGTCGAGTCCACCCGGCCCGACCACCGCGCGCTCGCGCAGCAGTTGCTCCAACGGCTGCTGCCGCACGCGGGCGGCGCGGTCCGGGTGGGCATCACCGGCGTGCCAGGTGTCGGCAAGTCGACCTTCATCGACTCCTTCGGCACCATGCTCACGGGGCTCGGCCACCGGGTCGCGGTGCTCGCCGTCGACCCCACGTCCAGCCGCACCGGCGGCTCCATCCTCGGCGACAAGACCCGGATGGAACGCCTCGCCGTCGACCCGCACGCCTTCGTCCGCCCCTCGCCCACCTCCGGGACGCTGGGCGGCGTCGCCAAGGCCACCCGGGAGTCCATGGTGGTGATGGAGGCCGCCGGCTACGACGTGGTCCTGATCGAGACAGTGGGAGTCGGCCAGTCCGAGACCGCCGTCGCCGGGATGGTCGACACCTTCCTGCTGCTCAGCCTGGCCCGCACCGGCGACCAGTTGCAGGGCATCAAGAAGGGCGTCCTGGAGCTGGCCGACGTCATCGCCGTCAACAAGGCGGACGGGCCGCACGAGACGGATGCTCGCGCCGCGGCCCGCGAACTAGCGGGCGCCCTAAGGCTGTTGCAGGCGCCCGACGCGGCGTGGACGCCCCCGGTGCTGACCTGTAGCGGCCGGGACGGCGCCGGACTCGACGTGCTGTGGGAACGGTTGCAGCAACACCGCAAGGTCCTCGACGCCACCGGCGCGCTGGCCGCGAAGCGGCGGGACCAGCAGGTCGAATGGACCTGGACGATGGTCCACGACCAGCTCTACGCGCGGCTGCACGAACACCCCGAAGTGCGGCGGCTCTCGGTCGAGTTGGAGGCCCTGGTCCGCGCCGGCACCATGCCGGCGGGGCTCGCCGCGCAGCAGATCCTCGACAGCTTCTTCGGCTTGTTCGGCACGCCCTGACGGGAGGCGCTTCTCGGGTGGCCCCGGGGAGGAACAGGTGCGAGGGCCGTGCCGGTGTGCACGGCCCTCGCACCGGGTGTGGGGCGCCCCGCTCCCGCCCTCGTCGTCCGGATCTGCACGCGGTGGTGAGCTGTGCCGTGTGCTCTGTCACCTGTACGCGATGCTGAGCTGCATTGTTCGGTGAGGAATCGAACCCCTGCGTTGCTCTTCACGCGCCAGGGGCCGGATGAACCGCCGGCCCGCGGTGTGTGCACGCCTCCGTGGCGACTACCTGCTTCCCACACCCAGCTTGTGGGGTCAGCCCTCGATCAGGTCGATCTCCCAGTTGGTGCGCTGGATCAGGGTGTCCACCTCGCGGATCTCCTTCGCCAGGGCGTCCGCCTGGGCATGGAGCTCGGCGACCGGCAGGGCGGAGAGGATCCTGAGTTCGGACCGCAACTGCCGTACGGCTCCCCGCTGGTCGCGCCCGGAGGCGGCGTCGGCGGCCGCGGTGATCACCGAGTGGCGCAGCCGCAGGACGTCCCGGCGGGCGAGGGCGTCGGTCAGCGTGCCGCCGCCCTCGATGAGCGCGGTGGAGTTGGTCCGGTTGATCTGACGGATCAGCCGCTCCAGCTCGTCCAGCACCTCTCCGGCCTGGGCCAGGACCTCCGCCGCGCTCTCGGCCGGTTCCTCGCCCTCCTGGTAGCGGGCACTGCCGACGACGCGCGCCCGCAACTGCTCCACCTGCCGCACCGCAGCCGCGCGCTGCGCGAGCGCTTCAGCCAGTTTCACCGCGTCATCACCTCTACGTCCTGCTGATCGTCCGGCAAGTATGCACGTCGGCGCCTGACGGCACGGTTCGAGGGGTGGGGTCGGTCGGTCCGGCCGGTCGGTCGGTCGGTCGGACCGACCCGGCGGGCGCCGGGCGGGTTCACGCCCCTCGACAGCGTTCGGCCGCTGCCCGTACGTCCGCCAGCGCCCTCGCGCGGTCGACCGGCGGCGGCGAGAAGCGCCCGGGCGCCGCCAGTACGTGCTCCTCCCAGCGGTCCTGCCAGAACTCCACCGTCCAACCGGGCCATCGCTGCGGCATCTCGTACGCCTCCGCCGCCGCCCCGAGCACCCACCAGCCCACCCGCCGGCGCAGCGGATCGACGTGGATGCCGGCATCGGCCGACGCCCGGCAGACCCCGCGCTCGGGGCCACCCGCCAGCCGGTCGAGCAGCGCAGCCCCCTCCCGGACCGGATGGTCGTTGACGTTCGCCAACACGTAGCAGCGCTCCGTCCCGACCGTCACCACCGCGACCATCGGCTCGGGGTCAGCGAGTTCCTCGTCGCCCGGTTCGAGCAGCGGCCCCACCGCAATCCCGTACCCACGGGCACGGACGTGTTCGGGGTCCAGCTCCAGGTACGTCCGCAGCTCGGCCGGGCCGTCGTACATCCACCGGACGTCCCACCCCGCCCACGCCTCCTGCAACAGTTCCAGCGTGGCTGCCCGGTGGCGCATCTCGGCGCTCGGCCCTTCCCAGGCGAACAGCATCAACACCTTCCGCCCGAGGTCGATCAGTGCCGCACCCTGGCAGTGCACATCGTCCAGCCACCAGTCGACCGCTCTCAGGTGCCGGACCATCGAGAGAACCTCCGCCGGCCCGGCCAGGAGGTCGAGGTCGATTCCTACCGCCCCGAACCGCGACAGGTACAGCTCGAACTCACCGCTCTCGCGGACGACGACGAAGTTCGCACGATCACCCATCCGCCCAGAATGACCACCCCCGGCACGGGCCGCCACCACATTTGTGTGGACTGACCACCACCGAACCGAACCCTCCGAGCCATCCGGGCACAACTGCCAGCACAGGGCCAGACGTTGGCGTCTCGGCAGCAGCCGAGACACCAACGCACAAGCCAATTCATCACTGCCAGTCAACAACCCGTCACAGTCATGAGGTCATTGATCATGCGGCGCCCGCAAATAAATATGCAAGGAACGCATCGGATTGCATCATGTGACCTGGCAGGCCTCGTAGCGTTGGGGTGGGCTGTTGAACTGGAACTCGGCAGCGATCCGGGATGCCTCCCGGATGAGGAACTACGGCAAGATCATCGAGCTGACTCGAATGTACCGGCGCATGACGCAGGTGCAGCTGGGCGAGGCATGTGGACTCTCACAATCAGCGATCTCGCGACTGGAGAAGCGAGGCATCGCCCCCTATGCCATGGACGTGCTGCTGCGACTGTCGCAGCACCTGGGAATTCCAGCAGCTCTGCTCGGCCTCGCCGAAACTACGGTTCAGACGCGAATCGGAACTGAGAGCGTGGAAAGACGTCAATTCCTGGGAGCAGCCGCAGCAATCGCGGCATCCCCCGTACTTACAGCCGCCGCGGGACCCACAGACGAGGTCGAGCAGCAAGCTGTCGCACTCCGAGTCGCCACTACCTCCTACCGTCGACTGGACGGATCTACACCCTCACGAGAGCTTGCCGATGTCGCCCACTCCCATCTGCGATTGATCCAAGGGTTGATTGGCGCGGCACGGACCGATGCTCATCGAATCAGGCTCGCCGCCGCCGCGAGTGAGGCGGCGAGCCTGGCCGCTTGGCTGGCGTGGGACATGGGCGACTACGGGTCCGCGCGGTCGTTCTACGGGGCTGCAATCAAAGCCGCGCGGTCAGGAGCACACCCGCTGCTTGCCGCGTACCAAACCGGAAGCCTCGCACAGTTCGAAGCTCACACCGGCAACGCAGTCCAGGCGCTCAGTCTCACCCAGCGGGCCCGCAGCTTCCTGGAGCCTGCGTTTCCCACAGTCGCCGACGCATGGCTTTCATCGGTTGAGGCCCTCGGGCATGCAGCCGCAGGCGACCAGCGCAGTGCCGATCACGCCTTGACACGTAGCCGAGCTGCGCTTCAGGCAGACATCCGGGAAGAACCACCCCCGTGGCCCTGGGTGTTCACCTTCGACGAGTCCAAGGTGGCCGCTGCCAGAGTGACCTGCGGCGCGAAACTCGGACTCTCCAGGTGGGCATCAGAAACGGCGATCCCGGTCCCGGCGACCAGTCATGCGAAGCAACGCGCTCTGCTGTTGCTGGACATTGCAGCAGGCCATCTGGCCGCAGGACGGATCGAGGCGGCATTCGCCCTCGCCACGCAAGCTCTGGAGATCGGTCTCCAGTACCGTTCAGGTCGAATCGTCGAGAGAGCCCGCGCACTTCGACGGTCGTTCAGCACTTCCTCGCCGTCCAGGGCCGTGAGGGAGTTCGACGAACGCCTGCACGGTGTCTATCTCTAGGGAGGGATCGCAGTGCGAATCGGAGTCACCGGGCACCGGGGGCTGGCGGCCGGGGTGGAGGAGCAGGTTCGACGGCTGCTCGAAGACGCTCTCGCGGGAGAGGACCCGACTGGGCTCACGATCGTGTCCTGCATCGCGGACGGGCCGGACGCGTGGATCGCGGAGATCGCGCTCGAACGGGGGGCGCGGCTGGAGGTCGTCATTCCCGCGGATCAGTACCGGGACGGTCTACCAGATTGGCATCACCCCGTCTACGACCGGCTGTTGAGCAGTGCCAACGCCGTTCACCGAACAGGCCGGGTGGAGTCCGACGAAGCCGCGCACATGGCGGGGAGCGAGGTCCTGGTGGCCCAGGTCGACAGGCTCCTCGCCGTCTGGGACGGCCTGCCGGCCCGCGGCTACGGCGGGACGGCGGACGTGGTCGCCTACGCCCGCCAGCGCGGCGTGCCGGTTGAGGTGCTGTGGCCTCAGGGAGCGCGCCGGTGAATGCGGAATGAGGCCTGCCAGTCAGGCAGGTCGCGCCGCCGCGACCGCGTCGGTGTACAGCTCGGTGGTCAAGTCGACTTCGCTGATGCCGAGTTCGGCCAGCACCGCACGCACCAGGGCGAGGGCCGGCGCGAGGTCGGCCTCCGTGGCGGCCGTCGTCTCGACCTCGATGAACGTGGCGTCGTCCAACGCGGGAACGCGAACGAGCGTGGCGAGCAGGTGCCTTCCGTCGCGCTGGAAGCCGTAGTTGCGGCACCGCTTCTCGAACGCGATGCGAGGGGTGAAGCCCAGGCCCCGCATGATCTCGTGCGCGGCATCGGCGTCCTCGACCTTCGTCTCGGACTCCGGCTTCGACCCGGACGCCTCGTCCACCCGGGCCCCCTTGTACGTGAGCACCGTGCGCGTGTCGTCCGGGCCGTGCACGGTACGGATCCGCAACTCGCGATCGGCGCCCATCAGGCTGCCGTCCGGCGCGTCGTAGTACGTGTCGCGGTAGACCTCGGCGCGGCCGGCACCGTGCCGGGCCTCCAGTTGCTTGAGCACGCCTTCCGGGTCGCGCACGACCGCCTTGAGCTCCGCTTCGATCGCCATCCTCGCCCCTCCGTCAGATCACGCGCTCGGCGCCGTCCACCATCACATCGAACTTCCGCTTTGAGACCGACACCTGCGAGGTGCCGCCTTCAAGACGCGATCCACGACCCGCGTCAGCTCGACTTCTCGCCGAGGGCAGCACGGAGCCAGTCGAGGGAGTCGGTTGCCAGGACGGCGTCGGCGAGTGCGTTGGCGGTCTTCGTGGTGAGACGGCCACGGCTGTTGTCGATCCAGCGCTGAGCGTTCGCATAGCCCTGCGCCTTGTACTCGACGCCCTGGATCAGGCACTCCAGCTTGTCGGCATCCCGCGCACAGACCGCCTCCGGAGAGTCCTTCGCTTCGTACTCCGCGACGAGATCCCGGATGGTGGAGGCGAGGATCTCCGGCATGCCGCCGACCTGGTCGGCCGTCACCGCCGCCGGATCGGCGCCGGGCGCGTACTTCTTGCCCAGATGGTTGACGTCCCCGGTGCGCGTCTCCTGGGAGTCGTGCCAGACCGCGAGGAAGGCGGTCTGCGCCGGGTCCGCGCCTTCCAGCTTGGCGATGATCGAAGCGATCAACGCGGTTCGCCAGGAGTGTTCGGCGACCGATTCGGGATCGCGGACGCCGGCCATCCACCAGCCCGTGCGCTTGGTCTGCTTGAGCGTCCCGGCTTCGAACAGGAACCTGGCCACCGGCGTCAGGTCGTCTGTCACTGTCTGGCTCCTCTCACGCCTCGACAAGGCGGATCGCGTAGCGGATGCTGTCGAGCTCGCGTCGCCCTCGCCGCGACAGCTCCCGACCATCCAACAGCACCGGGAGCCGTTCGCGCAGGGCGCGGGCCGCAGTTCCGGAGCGCAGCAGATCCGGCCGGATCTGGAGCAGTGACCACACACTGTGGATGTTCAACTCGGCGTACCCGCACTGCGGGCCGAGCCCCTGAACGAGGTGCGCGAGGAGCTTGTCGCCGGGCCACGGGCCCGGCGACCGGGCAGCGATGAAGTCGTCGGAGAGTTCGAGGTACGGGGCCTCGCCGATCCAGTACGCCCAGTAGTTGAGGTTCGCCAGCGCGCCCGCCTCATCGGCGAGGGCCGTTTCGATGAAGTGGCTGATCCGATCGCGGTCACCGTAGCGGGCGGAGACCATGGCAACGGAACGGGAGTTGAGCCAGTGGCTCAGCCAGTCGCTCGGCTGCTCGGAGCGCTGCTGGTGCGCGAGCCACTCCCGCGTGTCGCCCTGCTCATCGTATCCGGCCAGGTACAGCGCTTGGCGGCGGGCGAGGAACTGGTCCGTTCCACGCGCTTCCTCGGCCGCGCGCCGCAGGTGGGCGTAGAACCGGGTGCGGTCGGGGGCGAGAAGTTCCGGTCCGGTCGGCGCTGGGCCCTTTCGTGGACGCGGCGGGGTCGGGAGGTCGCGAACGGCCTTCGGCGCTGCACCGCTGAGCGGCCACATGAGAATCTCCACGAGGTCGCGCCGGATCACCATCGCCCCGAGGGGGCTCCCGACAGCCGACGACTTCTCCTCAACGATGCCGGCGAGCAGAATGTCCGCCTCGAAGGATCGCTCCAGTGTTTGGAGGAGTGCGGGCGCTGTGCCCATCTGCATCAGCCGATGGCGGTAGGTGAGCATCTGCCCGACAGGTACGGCAGTGAGTGGGCGCCGACCACTCTCCCACCCGGCGATCGTGTCGCTTGACACGGCCAGCCGCTCGGCGAACTCGTCCTGGGTGGCACCGTGCTGTTCTCGGATCACCCGAAAGACGTACCCGGAGATGATGCCCACGCGCGGGCGCCGAGGCCTTCCCTGACCGACAGTCAGGGAAGGCTGTTGGCTTGACTGCATGAGAGCCCCCACCTCGGGAGTCCGTGCCGACGTACGTGTACTCGTGGTCACTTCAGGTTCTGACTCCGGGACCCTACCGTCGTAGGCGTCCCCGACCGAGAGCGGTCGGAGACCCGTCGGTGGGTCTCGCTCCCTGCGACGGCGGTCCCGCTCTCATCAAGGAGCGTACCGGCCCGGGGGCACGCCAGTTGGTAACTGTCACGTCCGTACACCTGGGCAAGCGCTCCACGCGACAACCATCGTGAAGAAAACAGGCAGGAGGCACCCATGGGATGGGGAACCGGCAAGGACGGAAGCTCCGGTGGCGGCAGCGGGGGCAACGACGGCGGGCAGGGCAAGCACGCGAACAAGGACCGGAAGGACTTCGGGAAGGACAAGTCGACCCCGGACACCTCGTCCGGGTCGTCTGCCGGCAAGCACCGCAAGGACGGCGACGGGAAGTGAAGAGCCAGCAGAACGACCTGGAGCAGGCCGCCACGAACGGCCTGCTCCGGGCCGTATCCCGCTCTCTCGGCCACGATGTGTCCGATGAGTGGCGAAGGGCCGCACAGGCGACCCCGCGCCATCGTTTCCTCCCGGACCGGATCTGGCTTGCCGACGGTGACGGCTACCAGCTCTGCGACCGTGACCGTGAGCCCGACCGCTGGTTCGCCGCCGCCAGTTCGGACATTCCCGTAGTGACACAGGTCAACGACGGAGACGAGCCGACGGATGTAGGCGATGCGTGGCCTTCGTCCTCGGCCTCCGAGCCGTCGGTCGTCTTCCAGATGCTCGAACTCCTGGACATCGCACCGGGAATGCGGGTTCTTGAGATCGGCGCGGGCACCGGGTACAACGCAGCCATGCTCTCCCACCGCCTCGGTGGGGCGAACGTGACGACGATCGAGATCGACGCCGCCGTGGCCCACCGCGCCCGGACCAACCTCGACGCCACCGGCTACGCACCTACCGTCGTCTGCGGCGACGGAAGTCTCGGCTGGAACGTCGCATCGCCGTTCGACCGGATCATGGCCACCTGCTCCGTGAAGCGCGTTCCGGGCGAATGGATCAGCCAGACCAGGCCCGGCGGGCAAATCCTCACCCCTTGGTACGACGAGTGGAGCTGCGGCGGGCTCCTCCGCCTGACCGTCACCGGCGACGGTACCGCCACCGGGCGGTACACCGCCGACAGTGCCTTCATGCTGATGCGCACCCAGCGCCGCGACCTCCGCCTCTTCCGGGACGTCGTCATGGACGAGCACGTGCCGGACGAGTCCACGACCACGCTCGACCCCTGGGCCGTCGCCGACTCGGAGTTCGAGACCCAGTTCGCCCTCGGGCACCGCCTCGGCGACCTCTGGTACGCCTGGCACCACGACCCCGATCTCGATGACGTCGAGACCCGCCTCTGGGTGGCCACGACCGACGGCGGCTCCTGGGCCGCCGTCGACTGGGACGGCACCGAGAACGCCGAGCGGTACACGGTGTGGCAGCACGGCCCGCGCCGCCTGTGGGACGAAGTCGAGGCCGCCCACCGCTGGTGGCTGGACAATGGCCGCCCCGGGCCGAGCCGCCTCGGCCTCACCATCGGCCCCGGAGGCCATCAGGCCTGGCTGGACGACCCGACGAATACGTGGCCCCTGCCGTAGCGGAGTGGATTGCCCGTCTCATTCGGCACGGCCCCGGACCGCCGGTCCGGGGCTGCTTGCCTGGAACCGATCGGATGTTCCAGGTGGTCAACAAGCCGACAACTGGTCACGCAAGGAGCGGAATTGTCGGTACCGTGGATCGGCTGTCGAGCTGAGCCGGAGGGACGTGGTGGATCGCCGGGGATTCGTGTCCGCCTCCAGCGCGTACGCGCTTGCGGCGTTGGGCCTGTCCGACCTTGATGCCGTCCTGCGGCGGGTACAGGGAAAGACTGGCAGCACAGTGAAGGTCGGCCGGGGCGAGGTCGCAGCGATCCGCCAGATGACGAAGTCGCTGGGCGACGCGGCCGCCGAACTCGGTGGCGGCCATGCCCGCCATCTGGCCGTCCGCTACCTCCACGACGACGTCGCCCCCTGGCTGGACGGGACTTGGAGTGAAGCCGTCGGCCGGGAGCTGTTCGCGGCGACCTCCCAACTCGTCCACCTGGCCGGGTGGATGGCCCAGGACGAGGGGAACCAGGACGCTGCCCAGCAGTACTACGCGCATTCCTTCCGGCTCGCTTCCGAGGCCGGCGACGCCGAGTTGGCCGCCACCGCCCTGCGCGGTCTGGCCGTCCAGGCCATCGACCTGGGGTTCAGGCCCACCGCCGTACGGATAGCGGAAGAGTGCGTCGACCAGGCCAAACACCTCGATGACTCCCGAGCCCTGGCCTACTACCAGGCCACCCTCGCCAACGCCGCAGCCCTCGACGGCGACCGGCGCACCGCGACCAGCTCGCTCGCCGCGTCCCAGAGCGCGATCGAACGGGCCACCGGCACGCCCGGCGAGTCGTGGGCCTCGCACTACAGCATCGGCCGGTGGGCTCACGAGTCCGGCATGATCCTCGCCCGACTCGGCGACTACACCAGCGCGCAGGAACACCTCCACCACGCGCTCGACATCCACGGCCTCGACCGTCGCCGCACCCGTGCGATCGTCCTCGCCGACCTCGGCACCGTCCGTCTCCGGCAGGACGACGTCGACGGTGCCCTCGCGTCCTGGAACGACTTCCTCGACTGCGCGGACGGCATCCGCTCGGTCAAGGTGCAGGACGCCGTCCGCGACCTCCGGGCCCGCCTCTACCGCCTCCGCGACGTGGCCGGTGCCGGGGAACTCGACGAACGAGCCGCGACGTTAGGGTGAATCGTGGCAGACGACCAACCGGGCCCGTCCAACAGTCGGGAGCAGTGGCGACGGGTTCGAATGATCTTGAATGATCACCGCTTCGCGCTAACCAGCCGGCTCCTGACTGAAGTCCCTCCCGAACGGCTGGTCCCGGGGACTCCGCTGCTGGCTCGGCGGCACTGGATTCCGGAGCAGCCGGTGCCGCTGGAGCGCGTCCGGCTGCGGTGGGTGCCGGACGCGCCGGAGGCCGACCTGGACGGCGGTGAGCCGGAGCTCGACCGCATCCGCCCGCGCCGGAGGAGCGGAACGGCCTACCGCCGCTACGCCGACGCGGTGCGGGAGCTTGCCAGGCCCAGGCTGTTCGAGGATCGAAGCTGCTACCGCCTGCTGGATGTCGGGACGTCTGCGGGCGGTCCGACGCTGACCTTCGGCCGCGGCCGGTACTTCGACGTGATCGACATCTGTGAGGCCGTCGCGCACGAGTACGCGGCGGCGGTCCTGGCGGGCGGGGCCGCCACGCCCTTCCGCGCTGCCATCGGCGATCCGACCGACCTCGCGCGCCGGCCGGTCATGGCGGCCATCAGTACGCTGACCATCCGGCACGATCGCAGGACCGGCGAAGCGGAGTTCGTGCTGCACTGGCGTGATCCCGAGAAGGTCGCCAGCGGCGGGGGTCTCTTCCAGGTGATGCCGGTCGGGATGTTCCAGGCCTCGCACGACGCGCCGTGGAACGAGGGGAACGACTTCGACCTCTGGCGGGCGATCCTGCGGGAGCTGAGCGAGGAACTGCTCGGTGACGCCGAGGACTACGGGAGCGACAGGGCGCCGATCGACTACGCCGCCTGGCCACTCAACTGGTCGCTCACCGCAGCACGTGAGGACGGCCGCCTGCGGGTGTTCTGGCTGGGCCTCGGGATGGATCCGCTGACCTTCGTCACCGACATGCTCACCGTGGCCGTGTTCGACGCCGAGCTGTTCGACGAGACGTTCCGGCGCATCGTCTCGACCAACGACGAGGGCCACCGCGTCGGGCTGGACGACGCGACGGGGCGCTCGACCGGCATCCCGTTCACAGCCGAGCAGGTGGATCGCCTCACCGGTGCGGAGCCGATGCAGCCCGCCGGCGCGGCGCTCCTGCGGCTCGCCTGGCGGCACCGGAAGGCGCTGTTGCAGCTCTCCTGACCCGAGGAAGGCCCCGGACCGCCCGACCGGTCCGGGGCCGTTCACCTAGTGCGGGTCAGGCGGTCTTGGCGGCCGCGAAGCGGGACGAGACGTCCTGCCAGTTGACGACGTCCCAGAGCTTCTCGACGTAGTCGGGGCGGACGTTGCGGTACTGCAGGTAGTAGGCGTGCTCCCAGGCGTCGAAGGCGAGCAGCGGGGTGGTGCCCTGGCCGACGTTGCCGTGGTGGTCGTAGACCTGCTCGACGATCAGGCGCTTGGCCAGCGGCTCCCAGGAGAGGATGCCCCAGCCGGAGCCCTGCACGCCGGTGGTGGCGGTGGTGAGCTGCTTGCGGAAGGCCTCGAAGCTGCCGAAGTGCTCGGTGATGGCGTCGGCCAGCTCGCCCTCGGGGCGGTCGCCGCCCTCCGGGGAGAGGTTCTGCCAGAACAGCGAGTGCAGCACGTGGCCGGACAGGTGGAAGGCGAAGGTCTTCTGCAGGCCGACCAGGCCGCCGAACTGCTCCTTGTCGCGCGCCTCGGCCAGCTGGTCCAGGGTGTCGTTCGCACCCTTGACGTAGGCGGCGTGGTGCTTGGAGTGGTGCAGTTCGAGGATCTCGGGGGACATCGCCCGCTCAAGCGCGGAGTAGTCGTACGGCAGGTCGGGAAGCGAGTAGGTGCCCATGCTGGGACACAGCCCCTTTCGATGAACAGTGATGATCGTGCCGGGACAACACTATTGCGTATGAGTTGCAGGAACGAAGCATGGGCTCCTGCTTATTCCTCACGTCTCGTCGGGCACAATGGTCGCGAGTGCATGTAATGAGTGATGAGGGTGAGTGACTGTGACGGGGTCACCGGTGGTGCTGGGGATCGAGTCCTCCTGCGACGAGACCGGCGCGGGTCTGGTCCGGGACGGCGTACTGCTCGGGCAGGCGGTGGCGTCGTCGATGGACGAGCACGCCCGCTTCGGCGGGGTGGTGCCGGAGATCGCCGCCCGGGCGCACGTCCACGCGATGGCGCCGGTGGTCGGCGAGGCGCTGGCGCGGGCCGGGCTGACGCTCGATGACGTCGGCGCCGTCGCGGTGACGACCGGTCCGGGGCTGGCCGGGGCGCTCCAGGTCGGGGTGGCCGCGGCCAAGGGCTACGCGTTCTCGCTCGGCGTCCCGCTGTACGGGGTGCACCACCTGGCCGGGCACGTCGCCGCCGCGACGCTGGACGGCGGGCCGCTGCCGAACCCCTGCGTGGTGCTGATCGTCTCGGGCGGGCACACCTCGCTGCTGCTGGTGCGCGACCTCGCCCGCGATCCGATCGTCCACCTCGGCGACACCCTGGACGACGCGGCCGGCGAGTGCTTCGACAAGGTCGCCCGGATCCTCGGCCTCCCCTACCCCGGCGGGCCGGCGATCGACCGGGCCGCCCGGGACGGCGACCCGACGGCCGTCCGCCTGCCGCGGCCGCTGACCGGACCGCGGGACGACCCGTACGCGTTCTCGTTCTCCGGACTCAAGACGGCCGCCGCCCGCTGGGTGGAGGCGCAGCGCTCGGGCGGCTCGGACCCGTACGTCCCGGACGCGGCGGCCGGGTTGCAGGAGGCGATCGCCGACGTGCTGACCCGCAAGGCGGTGCGGGCCTGCACCGATCACGGGATCGGCACCCTGGTGGTGGTCGGCGGGGTCGCGGCCAACTCCCGGGTGCGGTCGCTGGCCGAGGAGCGCTGTGCGGCGGCCGGGATCGCGCTGCGGGTGCCGCCGCTGAGGCTCTGCACGGACAACGGGGCGATGGTGGCGGCGATCGGCGACCTGCTGGTCCGCTCCGGCGCCGAGCCGGCTCCGGCGGAGCTGTCGGTGGATCCGTCGGCGCCGCTGGAGTTCGCGGCGTTGACGCCGTTGGCGCGGACTGCCGCCGCCTGAGGGTTTCACCGCTTTTGCTCCGGATCGCACCCCCGTCGCCGGCCTGACGGCGTGTTGATCCGGCAACGGTTCGATCTCGCCCGACGCGAATCCGTTCCCAAGCCTTCCCCCGGCCGCAATCGCTGTGCCATTTTACATGTCACACATCAGGAACCCGTGTGCCCCCAACCACACGGCAACCCTCAACGGCCCCGGAGGCCCCCACAGATGCGTCCCTTCCGGATAACCACGGCCCAGGCGCGGAAACTGCCCGCGCTCGGCGCCGCGTTCTTCCTCGCTCTCGGCCTGTTCGCCCCGCAGGCACACGCCGCGACGGCCGACTCCACCACCACCCTCAAGGCCCAGGCCCAGGCCGGCAAGGCGGCGGCGCCGCGCTCCGTCCCGGTGCCCAAGTCCCCCGACACTCCGAAGGACGCCCGCCCGCTGGCCGCGGACCAGCAGGCCAAGGCGACCGCCCCGGCGGCGGGCAGCGCCACCGGTGCGCACGCCGCCAAGGCCGCCAAGCAGCTCTCCGCCGCCCCCGCCGCCGCCTGCAACGTGTCCGCCTTCACCGGCAACACCGGTGCCGCGCTCGTCCAGCAGGTCAAGGCCGCCGACCTCGGCTGCATCAACACCCTGTACAACCTGACCGGCAACGACGCCAAGGGCGCGTTCAACGAGGCGCAGATGGCCACCGTCGCCAACGCCCTGCGCGACGTGTCCGCCGCCTACCCCGGCGACGACTCCACCTCGGCCGGCCAGCTGGTGGTCTACCTCCGCGCCGGCTACTACGTGCAGTGGAACCACTCGGACGTGGTCGGCCCGTACGGCACCACCCTCCAGACCGCCATCCGCGGCGCCCTGGACGGCTTCTTCGCCGCCCCGCACAGCAAGGACGTCACCGAGGCGAACGGCGCGACCCTCGCCGAGGCCGTCACCCTGATCGACAGCGCCCAGGAGAACGCCCGCTACACCGGCGTCGTCAAGGGCCTGCTCAACGACTACACCGGCTCTTGGACCGGCTCGATGGCCGACGCCGTCGGCAACACCAAGACCGTCATCGAGCGCGGCTTCGACCTCCCGGCCTTCACCGCCGCCCTCCAGGCCGACCCCTCGTTCGCCACCGCCATGGCGTCCTTCGTCACCCGCAACAGCTCCCAGCTGAACGGCTCCGACCTGGTCACCTCGATCGGCATCCAGATCGGCAACCTGGTCGCCAACGACGCCACCAAGGCCCAGGGACGGCCGATCGTCAAGGACCTGATCAACCGCTACCCGCTGGTCGGCGCCACCGGTCCGCTCACCATGAACCTGGTCTGGTTCGCGGAGAAGAAGGACACCGGCAACTGCAGCTACTACGGCACCTGCGACCTGCCCGCCCGGCTCGTCCCGCTCGTGCTCACCGTCGACCACACCTGCAACGCCAACCTGCGCATCCGCGCCCAGGACATGACCGCGCAGCAGCTCGCCGACACCTGCACCAGCCTGATCAACGAGGACCAGTTCTTCCACCAGGTGGTCAAGGACAAGGGCCCGGTCGCCAACGACAACAACACCAGTCTTGAGGTCGTCGTCTTCGACGACTACTACGAGTACAGCCTCTACGCCTGGGAGATGTACGGCATCGCCGTCGACAACGGCGGCATGTACGAGGAGGGCGACCCGGCCAAGGCCGGCAACCAGGCCCGCTTCATCGCGCACGAGGCCTCCTGGCTGCGCCCCGCCTTCCAGATCTGGAACCTCAACCACGAGTACACCCACTACCTCGACGGCCGCTACGACTTCTACGGCGACTTCGACGCCGGCATGACCACCCCGACCGTCTGGTGGGTCGAGGGCCTCGCCGAGTACGTCTCGTACAGCTACCGGGGCGTCCACTACGACGACGCCGTCGCGCAGGCCGCCAAGGGCACCTACGCGCTGAGCACCCTCTTCGACAACACCTACGACAACTCCGACTCCACCAAGGTCTACAACTGGGGCTACCTGGCGGTGCGCTACATGCTCCAGTCGCACCCGCAGGACGTCGACGCACTCCTCGCCAAGTACCGCGTCGGCGACTGGAACGGCGCCCGCGCCCTCCTCAAGACCACCATCGGCACCTCGTACGACGCCGACTTCGCCACCTGGCTCAAGGCCTGCGGCGCCGACAACTGCGGCAGCCTGCCCACCAACCAGGCCCCGCTCTGCACCGCCGGTGACACCCGGCAGTACGACAAGAACTGCCGCCGCGACGGCGTCGCCGCCACCACCGGCAACTACAGCTACAGCTTCCTCAACCTGCCCGCCGGCGTGAAGCAGCTGACCATCACCACCAGCGGCGGCACCGGCAACGCCGACCTCTACTACAACGGGGGTGCGTGGGCCACCACCGGGTCGAACCTGGCCAAGTCCACCAACGCCGGCAACGGCGAGACCCTCACCATCACCAACCCGCCGTCCGGCTGGGTGTACTTCAGCCTCTACGCCCAGCAGGGCTTCGGCGGCGTGACCGTCACCACCACGTACAACTGACCTGCGCATACCGAACGTTGAGGAGGGCCCCGCGTGCGGCGGGGCCCTCCTCGCGCGTTCGGACGCCGCGTACTCAGCCCTCCGCCGACCAGGTCACCACGGGCGGGCGGACGGCGGCGCACAACGGGTGGCCCTTGGCGTCCGTCAGGCGCAGCCGGGCCACCAGGACGCCGCGCTCCACCGCCGCCTCGGCGACCTCCCGGTCGACCGCCGCCAGCAGCAGCTTGGCCCGGCGGAACAGCGCCCAGCCGTCGCCGTTCCCGGTCACCCAGTTCAGGTAGACGAACCGGGCGCCGGGACCGCCCTGCACGTACCGGCCGGTGAGGTCCACTCCTCCGGGTGTCGGCCTCCCCTCGCACTCCAGCGACCAGTGGGCGCGCGGCGCGTCACCGGGGAACAGGTCGAGCAACTCGGCCGGGCGACCCCGGCGTTGGACGGCGACGTGCAGGTCCCGGTAGCCCGGGAAGCCCGGCGCGGCGGCACACTCACGCCCCGGCAGGTCGGTGGCCTCAATCCTCAGTTCCATACCGATATGGTCCCCCACCGCGCGCCCCGGGAAGTTATAACGATCGGCCATCTAATGCGACGCACACTCGACCAGGGGCACAGGGAATACTTTGTCAAAAGACCGTCAGGGACCTAGCTTTCGCTTGGGGTCCGGAGTTAGATGAAAGCCAGTTCGACTTCCAGGCCGGAATGTCGGATTTCCGCCAAGCCGCGGGCGCTTGTTCCGTTGTGCCCGCAATCTCGGAAAGGGAGAATACCCATGAAGATGATCAAGGCGATCGTGAAGAAGTTCAAGCGTGACGAGGACCTCGCCAACCACGCGTGGGTCCTGCACGTCATCTGACGCACCGTCGGCGGCGGGGGCCCCGGGCATACCGTGGCCCCCGCCGGCGCGGCGGAGTGCCCCACCCGCTCCCTGTCCGGAGTTCTCCACCGGCTGCGGAGAACTCATTTCATCGCCATTTCATTGGAGGCGGGATTCTCGTGGAAGAAATGGCGCCGACAGCCGGGCGCAGCCATTCCATCGTTTACGCCCCGAAGATCCAGGACCTGCTGACCAGGGAAGAAAAGGTATTCCGGATCGACGCCCGCACGGTCGGCGTCTCCGACTGCGAGCTGATGGCCGAAATCGTCGCGGCGCGCCCCGTGCGGTCGGCGGAGCGCTCGGTCTACAAGCCCGCCGCTGGAGCGGACATCCACCACGACAACGCGACCCGGACGATCCGCGCGCTGGGCCAGGACGTCATGGCGGGCATCAGGACCCCGCCGCCCCCGGCACGCGGGATGTCCGGCGCCTGGCCCTACGCGGCCACCTCCTACCTGCGCCGATGGCTCTTCGCGTCCGACCCCCTGCCGGTCTCCCTCCTGTCGAGACGCGGCGTCACCCGCTCCGACAGGCTCTCCCGGATCGTCGACCGCGCCGTCACCGTCTGGCCGGGATCCGCTGCCGAGGGCAGGAGCACCGCGCTGGCCGGGCAGATCCGCGACGCTTCCGGCGCCCGGGAGCGGAGGCAGGCCATCGCGCTGTACCGGCGATCGACGGCCACCCTCTGCGACGGGGTCGCCGCGCTGGCCGGCAACGCCCTGTGGCTCATGGGGCCGGACCGGGAGCGGGAGGACGCCCGCGCCGACCTCACCGAGGTCCTGTGGGAGACCCTGCGGCTGCTCCCGCCCGCGTGGATGCTGTTCCGCAACGACGGCCGCGCCTACACCGGACTGCACCCCGAGATCCGCCCCGAGGACCGCGTCGCGCTCTTCCCGCTCCTGATGCACCGCGACCCGGAGCACTGGTCCGACCCGCTGGAGTTCCGGCCCGAACGGTGGGCCGGGGTGGCGGACCCGGAGAAGACGCCCGGGTTCATGCCGTTCGGCTTCGACGGAGCCCGCTGCTGGGCCAAGCACCTGGTCGTACCCCTGGCCGAACGCCTGCTGAACGTCGCCTTCGACCACCGGCTCGCCATTCGCGGCCCGCGGCAGGAGACGCACGTCCCCCTGCGTTCCCTGCTCTCCGTGCGGTTCGACGCCGCGGCCAGGGCCTGACCGACGAGCCCCGAACACCCTGACACCACGGGACACACCATGGAATCGCCCACGCTGGCCGACTGGGTCGGCGACGTCCGGAGCTTCACCGGCCACCAGTGGCAGCGCAAGCCCGCGGTCTTCACGCCGGAGGAACTCGCCCCGCCGTTCGACCTGGACGCGTTGGACGCCGCCTTCGACACGGGGCTGCTGCGCACCCCCTACCTGGAGATGGTCCGCTCCACCAAGGTGACCGTCCCGCCCGAGGCCTACACCACGTCACGCGTGGTCAACGGCACCACGTACCACGGCTTCGCCGACCGCACGAAGGTCCTCGCGCTCCTGGGCGCCGGGGCGACGCTGCTGCTGCGCTGCGTCGACCAGTGGCACCGCCCGACGGGCGAGCTGGTGGCGCGGCTGTCCGAAGAACTCGACCGGCGCGTCGAGGCGTTCTTCTTCGTCACGCCCGCCGGCGGCCAGGGTCTCGCGGTGCACCGTGACGACGCCGACGTGTTCGTCCTCCAGGCGGCCGGACGCAAGACCTGGTACGTCCACGACGCGCCGACCGTGGCGCACTGGTCGCCGGGAGAGCTCCCCGACGACGAGCACTCCCCGCGGCTCCTGCACGGCGTCCTCGAACCCGGCAGCGTGCTCTACGTCCCGCGCGGCTTCGCGCACCGCGCGGTCGGCGCCGCCGGCCTCTCCGCCCACCTCTCCCTCACGATCCGCGACATCTCCGTGCCGGACCTGCGGGCCGCTCTGGAGCAGCGGTTGACGGACGGGCTGGACCTCCCGGCGCGCCCGCTGGGCGAGGCCGCGATCGACGGCTCCTGCGCCGCGCTGCTCGACCACGTCCGGGCGAGGCTCGACATGATCGAACCGGAGGACCTTCGGCTCACCGCCCGGGCCGCGCAGGCACGGGCGGCCCGGGCGGCGGCGGAGAACGCGGAGCGCGCGGAGACGTTCGCCGAGGCGGCCCGGGCCTGGGAAGGCGGCGGGACCGCCGCCGGGCGGGCCGGGCTGGCGTCCGTCAGCCGCACCTGGCGCCGGCTGCGCGACGCGGCACGCACCACGCACTGACGCGCTGCCCCACTGACGCACCGGCGCACCGGCGCAGGGCCGGCAACGAGACCCCGCGCGTCCGGCGGGCGCCGCCCGTCCTCCGTACCGCCGTGCCGACGGCGGTACGGAGGACGGTCAGCACCGGCCCTCGACGGCCGAGGACGTCAGGGCGTGTCTGACAATTCGCGGCGGATCAGCGCGCGGCGGTGGGCGCCCGGCCGGGCGTGCCGGCGAAGCGTCCTCGTACTGGGTCGTACTCGGGCGTTTCGGCGGTGCGTCCGGGCGGGATGCCCGGCGTCGCGCGCCCGGCGGGAATTGTCAGACACGCCCTAAACCCGCTGCGCCGGGACCGTCCGGTCCCGCTGGAGGTCCAGCAGCTCACGGAACAGCCCGTCCGGGCGCGCCGCCAGCTCCGCCCAGGTGCCGGTCTGCACGATCCGGCCCCGGTCCATCACGATCACCCGGTCCGCCACCGCCGCGTTGGCGATGTTGTGCGTCACCAGCAGCGTGATCCGCCCCGGGGCGAGGGCGCGCAGCTGTAGGTTCCGCGTTTCGGTGTCCAACGGCATCGCAGTGACCTGCAGGGCTTCTGTGTTCCGCGCTCGTGTCCTCCGAACGCGTTCCGCAGAACTGTGTCCAATCCGCGCCGGTCGGGCCTTATGACGTTGCTGGCCGTGACTGGGGCGGGGGTGACGTCAACCCCGTATTCCGCACATGGCCAACGTCAGTGCTGCCCGGAGGGTTCGGCCCATGGCGGGGTTCATCGGTTCTCCCACCGTGCGATGACGTCGCGGCATGCCTTTGCGTGGCTTTCGGCGACAAGCAGGACGAGGTTGCCGTCGTGGTCGCTGTACTGGACCAGCACGTTGACCCCTGCGTCACCCAGGAGTCTCGCCAGGGCACCGAGTTGCCCGGGCATCTCCTGGTTCAGCCGGGTCATGACGACGTCGCGAACGGCCGCAGGGCCGAGCTCTGCTTCGGTGGCAGCCCGGAGCGCGAGCGGGCCATCGTCGACGAGGTAGTGCGCGATGGCGTGGCCGTTGTGGGTGAACACGCCGCCGCCTTCCAAACTCACTCCGGCACGGCCGAGAGCTTGTCCGAGGACGGCCAGTGCGCCGGGCCGGTCGGGCAAATGGACCTCGAGGTCCTGCAGGTGGGCGCTCACGCGGTCACCGCGGTGGTGGTCACCTCGACGGGAACGGACAGCGAGTTGGCGATGTAGCACTCATGGTGGGCCTGCTCACTCAGCTCCTGGACCTTGGCCTCGTCCGTCCCGGCGGCGACCTTGACCGTGACGACCAGGCGGATCGTGGCGAGGCGGGCGGACTCGGCCGTCAGGTCGAGGTGACTGACGGCCTGGTCGTCGTAGGCCAGCACGTCGATGCCGGCGCGGGCGGCGGCGCCGAGGAAGGACAGCATCTGGCAGGAGGAGGCGGCCATGACCACGAGTTGCTCGGGGTTGAGCCGTTCGGGGCTGCCCCGGAAGGCCGGGTCCGCGCTCAAGGCCACTTCGGCGGCGGCGGGCGGGGCAACAGCGACGTGGTCGCGGGAGTAGGAACGGATCCCGGCGGCGGTGGAGCCGTTCCAGTGCAGGTGGGCGACGTAGGGGTGCGAGTTCATGCCCCGACGGTAGGCCGCGGACGCTTCGGCGCTCACCGCAGCGTCGTCGTCGAAAGATTGAACGCGCTGACCAGCGCTTCCACGCGGCTTGTCCAATTGGTCATCCGCTGGACATGGCGGTCCGGAATTGGACACCGAAACGCGGAACCTACAGCAGCGCGTGCAGGATGCGGTGCTCGGCGCGCGGGTCGGGGGTTATCTATAGCTGTCAAGTGTTGGTCCGAGTCAGATGACACGGGTGTCTCCAGGCACGTAAGGCACGATCCCTGCCTTCGAACGAGTCTGTTGGCCCCACGGGAACGCTCCGATCCACGAAGGCGATGTCACGGGGCGCCCGAACAGTATCCGCACCGAGCGACCCGCGGCCCGGCATGTATGTGCCGGGCCGCGGGTCTGGGAAGTCTTGGCTTCGACCGGGTGGTTCCCCGGCGATCAGCAAGGCAATGGTCGCGCGTCCATATCGCTGTCCGGAGCCACCGGATGGTCCGGAGTCAGGGAGTAAATGCGTGGTATCGGCGAGGGCAGCAGCCAGAGCAGGGACAGCGCTCCCCCGACGGCCCCGATGAGGAGGGTCGCCCGGAGGCCGATGAGGGTGGCTAGGAGGCCGCCGATGACGGCGCCCACAGGGCGTAAGCCGTAATTGATCGTGCTGTAGGCACCGGCGACTCGACTGCGCATGCCATCGGGGATCACGTCCGCTTGAAGGGAGTTGAGGTTGACGTCGAAGAGCATGACGCCGACTCCGGAGAGGAACTCGGCCACGGCCAAGGCTCCAGCGCGAGCCCAGAGAGGGCCGCCCGCAGCAGCGGCGATGGCGATCGGTGCCGGGAACAGCACGGCGCCCACGACGATGCTGCGGCCCACGCCGAGTCTTCGCGAGATCTTCGGGGCGATCACCGCGCCAAGGAGCGAGCCGGTGGCGCCGATCCCGAACGCCATACCGATGACTCCCGCGGTCAGTCCGAGGTTTCGGCTGGCAAACAGCACGAGCAGCCCACTGCCCGCGACAAAAGTGAAGAAGTTGACGGTCGCCGCGCACCCGAGGCTCGCCCGCAGCACCGGGTGACGGACGACGAACACCAGTCCCTCCCTGGCACGCCGCAGCAGCGAGGATGCCGCTTGGTCATGGGCGGCTGGGGGTTCGTCGATCGAAACTCGACCGACCAGAACAGCAGACGCCAGGAACGTCAGGGCGTCGACGACGACGGCGACGGGAGCGGTCAATGCCTGGATCAGAGCACCACCGATCGCCGGTCCGGCGACGTACGACGCGGAACGGCTGGCACTGAGCTTGCTGTTCGCGTCGATGTAGGACGAACGAGGCACCAAGTGGGCGAAGAACGGCGGATAGGCAGTGTTGAACAGCACCCCAGCCGCGCCCGTCAGCAAGGCCACGACATACAACTGGCCGAGTGTCACTGCCCCCAGGAGATAGGCAGCCGGGAGAGAGAGCAGCACTGCCGCCCGCACCAGGTCCGCGAGAACCATCAGGCGCCGCTTGTGGACGCGGTGGTCGACCCAGGCACCGAGGACGATCGCGAGCAGGTTCGGGGTCCAGATGAGCGCGGTCAGCAACGCCACCTGAGTGGCCGAAGCGTGCAGCGCCCCCACTGCGATCAGTGGCAGGGCCAGTTCGGTGATCCGGTCACCGAACTGCGAGATCGACTGGCCGGCCCAGAAACGACGGAACCGCCGATCACGCCACAGCGATACGGGTAAGGACTGGTCTGCCGCGTTCATGGCGTCCCGCCGGTCTGATCCTCGGCACCCTCCGGCAGGGCGTAACGCAGCAGCCTGACGCCACGGGCGTCGTCCGGCCGCGCGGCCTCGTCGCGCATCACGTAGGGGGCGAGAATCCGCTCGATCGCGTCCTCGATGGCGGCGAGTTCGTCGGTGGAGACGACGACACGGGTGTTGGCCAGACCTGCAAGCCGTCGCCACACCGGTTCGAGCTTGGGTTCGACCTCGACAGCCCACCGGTTCGGCAGGTCGCCCGAGCGCAGGAACATCTCCCGGGACAGGACCCGCGCAGCCGACCAGCCCTCCTCATCGTCCGGATCCTCCGGCGCCTCGAACCGGAAGCCCCGAGCCACCGCCTCCCACCGTCTCTGGCGACGGTCCGGGCCGGGCTCGGCGTCGCGGACCAGCCCGAAGCTCGCCAGATGCCGCAGATGCCAGCTGGTCACTGACGGGGTTGCTCCCACATCGGGCGCGAGTTGCGTCGCCGTCGCCGGCCCGTGCCGCTGCAGGCGTTCGAGGATCGCCAGCCGCACCGGGTGCGCCAGCGCCCGCATCGCCTGCGGATCAGTGATCTCGATATCGCCCAGACGATTACCAGAATCCATAACGTGAGAGTTTCCTCTCACGTATTGTGAGAGTCAAGTCTCACGTCTCGCACACCTGATGCGCGTCCCAGCGGAGCAGGTGCAGTCAAGTGCTGGCGGCAGGCTGATCGGCCAGGTCAGGACGCTGGTCATGCGGCAGGTTCCGGATCAGACAGCTGCTACGAGTTCTCGATTCGGATCATGCGCCGGAGGCTCGCTCGGGCGGCGACGAGGTCGTCGTTGGTCTCGGCGAGTCTCCGTTCAAGTTCCCGATTCTCGTGTTGGAGCTGGGCGAGCTGGCTGTACAGCTCTTGATTCTGCGCGGTCAGTTCACCGATCCGGTCCGTAAGGTCGGTCGCCTGCAGTTGGTCGAGTTGTCGGCCGAGTTGACGCTGCAGGGCATCCTTGAGGTCGCCGACTTGGCCGCGGAGTCGTTTGTTGTCGGCGCGTAGAACTTCCAGGTCGGTGCGCGTATTCATGGCACCGCTCGCAGCTCGGGGTTCGTCGCCTCTGGTTGCGGTGCGGGCCTGTTGAGTGCGGGCGGCTTCGATGTGCTCGCGGACGCCGGGGGCGTAGACGAGCCAGTTCGAGACGCCCGCGGCCTTGGCGACCGCGGTGAAGGTGACCGGCTCGCCGCGGGTGGGGAGGTCATCGATGATGTGCAGGACCCGAGCGCGTTTGTCGCGGCTGTCCTTGCAGCGGGCCTCGCGAAGCAACCGGCCGGGGGTTCGTGGACTGGTCACGAGGCCCCCTGGCCGCGGTTGATGACGGTGAGCGGGAGCAGGGTGTGGCCGTCGGCGGCGCGGGCTTTGCGTAGGATCCGTGCGGCTTCCTCGATCTCGGTCTGCTGGTCGGTGGGGAGTTCCGCGAGCTGCTTGTGCATCTTCTCGGCGACTTCGGTGTAGGCGCCGATCTGGTCGGCGAGGTTGCGGGTGACGAAGTCGGCTGCGTCCAGCGCGCTGGCGGTCTCGCGGTCGGTGCGCAGCTGGTGGAGGTGTTCTTCGATGGCGGGCAGGTAGGAGGGGTCGGGGCGGTAGAAGCCGCAGCCGGCGCATTGGAAGCGCAGCGGGCAGCTCTTCCCACCGGCTTTGATGTTGGTCGGCTCGGTGCAGTTGCCGTAGGGCACGGCGACGGAGCGTGCTTGGTAGGCGGTGGTCGAGGCCATGGGCGCGGGTTTCCCGGATCGGTCGACGACCTGCAGGCGCATGGTGGCCACGGCGGCGCGTTTGCGCTCCAGGGAGACCTTTAATGGTGACGTCGGTTATTGGAACTGTCCGAATGCCTCGCCCTGGACGCTCATATGCTGTGTGAGAAGGGGAGCGAGTTCGGTCAGTGTCCTGATGCGTGGGACCGATGTGACGGAGGCGGCGTCGTGCCGGTCGAGCCAGATCCCGTGCAGCCCGGCGGCGATGGCCGCTTCTGCGTCCGTCTGGAGTCGGTCTCCGACGTAGACCACCTGTGAAGGTTGGAGCTGAAGCTTGCCGCATGCGGTCCGGAAGATCTTCGCGTCGGGTTTGGCGGCGCCTGCCTCGCTGGAGATGGTGGCATGCTGCAGCAGGCTGGTGAGACCGACGTGTTTCAGCTTGCGGCGTTGCTGGTCAGCGTCTCCGTTAGTGATCACGCCGAGCCGAAGTTGCTGGCGCGCGGCTGTGAGGGCGTCCAGGGCTGGGGTCACGTCGCGGTAGGTCCGCCAAGCGGCCTCGTAGTGCGTGAGGTACTGGGCGAACCAGGCATTCGCCTGCTCGTCTGACCACGGGCCGAGGCCGACTCGTCGGCAAGACGTGTGATGCGCAGGCAGCGTTGCTCGCGGAAGGTCAGTTCGCCAGCCAGATAACGGTCCATCGCCCATGCTTCCAGCTCTCGCCAGCGGCGGACGACTCGATCTCGTTCGAGAGAGGGCGAATCGATGGGGCCGAGAAAGCTTGTGGTGACCGCTTCTTCGGCAGCGGCATCGTGGTCGATAAGTGTTCCGTCCAGATCGAACAGCACAGCTTCGATGGGGAGAGAGGGCACGTTGCTCATGTCCTTTGTGAGGTGGTGCGGCGGCCGACTTCCGTGGCGTAGGTGGTCCAGTCGCCTGCGGAGAGGCGTTGCCAGGCGACGGCGACATCGGTGTGGATTCCGAGGGTGCGGGCAAGGACCGCGGCGGGGATCTCGGTGGCGAGCTGGAAGAGCGTGGTGCTGCGGGCCTAATTAGGTCGGATCCCGAGCTGGTTGAGAAAGTGTTGGGTAATCGGGTGATCACTCGTTCTTGAGGTCGTCGGCGAGGCGGCGGGCGGCTTCGGTCTCGATGGGGCCGCGCGGTTCGACCTCCTCGCCGGCGAGGCGGGCGGCCATGAGCCGGATCATGGCAACCTTGATCATCGCTTCGGCATGCGCGGTCTTGCGCTCGTAGTCCCGTGCCAACCGTCTGCACCGTCCCAGCCAGGAGAATGTCCGCTCGACCACCCACCTGCGGGGCAGCACCTGGAAGCCTTTCACATCAGCATTGCGCGGCACCGCGACGATCTCCAGGTTCTCGTGCTCCGCCGCCCAGCCGACCAGGCCCGCATCGACGATGTTGACGTAACCGCCGTCGACCCAGACGAGCCCGACCTGCGGGAACAGCTCACGGATGCCGGAGAGGACGAGCTTCGCGCCCGCCCGGTCCTGCACCGAGGCCGAGTGCACCACCGCCCGCAAGACCAGCCCGCAGGTGTCCACGAGCAGGTGGCGCTTGCGGCCCCGCACGCGCTTGCCCGCGTCGTAGCCGATCGCCTCGCCGCCCTGATGGCTGCGGGCCGACTGCGAGTCCAGCACCGCCGCCGAGGGCTGCGGGTCCCGGCCGTCCGCCACCCGGACCCGCTCACGCAGCACGTCGTGGATCCGATTCCACGTGCCGTCGGCCGTCCAGGCGCGAAACCACCGGTAGGCCACGTCCCACGGCGCCAGATCGTGCGGCACCAGCCGCCACGAACACCCGCTGACCAGCACGTACAACACGGTGTCCACGACCAGCCTGCGCGGGAACTTCAGAGGACGGCCACCCCGACGCGGATCCCGCTCCGGCAGCAACGGCTCGATGACCAGCCACTGAGCATCCGTCAACGACGATTCATAGGACGGCTTGCACGAACAGACACACATGGCGGTGATCGTCGCGGATGCCTCGCCCGCGACGATCACCACCAGTGCATCACGCCACGAAGTTGATCAATTACCCAACACTTTCTGAGGTTGTGTCAGCTGTGTAGTACTGATCGGCCGTCCGGGCTGGCCGCCGGGGAAGAGCCATGGAGATGGGGCCAGGGCTCCGATGGTCGCGTGCCCCTTGCGGTTCGCGGCGACAGTGCGGGCCAGTGCGGCGACGGGCTCGGGCAGGTGGATGGGTGCATCGCCGAGGTGGAGACGTACTTTCTGGGCGCCGACCTCGACGTCTTCGGTGGTCAACCGGTGGATCGCCGAGGGCGCTTGGGCGTAGAGGAGGAGAAGCAGTCCAGCGAGGCGGTCTTCGGCCTTGAGGGTGTCGTCATGCAGGAGCCGGCGTGCCACGTTCCAGCGATGTTCGTCGTCGAGTGGTTGAGTTGGGCCGTTCCAGCGGAGGGCGGGGACGTGGACGGTGGTGAGCTTGTTGGTGCGGGCCCAGCGGATGAAGTGCCCGGCCGTCTGGCGGTAGGTGGCGGAGTCGTCCGTGAGCCAATGGTCAAGGTCGGCCTGTCGGCAGGTCTCCAGGCTGAGGTCGTGGGCTGTCAGCCAATTCAGGAAGGCGACGGCCGCGTGGGTACGTTGACGTGCGGATATGAACTGTTGTGGGGTGAGGGGGCGGCCGTTGTTGCGCTGGCGACGCCGCCGGACCAGGTGCCAAATCGCATACCGGTGCAGGACTTTGCGTTTTTCGGGGTCCTGCTGGGATGCGAGGAGGCCCTTGAGGAAGCGTTCGAGGCGGACCGTGTATTCGTCGCGCTCCGGCAGGGCACTGACGCCGATGAGGACTTGGCGGAGGTGGGCGAGGGGCGGGCTGCCGGGCAGTTCGTCGAGGGCCTCGTGGGTGAGGGCTCGTCGGCCGGCCGCGAGGTCGGACAGGACCGGGGCTCGAAGGTGTCGCGGCGGAGCATCCTGGTCTCGTCGGCGGCGAACGCCCGTATGAGTTCCCGGAGTTCGCCCTTGTGGGCGGCGAGCAGCCGGTAGGCCTCGGTGAAGCCGGCTTCGAGCTCGCCGACGTGGTCGGCCAGGCGCAGCGGCCGCCCGGGCGGGACGGGCCGGCTGCCGGGCGCCGCGACGGGCATCCGGTGGTACTCCAGGCGGAGCCGGTCGGTGCCCTGGTCGACCAGGACGGGGGCGGGGCGCGGCGGGAGGCTGCCCGGATCCCAGCCGAGGGCGGAGAGGTCGGTGCCGCCGTTGCCCTCGTCCCACATGCGCTCGGGCAGCAGGCCGGAGCGCAGCACCGAGTGTCGGGCCTGGTGGCGGGCGAGCCGTTCGGACTCGGAGAGGTCCTTGGCGGGTTCGGGCAGGTCGGGGTGGAACAGCGCTTCCAGGTCGATCAGGACCGGCTGGTCGCGGACGGCGATCAGGTTCTGGGCGTGGCAGTCGACCGCGTCGAGGGTGTGGAGCAGCGCGGCGAGGGTGCCGGCGCGGTGGTAGAAGTCGCTCAACTCGACGTCGTCACGGGCTGGTTCGGCGGCGACGTGGGCGACCCAGCCGTAGCCGTCGCGGGCCAGGTGGGCGAGGTCGTGCAGCGGCAGCCGGAGCATGGGGTTGAGCCAGCGCAGGAGGTGCTGGAAGTGCGTCTCGGCGCCGAGCGGGCGCGGCTTGTAGACGATCCGGGTGCCGTGTTCGAAGCGCAGGGCGCTGACGGTGGCGCCGCCCCGGTGCGGGTCGCCGAGGCCGGTGGCGAGTTCGGTGAGGCGGCCGAGCGGGCGGCCGTCGGCGAAGGTGCGGGCGAGGGCGGGGAGGTCGGCGGCGAGGCGGCGGTACAGGGTGAGGCAGGTGGCGTTCCACTGTTCGGCGGCGGTGGCCAGCCGGTACGCCAGCACCGGGTATTCGGCGAGGAGTCGGACGGCACGGCCGGGTTCGGTGAGCCGGTCGAGGAAGTTCCGGTAGCGCTGTTCGGGGGTGTCTCCGGTCAACTCGCCGGAGAGGCGGGCGACGTGGAGTTCGGTGATGACGGTGCGGACGGCCGTGGTGTGCGCGGTCGCGGTGAGTGCGGGCAGGACGAGGGCGGCGAGGTGGTCGGGGGTGCCGAGGGTGGCGGGACCGGGGGAAGCCGTGCCCGGGGTGGCGGGGCCGAGTTCGGCGAGGCCGGTGCGCAGGCGGTCGCGGGCGTCGGCGAGCAGCGGGGCGACGAGCCGGGCGAAGGCGTGCTCCTCGGGGAGGTCGAGGGTGTGCCCGGCCTCGAAGGCGGTGGCGAGGCGTTCGGCCCAGCCGGGGGTGCCGAGGCGGTCCGCGAGGTCGGCCGGGTGTTCGGCGAGCAGGGCGCGCAGCCCGTCCGGGTCGAGACGGTCGGCGGCGAGGCGGCGCTCGAACCAGTCGTCCCGGTCGAAGGGCGGCTGGGCGCGCCAGCGGTCGAGGATCCGCCCGGCACGGTCGGCCCGTTCAGTCCGTTCGGCGCACTGGGCGTCCGGGTCGGGCAGCGGACCGCGGGAGGCGAGCGGGACGGCTCGGGCGGCGGCCCGACGGATTTCGGACGCGTCAACCACGGGCGGCCTCTCCATGCTCGGTTCGTGCACGACGGTTGCGGTGCTGTGCGCTCGACGGTCGCGGTACCGGGCGTACGCGCCCCGGCGGTGCGGCCGGGGCGCGCGCGCTCACCGGCCGTATCACGCGTCCGCGACGCGGGCCCCGGCGGTGCGACCGGGGTCCGCGCCGCGGACGGCGGACTCAGAAGCTGCAGACGTGGGCGCAGCTGCTCCAACCGCCACAGGTGCTGGCCTGCACCGCGGCGGTCACGTAGACCTCGTCCGACAGGTCGCCGGCCGGGTGGACCTGGTGGCCCTGGCCGAGGGTGAGCCGGAAGTCCTCGTCCTTGAGCGCGCGGACCTGCTCTGCCGTGGGCTGCATGGTGCCTCCTTCAGACATTCGGGTCTGGCACGGTCGTGCCGGGTCGGGATCCTGGCACCGCCCCACCCGCCGCACCAGGGGTGTGCCGCGCACCGGGCACAATTTCGGCCAGGGTCGAAATAGGGACGAGGCCTCCCCGCCCGTCCTGCTTCCGCAGGCCGCGCCCGCTCCCCCGGCCGCCCGTCGAACCTCCCGTCGCCCTACACCTGTCCGGAATCCGGGCAGTGACGGGGGCCTGAACCAGGCCCCACGTTTGAACGGCCGGGCCCCGGACAGTCCGCGCCGCCCGTCGCTCCTGTGGCCGGGCCGGGCACCCAAGGTCACGATGGAATCCGGCAACCCCCGCCCCCGGCCCGATCGGAGCGCGATGAGCGAGCAGCACAACGTCGTCCTGCTGACCTTCCCGGACGCCGCCGCGTGGCGGACGGCCTTCGACGAGGCTCAGCACCTGCCGGGCCTGCGGCAGCTGGCGGCGCTGGAGCGCAGCGCCGACGGCCTGTTGGAGATCCAGGACACCTTCACCCGGGGCGCGGGCGTGACCACCGTCAGCTCCGGCGTCCTCGGCGGCCTGGTGGGCCTGGTCGGCGGGCCGATCGGCGTCCTGCTCGGCTTCGCGGCCGGTGCGGCGCTCGGCAACGCCGCCGAGGAGGGCCGGGCGACGGAGGGCGGCGCCGGGCTGATCATGCTCTCGCCGCGCGTCCCGGACGGCGGCGCGCTGCTCGTCCTGGAGCTCCGGGAGTCCTCCCCCGACCGGGCCGACGACCTGGCCTCCCGGCACGGGGCCACGGTCGAGCGGATCGACGCGCAGGCCTTCGCCGAGCAGGTCCGGGCCGCCGAACACAAGGCGGAGCAGGACCCGGCCGCGCGGAACGCGGCGGAGCAGGACACGGCGGAGGAGCCCAAGGCGGAGGGTCACCCGCCCGGCGAGGGCGCCTGACCCGCCGCGCGGCCCCTCACTCGGCCCGCAGCGCCTCGACCGTCCGCGCCCGGGCCGCCCGGACGGCGGGCAGCAGCGCCCCGAGCACCGCGATCAGCACGCCGCCGAACCCGAGCAGCGCCAGCACCGGCGTGCCGAACACGTCGAGGGCCGAGGCGGGCAAGCGGAGCAGGTGGTGGCCACCAGGGCGGCCAGCCCGATCGCGACGGACTGCGTGCGGCGCCGGCGGACACCCGCGCGCACCACCCTGCCCAGCGCGGTCGTGCCGCCACCGCCGAGTCCGAGGCGATCCGGCCGTCCCGCATCCGGACCGTGCGGGTGGCGCAGCCCTCGGCGAGGGCCGCCCGCGCGCCCTCGTAGTGGCGGCTCACACCGCTCAGCTCGATCACCGGTTCGCTGCTCGTTCCCCGCTCCTCGTACGTTCCCGCCTGGTGGACGGCACGAAGGTACGGACGGGCGGCGCGCACCCGCGTCCGTCGCCCGGGGCGGCTCCGGCTCTCCGAGGCGACCGTCAGGACGCACGTGGCCCGGATCCTCGGCAAGCTGAACCTGCGGGACCGGGCCCAGGCGGTGGTCGCCGCCTACGAGACCGGGCTGGTCAGCGTCGGCACGGCGGCGCAACCCCGGTAGCGGTCCGCCATCGGCCCGGAGGCGTACACCTCCGGGCCGATGGCGGATCCTCACCGCCCTCCGGACGGCTGACGCCAACTCCCGTCGGCCGCCCGGGAACCCGGGATCACGGGATCGGGCGGGCGCGGGATCAGGCGACGTCGAACCGGTCCAGGTTCATCACCTTGACCCACGCCGCGACGAAGTCCGCCACGAACTTCTCCTTCGCGTCGTCGCTCGCGTAGACCTCGGCGACGGCGCGCAGTTCGGAGTTGGAGCCGAAGACCAGGTCGGCCCGGGTGCCGGTCCACTTGAGCGCGCCGGTGGCCGCGTCCCGGCCCTCGAAGGTGTGCCCGTCCTCCGAGGTGGCCTTCCACTCCGTGCCCAGGTCCAGCAGGTTGACGAAGAAGTCGTTCGTCAGGGCCTCGGGGGTCTCGGTGAGGACGCCGTGCGGGGACTGCTGGTAGTTGGCGCCCAGCACCCGCAGGCCGCCGACCAGGACGGTCAGTTCGGGCGCGCTCAGGGTCAGCAGGTTCGCCTTGTCGAGCAGCAGGTACTCGGCGCCCAGCTGGCTGCCCTTGCCCACGTAGTTGCGGAAGCCGTCCGAGGTCGGCTCCATCGCCGCGAAGGAGTCGACGTCGGTGAGTTCCTGCGTCGCGTCCACCCGGCCCGGTGTGAACGGCACCACCACGTCGCGGCCGGCCGCCCGGGCGGCCTTCTCCACGCCGACGCCGCCGGCCAGCACCACCACGTCCGCCAGCGAGACCTGCTTGGCGCCGGACCGGGCGTTGAACTCCTGCTGCACGCCCTCCAGGGTGCGCAGCACCGAGGCCAGCCGGTCCGGCTCGTTGACCTCCCAGCCGATCTGCGGCTGGAGCCGGATCCGGCCGCCGTTGGCGCCGCCGCGCTTGTCGCTGCCGCGGAAGGAGGAGGCCGCCGCCCACGCCGTGGACACCAGCTCGGACACCGACAGCCCGGAGGCGGCGATCCGCTCCCGCAGGGCGGCGACGTCCGCGGCGTCGATCTGCTGGTAGTCGACCGCGGGCAGCGGGTCCTGCCACACCAGTTGATCGGCCGGGACCTCCGCGCCGACGTAGCGGGCGACCGGGCCCATGTCGCGGTGGGTCAGCTTGAACCAGGCGCGGGCGAAGGCGTCCGCGAGCTCCTCGGGGTGCTCCAGGAAGCGCCGGGAGATCGGCTCGTAGACCGGGTCCAGGCGCAGCGAGAGGTCGGTGGTCAGCATCGTCGGGGCGTGCCGCTTGGACGGGTCGTGGGCGTCCGGGACGGTGCCCGCTCCGGCGCCGCCCTTCGGCTTCCACTGGAAGGCGCCGGCCGGGCTCTTGGTCAGCTCCCACTCGTAGCCGAACAGCGTCTCGAAGAAGCTGTTGTCCCAGGTCACCGGGGTGGCCGTCCAGGCGCCCTCCAGGCCGCTGGTGATCGCGTCCCCGCCCTTGCCGGTGCGGAAGGTGCTCTTCCAGCCGAGGCCCTGCTGCTCGATCGGGGCGTCCTCGGGGTCGGGGCCGACGTTGTCCGCCGGGCCCGCGCCGTGGGTCTTGCCGAAGGTGTGGCCGCCGGCGATCAGCGCGACGGTCTCCTCGTCGTTCATCGCCATCCGGTAGAAGGTCTCGCGGATGTCGCGGGCGGCGGCGAGCGGGTCCGGGGTGCCGTTGGGGCCCTCGGGGTTGACGTAGATCAGGCCCATCTGGACGGCGGCGAGCGGGCGCTCCAGCCGGCGGTCACCGGTGTAGCGCTCGTCGCCGAGCCAGGTGGTCTCCGGGCCCCAGTAGACGTCCTCGTCCGGCTCCCACTCGTCCACGCGACCGCCGCCGAAGCCGAAGGTCTCGAAGCCCATCGACTCCAGGGCGACGTTCCCGGCCAGGATCATCAGGTCGGCCCAGGAGAGGTTGCGGCCGTACTTCTTCTTCACCGGCCACAGCAGGCGGCGGGCCTTGTCCAGGCTGGCGTTGTCGGGCCAGCTGTTCAGCGGGGCGAAGCGCTGCTGCCCGGCGCCGGCGCCGCCGCGGCCGTCGCTGATCCGGTAGGTGCCCGCGCTGTGCCACGCCATCCGGATGATGAAGGGGCCGTAGTGCCCGTAGTCGGCCGGCCACCACGCGTGCGAGGTGGTGAGGGCCGTCTCGATGTCCCGCTTCACGGTCGGAAGGTCGAGGGATCCGAACGCCGCGGCGTAGTCGAAGTCCGCGCCGAGCGGGTTCGCCACGGCCGGATTCTTCGCGAGGATCTTCAGATTGAGCCGCTCCGGCCACCACTGGCGGTTTCCGCCGCCCTGGGTGGGGTGCGGCGCGCGCCCGTGGGCCACCGGGCAGCCACCCGTGCCCTCCGCCTGCGGCTCGGGTTCGGTAACGATGGGATCGTGGTTCTCAGACATGGAAATCCTTCCCTACAAGGCGGATCACGGTGTCTTGACTGCTACTTCCTGCTACCCAGGCTATCGCCGGAGCCGATCCTACGATGGACTCGATCCACGTCAAGATTGACACCAAACCCATATCCGATCGGGAACCGGAGAGAAGCCGCAATCACTTGGTAAAATCCGGTCCTCCCATTGACCTGAATAGGTGAACCGATATGAGTGACCTGCTGGAGCGACTGCGCGGACGCGGCTGGCGCCTCACCTCCCAGCGGCGTGTCGTGGCGGAGGTCCTGGACGGCGAGCACGTTCACCTCACCGCCGACGAGGTCCACGCCCGAGCCGCCGAACGCCTGCCCGAGATCTCCCGGGCCACCGTCTACAACACCCTCGGCGAACTGGTCACCCTCGGCGAGGTCATCGAGGTCTCCACCGACGGCCGGGCCAAGCGCTACGACCCCAACGCCCACCACCCGCACCAGCACCTCGTCTGCACCCACTGCGGCACCATCCGCGACGTCCACCCCACCGACGACCCCCTCACCGCCCTGCCCACCGACCAGCGCTTCGGCTTCACCGTCACCGACGCCGCCGTCACCTACCGCGGCCTCTGCCCGGCCTGCGCGGGCTGACCACGGGCTGACCACGGGCCCGGACTCACATCCCCGCCCGGACCGAGGACCGGGATTCCCTGCGAAGATCGAGGGATGGAACTGACGATGGTTGACGTCACACCGGGGAGCGCCGCCATGGCGGCCGATGTCGGGCCGCTGATACGGCAGTTGAGGCCGGCCCTGACCGCCGAGGGGTTCGCCGCCTTCGCCGCCGAGGCGCACGCGCAGGGGCTGGCCTTCACCGCCGCGTACGACGGTCGCGGGCGGTGCGTCGGGGTGGCGACCCACCGGGTCCTGGCCACCAGCCGCGGCCGGCTGCTGTTCGTCGACGACCTGGTGACCGACCGCGCGGTGCGGTCGGCGGGGGTCGGCGGGCGGCTGATGGCGGAGCTGGAGGAGCGGGCCCGGCGGGCGGGGTGCGCCCGGATCGAGCTCGACTCGGGGGTGACCAACCACGGCGCGCACCGCTTTTATCACGCGGCCCGGATGTCGATCGTCGCCCTGCACTTCGCCCGCGAGATCCGGGCCGGTTCGTAGCGGTTCGAGGGGACGGCCGGTTCGTAGCGGTTCGAGGGGACGGCCGGTTCGCGGCCCGCGGTGCCGGCCGGTTCGTGGTACGCGATGCCGGTCGGTTCGCGGCCGTTCGCCGCGGCACCGGGGCGGAGTTGACACGGAATCACGGAGTTGACGGACCCGCCGGCCCGCCCTTGACCCCCGCCGGGGCCGGGCTGGGACGATCCCCGGCATGGGCGAAACCATCAACGAGAAGCAGCCGATATTCTCCGCCGACGCCGACATTCGAATTTCCGCGACACCGATCGAGGTCTACGCGGTGATCAGCGACCTGCCGCGCAGCGGCGAATGGAGCCCGGAATGCCTGGGCGGTGAATGGACGGTCGGCGAGCCGGCCGCCGTCGGGTCCGTGTTCCGCGGCGACAACCTCCGCGGCGACGACATCGTCGCCTGGGCGCCGGTGGTCCGCGGCCGGTGGACGACCCAGTCCGAGGTGGTCACCGCGGAGCCGGGCCGGACCTTCCGATGGGCGATACACAACTCGGACGGCCAGAAGCAGGAGAGCATCTGGGGCTTCGACATCGAAGCCGCCGAGGGCGGCGGCAGCCTGCTGACCCACCACTTCCGCATGGACTCGGCCACCCAGGGCATCAAGGGCATCACCGCGGAGATGGACGCGGCCGAGAAGCAGCGCTTCTTCACGGAGTGGGGCGACAAGATCTCCGGCGATCTGGCCGCCACCCTGCAGCGCATCAAGGCCGTCATCGAAGAGGCGTGACGCCGGACGGTATCCGGCCTTTCCGCGATTCGCCCGGAATTCCCGGGCTCGTACCCGGGCACGCGGCCATTCGGACGCCCGGGCACGCCAATTCACCTCGGACGGTGCCCCTTTCACCGCGGGTGGTGTCCATTCCATTCACGTCAGGCGCCGACGGCGCACAGCCGCGGCCCGGGAGGCGTACAGGTGCTTCTTCAACGTATCGGAAACCGGGGAATTCAGCTCGGGATGCTCTTCGAACGCGCCGCGGCCAGACACGGCGCGAACGTCCTCATTCTCGACCACGACCTCGACGCGGCACCGGAGTTGGGCCGCAGGGCGACTGTCGCCGAGGTGTCGGACCTGGTGGACGACCTGGCGTCCCGGCTCTGGGCGGCGGGCGTGCGGCCGAGCCGGCGGGTGGTGGTGTACAAGGCCGACGGCTTCGACATCACGCTGCTCGCGTGCGCGGCGGCGCGGATCGGGGCGGTCCCGGTCCTGCTGTCGCCGGCTCTGGACGGCGCGACCGTCGCCGAGCTGGTCCGCCGTACCGACCGGCCGTTCCTGGTGACCGACCAGGAGAAGCTGGAGAACGTGCTGCCCGAGACGGTCTTCGACCTCGCCGACCGGGTGGTGCTGACCTCCGGCTCGTACCGGGACGCCGTCGAACTGCGGGCGCTGGCCGGGGTGGAGAGGGTCAGACCCGTCATCATGCCGGCCGACCACCCGACACTGATCACCCACACCTCGGGCACCACCGGGACGCCCAAGCTGGCCGTGCACACCGGGTTCAGCCTGCAGTCCCGCTACCGCCCGCAGGCCTCCGTCATCGCCCCGCTGATCCCGGGCCGGGAGACCATCGCCATCCACGTCTCCTTCGTCCACTCCCGGCTGATCACCGCGCTGGCGATCTCGCTCTACCGCGGCTTCCCGCTGGTCGTGCTGCGCGAGTCGGACCCGAAGCACGTCGGCGACCTGTTCGCGCGGCTGAAGCCGGGCATCCTGGAGGCGCACCCCAACTCCTTCATGGAGTGGGAGGAGTTGGCGCAGGACCCGCGCGGCCCGCTGTCCAACGTCAAGCTGTTCAGCAGCACCTTCGACGCGATCCACCCGCGGACCGTGCACCGGTTGCTGCGCGCCACCCGGCGCCGCTCGCCGCTCTTCGGCCAGTTGTACGGGCAGAGCGAGGTCGGCCCGGCCATCGTCCGCGGCTTCACCCGGCGCCGCACCCTGGACGACGACGGCCGCTGCGTCGGCATGCCGTTCCCCGGGATGACCGACGTCCGGGTCGTCAGCCGGAACGGCAACCCGCCGTCCGCACGGAACCCGGGCTTCATCGAGGTGCGCAGCGACGGGCGCATCGTCACCTATCTCGGCGAGCAGGACCGCTACGACGCCCAGGTGTCGGCGGACGGCTGGTGGCGGATGGGCGACGTCGGCTACCGCACCAAGTGGGGCTGCGTGCACCTGCTGGACCGCGAGGTCGACCTGATCGAGGGCTTCGGCAGCACCCTCGCGGCCGAGGACACCCTGTTCGGCCAGCTGCCCGGCCTCGCCGAGGTCATCATCATCCCCGGCCCGGACGGCCGGGCCGTGCCGGTGGTGTGCACCAAGGACGACGAACCACTGGACCTGGCGGCCTGGCGGCGCGCCACGGCGTCGCTGCCGCCGATGGCCGAGCCGGTCCACCGGCGGCTGGACGAGCTGCCGAGGACCGCCACCACCAAGATCAAGCGCCTGGAGCTCGCCCGCCTGCTGCTCGCCGACGCCCCGCAGGGCACCCGGGCGGACGTGGAAGACGTGGAGGACGTGAAGCCATGAGTGAGCGAAGCCATCTCGTCATCGAGAGGTGCGCGCGGGCGAATGCCCCTGCCGAGCGAAGCGAGGCGGGCGCATGAGCGGAGTGGGCGGCAAGGCGGCACTGGAGGTCTGCGTCATCGGGGCCGGCCCGCGCGGCCTGTCCGTTCTGGAGCGGCTCTGCGCCAACGAGCGCGCGGCGCCCTCGCACGGCTCCATCACGGTGCACATGGTCGACCCGGCCGCGCCCGGCGCCGGCGCCGTCTGGCGCCAGGACCAGTCACGGCACCTGCTGATGAACACCGTCGCCTCGCAGATCACCGTGTACACCGACGACAGCTCCCGGATCGACGGCCCGATCGAGCCCGGTCCGAGCCTGTGGGAGTGGGCGGTGGAGGTCGCCGAGGCCGGCGCCGCCTCCGGGCAGGACGAGGAGTGCGTGGCCGAGGCCCGCGCCCTGCAAGCCGACAGCTACCCCACCCGGGCGTTCTACGGGCGCTACCTGAACGCGAGCTTCCGCCGGGTGGTGGGCGGCGCGCCCGCGCACGTCACCGTCCAGGTGCACCGCTCGCGGGCGGTGGCGATGGCGGACACCCACGGTGTCCCCGGCGGCCCGCAGGGCATCCGCCTGGAGAACGGCAGCCGGCTCAACCACCTGGACGCCATCGTGCTCGCCCAGGGCCACGTCGCGGCCCGGCCGACCCCGCACGAGGAGCGGACGGCGAGCCTGTCCCGGATCCACCACCTCACCTACATCACCCCGGCCAACCCGGCGGACCTCGACCTGAGCGGCATCCTGCCGGGCCAGCACGTACTGTTGCGCGGCCTCGGGCTGAACTTCTTCGACCACATGGCCCTGTTCACGGTCGGCCGGGGCGGCGCCTTCGTCCGCGCGGACGGACGGCTGGTGTACCGGCCGTCGGGCCGGGAGCCGAAACTGTTCGCCAGTTCGCGCCGCGGCATCCCGTACCACGCCCGCGGCGAGAACGAGAAGGGCGCGTACGGCCGTTACTTCCCCCGGTTGCTGACCGCCGAGTACATCGCCGGGCTGCGCGAGCAGTCCGCGGCCGGCGAGCCGGTGCAGTTCCGCACCGACCTGTGGCCGCTGATCGCGCGCGAGGTGGAGAGCGTCTACTACGGCACGCTGCTCGACGCGAAGGGCCGCGGCGCCGAGCGCGAGCCCTTCGTCCAGCGGTACCTGACGGTCGCCCACGGCGGCGGCTTCGCGGCCCTGCTCGACGAGTACGGCATCCCCGAGCCGGAGCGGTGGGACTGGGAGCGACTCTTCCGCCCCTACGGGGACCGGGAGTTCAGCGGTCCGGAGGACTTCCGCAACTGGCTGCTCGGGTACCTGGCCGAGGACGTCGAGGCGGCCCGCGCCGGCAACCTCAGCGGCCCGCTCAAGGCCGCCCTGGACATCCTGCGCGACCTGCGCAACGAGATCCGCCTCGCGGTGGACCACGGCGGGCTGGAGGGGAACTCGCACCGGGACGACCTGGAGGGCTGGTACACCCCGCTCAACGCCTTCCTGTCGATCGGCCCGCCGGTCTCCCGGATCGAGGAGCTGATCGCCCTGATCGAGGCCGGGGTGGTCGAACTCACCGGCCCGGGCACCGAGATCCGGATCGACACCGAGGCGGCCGCCTACGTGCTCACCTCCCGGGCGGTGCCCCAGCCGCCGGTGCGCGCCACCGTCCTGATCGAGGCCCGGCTGCCCGAACCCGACCTGCGCCGCACCACCGACCCGCTGCTGCAGCACCTGCTGAGCACCGAGCAGGCCACCGCGTACCGGATCCCGGGCACGGGCGGCACCGACTACGAGACCGGCGGCCTGGCCGTCACCAAACGGCCGTACCGGCTGCTGGACACCCGGGGCCGCGCGCACCCGCGGCGCTACGCCTACGGGGTGCCGACCGAGTCGGTGCACTGGGTGACGGCGGCCGGAATCCGGCCCGGCGTGGACTCGGTGACCCTCGGCGACTCGGACGCGATCGCCCGCTCGCTGCTCGCCCTGCCGCCCACCACCCAGCTGCCCTTCGGCGTCCGGCCGGACGCGGCCGTCACCGACCTGACCGGAGTGCTGATATGACCGACCCTGACGAGCCGGCCGCGCCGGACGAACCCGGCGGCCCGCACGACCCGCACGACCCGCACGACCCGCACGACGCAGCCGACATCCTGACCGACGCCGGGCTGCTGTCGCCGGTCCGCGCCGGGACACCGGTCGAGGCCGCCGTCTGCGACCGGGCCTGGCTACAGGCCATGCTGGACGCCGAGGCGGCGCTGGCCCGGGCCCAGGCCGGGCTGGGCACCCTGCCGAAGACCGCCGCCGACACCATCACCCGCCTGGCCCGCGCCGAGCTGCTGGACCTGCGGGCCCTCGCGGTCGAGTCCCGGGAGACCGCCAACCCGGTGGTCGGGCTGGTCCGGGCGCTGACCGGGGTGGTGGCGGCCGAGGACCGGGCCGCCGCCGAGTACGTCCACCGCGGCTCCACCAGCCAGGACGTCCTGGACACCGGCGCGATGCTGGTGACCGCCCAGGCCCTGCGGATCATCCGCGCCGACCTCGCCCGCACCGCGCGGGCCCTGGCCGTCCTCGCCGAACGGCACCGGGACACCGTCCTCCCCGGCCGCACGCTCTCCCTGCAAGCCGTACCGACCACCTTCGGCCTCAAGGCAGCCGGCTGGCGCCAGCTCGTCCTGGACTCCGAGCAGCGGCTCGGACGGGTCGCCGAGCACGGTCTGCCGGTCTCCCTCGGCGGCGCCGCCGGCACCCTCGCCGGGTACCTGGAATACGCCCGGATCGACGGCGCGGCCGCGGGCGGGGCGAACGGGGCGGCGCCGGACCCGGGCGACTACCTGGACCGACTGCTCACCGCCTTCGCCGCCGAGACCGGGCTGGCCCGCCCGGTGCTGCCCTGGCACGCGCTGCGCACCCCGATCGCCGACCTCGCGGGCGCGCTGGCCTTCACCGCCGGCGCCCTCGGCAAGATCGCGATCGACGTGCAGTCGCTGACCAGGACGGAGGTCGGCGAGGTGGCCGAGCCCACCGCGGCCGGGCGCGGCAGCTCCTCCGCGATGCCGCACAAGCGCAACCCGGTGCTGGCCACCCTGATCCGCAGTGCCGCGCTGCAGGTGCCGGTGATCGCCGCCGGGCTCACCCAGTGCCTGCTGGCCGAGGACGAGCGCTCGGGGGGCGCCTGGCACGCCGAGTGGCAGCTGCTGCGCGAGGCGCTGCGGCTGACCGGGGGCGCCGCGCACACCGCGGTGGAGCTCGCCGAGGGGCTGGAGGTCAAGCCCGAACGGATGCGCACCAACCTGGAACTGACGGGTAGTCAGATCGTCTCGGAGCGGATCGTCGCCGCCCTGGCGCCCCGGCTCGGCAAGGCGGCGGCCAAGCAGCTGCTCACCGAGGCCTCCGGCGCGGCCGACCGCGACGGTCGGCCGCTGGAGCAGGTGCTCGTCGAACTGCCCGCTCTCGACGGCGTGTTCGGCAGGGCCGAGCTCTCTCGGCTGTGCGATCCGACCACGTACACCGGAGCGGCCGGCCCCCTCGTCGACCGGGCCCTGCGCGAGCCGTGAGGCCGGCCCGGCGTCCGGCGCCCCGACGCCGGACGCCCGAGCGATCCGCGACCAACCGAAGGGGAAGAGGAGCATGTTCCTGCAACGCGTCGGCAATCGAGGCATCCGGCTGGGCACGGTCTGGGACCGCGCGGCCGCCCGTCACCCGGCGAGCCCGGTCTACCTCGACCACGACCTCGACATCGCCCCGGAGCTGGGCCGGCGGGTCACCCTGACCGAACTCGCCGACCTGGTCGACGACTTCGCCGCCCGGCTGTGGGCTTCCCAGGTCCGCCCCGGCTCCCACGTGGTGATCCACAAGTCGGACAGCTTCGACATCTCCCTGCTCGCCTACAGTGTCGCCCGGGTCGGCGGGGTACCGGTGCTGCTGTCCCCGAAGCTGGACGGCGCCACCGTCGCCCGCCTGCTGGGGCGACTGTCCCGGCCGACGCTGCTCACCGACGCGGCGAAGCTGGAGCAGGCACTCCCGTCCGAGGTGTTCGACCTGACCGAGCGGGTGCTGGTGGCCACCGGGGAGTTCCCGGGCGCGACCGCGCTGGCCGGGCTGGCCGGGGTCGAGCGGGTGGCGCCGGTGACCATGCCGCAGGACCGGCCGGCCCTGATCACCCACACCTCGGGCACCACCGGCCTGCCCAAGCTCGCCGTCCAGACCGGCATCACGATCCAGGCCCGCTGCCGCCCGCAGTCGGTGCTGCTCGCCCCGGTCGGGCGGCACGAGCCGATCGCCGTGCACGTCTCCTTCGTCCACTCGCGGATGATCAGCGGGGCCGCGCTGTTCGCGCTGCGCGGCCATCCCATGATCATCCTGCGGGACGACGAGCCGGAGCACGTCGCGAAGCTGTTCGCCCGGATCCCCCCGGGGGTGATCGAGTCCCACCCCAACACCCTGCTGAGCTGGGAGGTCCTGGCGGACCACCCGGCGAAGCCGCTGGCCAAGGTCCGCTGCTTCAGCAACACCTTCGACGCCATCCACCCGCGCACGGTCGACACCCTGCTGGGCGCGTCCGAGCGCAGCCTGCCGTTCTTCGCCCAGACGTACGGGCAGAGCGAGACCGGCGCCATCGCCGCCCGCACCTACACCCGGCACCGCCGCAGCGGCGCCGACGGCCGCTGCGTCGGACGGACCTTCCCCGGGATGACCGAGGTCCGGGTGGTCAGCCGGGACGGCCGGCCGGTGGCCAAGGACTCCCCCGGCCACATCGAGGTGCGCAGTGGCGGGCAGATCGTCACCTACTTCGGCGAGCGGGAGCGCTTCGAGGGCCAGTTCTCGCGGGACGGCTGGTGGCGGATGGGCGACCTCGGCTACCGCACCCGGTGGGGCTGCCTGCATCTGCTGGACCGCGAGGTCGACGAGATCCCGGGGATCAACAGCACCCTGGACCTGGAGGACAAGCTGTTCACCCGGCTGCCCGAGCTGCTGGAGGTGATCATCGTGCCCGGCGGGGACAGGGCCCCGGTGCCCGTGGTCTGCACCCGGGACGACCAGCCGCTCGACCTCGCCCGCTGGAACCGCGCGGTGGCCGGCCTGCCCACGCTGGCCCCGCCGGTGCAGCGTCGGCTGGACGAACTGCCGCACACCGCCACGACCAAGGTGAAGCGGCTGGAGCTGGCCAGGGAGCTGGCCGCAGCCGAGGAGGCCTGAGCCGAGGAAGGCGTCGGCCCCGGCGGTGTCGTGAGACCCGCCGGGGCCGACGCGTGTCAGGAGGAGCCGATGTCCGGCAGGCTGCGCAGGACGGACCGCAGGTCCCCGGGCCCGAGCCGGACACCGAAGTCCTCCGCGAGGACGGCGGCGTACCGCTCGTCGGTGAGGTCCGCGGCCTCCGTCGTGCCGTCGGCGCGGCCGACGACCAGCCGCCGGCCGTCGAGGGAGAGCCGGCGCTGCGACGTGATCTTGGACAGGTAGGCCCGGCCGGTGAACGGGGAGCGCTCGTGGGTGGAGGTGTAGTGGTTCATCACCACGCAGTCGACCTGGTGCAGCGGCAGGCCCGTCTCGAACCGGTAGAGCGGCAACCACCCGTCGGGGCGAAGGAGTTCGAGCACCCAGCAGTCCGGCTCCGAGCCGACCCGGCGGAGCCGGTGAGTCCAGCCGTCGGGCTCGGCCAGGGCGCCGTCGGTCAGCGGCAGCGGCTCCAGCGGCCCCTTGTCGCCGAAGCCGACGTCGGCGAGGAAACGCGTCCGGCCGACCGTCACCAGCAGCACCAGGTGGGTGCGTGGCAGCGGTCGGCCGGCGTTCAGCAGGGCTCGGGCGGCGAGCCTGGTGACCTGGAAGCCCAGGCGTTCCAGCACCGCGGCGAAGAGCAGGTTCTGTTCGAAGCAGTAGCCGCCGCGGCCGCCGGCGACCAGCTTGGCCTGGACGCGGTCCAGGTCGAGCGGGACGCCGCGGCCGAGCGGGATGTCGAGGTTCTCGAACGGGAGGGCCAGCAGGTGGGCGCGGTGCAGCCGGCGCAGCGTCCCGGGTTCGGGGGGCAGCGGACCGGAAACACCGGTGCGGGCCAGGTAGGCCCCGACGTCGAGCAGTTCCGCTCCCCATTCGCCGGTGGCGCGGTCATCGCCCATCCTGTCGGCCCCTCTCCCGTGCGGTCTCCCGGAGACTACCCGGCAAGGATCGCTCCGGCACGGAGGACCTCGGCGATCAGGCCGCCGACGATCCGGGGGCCGTCCTGGGTGAGCACCGACTCGGCGTGGAACTGCATGGACGCGAAGTGCGGGCCGCGCAGGGCGTGTACCTCACCGGTCTCCCGGTCGCGGACGGCCTCGATGGTGCCGACGCCGTCCACGTCGACCGTGTCGTGCGGGCTGACGGCGGCGAAGGTGTTGTAGAAGCCCACCCGCTCGCGAGCGCCGAACAGGTCGATCTCGCGTTGGACGCCCTGGTTGGGGACGTCCCGGCGGCGCAGCGGCAGGCCGAGCAGGGTGGACAGCACCTGGTGACTGAGGCAGACCGCGACGAACGGGCGCCGCCGGGCGAGCAACTCGGCCACGGTGGCGCGCAGACTGGCGATCTTGGGGTGGTCGGCCTGCCGCGGGTCGCCCGGCCCCGGGCCCATCACGACCAGGTCGAAGCCGTCGAAGGCGTAGTGCTCGTCGAACCGACGGATCGTCACCTCAAGCCCGAGTGACTGGAGTTGGTGGCCGATCATGGCGGTGAAGGTGTCCTCGGCGTCGATCACGAGCACCCGGCGCCCGGCGAATTCGGCGAGTCGCCGGCCGCGGTCCGCGTCCTCGGCCAGCCAGAAGTCCGAGATGACGGTGTTGCGCCGCTCCAGCGCGGCCCGTACCCGGGGGTGACCGGCGAAGGTGCGCGGGCCTCCGGCTTCCAGCGCGGCCAGCAGCCCGGCCGCCTTGGCCCTGGTCTCGGCGACCTCGGAGGCCGGGTCGGAGTGGCGCACCAGGGTGGCGCCGGCCCCGATCCGGATCCGGCCGGCGGTGTCGATGTCGGCGGTGCGGATCAGGATCGCGGAGTCCATCGTGCGCCCGCCGCGCTCGTCCCGGCCGATCAGCGCGGCCACGCCGCTGTAGTAGCCGCGCCCGGCGGGCTCGTGACGGCGGATGACCCGGGCGGCGCTCTCCAGCGGGCTGCCGGTGACGGTCGGGGCGAACATCGTCTCGCGGAGGATCTCGCGCGGGTCGCGGTCGGTTCGGCCCTCGATGAGGTACTCGGTGTGCGCGAGCCGGGCCATCTCCTTGAGGTACGGGCCGACCACCCGGCCGCCGCCCTCGCAGATCCGGGCCATCATCTTGAGCTCCTCGTCGACCACCATGTAGAGCTCGTCGGCCTCCTTGCGGTCGGCGAGGAAGTCCATCACGCCGGCCAGGGTGGGGCCGGAGGGCGGGTAGCGGTAGGTGCCGCTGATCGGGTTCATCACGGCGACGCCGTCGGCCAGGCTGATGTGCCGCTCGGGGCTGGCGCCGACGAAGGTCCGCTCCCCGGTGTGCACGACGAAGATCCAGTAGGCGCCCGCCTCGCGCTCGGTCAGCCGGCGGAAGAAGGCCAGCGCGGCGTGCAGGGTGTAGTCGCTGATCTCGGCCAGGAAGGTGCGGCGGACGACGAAGTTGGCGCCGACGCCCTGCCCGATCTCCTCGGCGACCACCCGGCGGACGATGTCGGCGTACTCCTCGTCGCCGAGGTCGAAGCGGGCGCCGGTCAGCTCGGTGGGCCGGTCCGGGATCAGCGCCAGCGCTTCGCCGAGGTCGACGGTGGCGTGCTCGGTCACCGTCATGGCGAGCAGCGGGGCACCGTCGTCCCGGGCCTCGAAGCCGCGCTCGGCGATCTGCCGGTACGGGACCAGGACCAGGACCTCCGGGCCCGGGCGGCCGGGCTCGGGGCCCAGCGGGACACCGTCCAGCGTGTCCGCGGTGGCGACCTCGCCGAACAGGACGTCCAGCGTGCCCGGGCCGGTGGTCTCGGGCCGGTGCAGGAGGGCGAAGGCGGGCGGCCGTTCCGCGAGCACCCGGCGCAGCAGCTCCTCGGTCGTCCGGCCCGTCGTCCGCCCGCTCGCCCGGCCCGTCGTCCGCTCGCTCGCCCGGTCCGTCGTCCGGTCGGTCATGCGAAGGTCTCCTTGGCGGTGATCAGCATCGCGCAGCGCGCGGCGGCGTACTCCAGGGCGAGCCGGTGGTGGGCGGCGGAGAAGTCCGCGACGGCGTCGGCGACCAGGAACGGCCGGATGTCGTTGGTGAAGGCGTCGACGGCCGTCATCAGTACGCCCACGTGGGCGTACACGCCGCACAGGATCAGCTGGTCGCGGCCCTCCTCGCGCATCCGCTGGAGCAGGTCGGAGCGGAAGAAGGCGCTGTAGCGCCACTTGGTGAGCAGCCAGTCGCCGGGGGCCGGGGCGAGCGACTCGACGACCTCGCGGTCGACCGGGTCCATCCGCATCCCGGGGCCCCAGAAGTCCAGCAACAGCCCGCGCTGTTCGGTGGTCATGCCGCCCGGCTGGGCGGTGTAGGCGACCGGCACGCCGAGCTCGGCGGCCTGGCGGCGCAGCAGGGCGGCGTTGTGCAGCAGCTCCCGGCCGGGTGCCTCGTCCGCCGGGAAGGGGCGCAGGAAGTAGCGCTGCATGTCGTGCACGAGCAGCACCGCGCGGTCCGGGCGGACGGTCCACGACACGGTGTTGTCGGGCAGCTCGCCCGCGGTCGGCATCGGATAGGGCTCGATGGTCGGAATGCCTGCCATGCGGTGGACTCTCCTGGGGGAATGGTGAGTTGGGCGAGCCGGTCAGGCGCCGAGGCCGGCGCCGCCGTCGACGGTGAGGTCGTGCAGGGTGATGTGGCCGGCCGCGTCGGAGAGCAGGAAGAGCACGGCGGCGGCGATGTCGGCAGGGCTGGCCAGCTTGTTGAGCGGGATGCCGACCCGGAAAGCGTCCGCGCGACCGTGCAGGGTGCCCTGCGGGCCGGACTCGTCGTGCCACATCGAGGTGAGCATCGGGGTGTCGGTGGATCCGGGGGCGACGAGGTTGCAGCGGATGCCGTACCTGGCGACCTCCAGGCCGAGGCTCTTGGTGAACATCGTCGCGGCGGCCTTGGAAGCGGCGTAGGCGGCCATCTCGGTGCGCGGGGTGCGGGCGGCGTTGGAGGCGACGGTGACGATGGCGCCGCGCCCGCGCGGGATCATCCGGTCGACCACCGCGCGGGACACGTGGAAGACGCCGTTGACGTTGACCGCGAAGGTGGCCGTCCAGTCCTCGACGGAGAAGTCCCGGACCTCGCCGAGGCGCAGCACCCCGGCGGCGTTCACCAGCTGGTCCACCGGCCCGAGTTCGCGCTCCACCCGGTCGACGAGCAGGTCGACGGCGCGGTGGTCGCTGACGTCCACCGGGTAGGCCTCGGCCCGCAGGCCCTCCTCGGCGAGGGCGGCCACGGTCTTGCGCAGGCCCTCCTCGTCGCGGTCCGCCGCGGCCACCGCGGTGCCCTGTTCGGCCAGGGCGCGGACCACGGCCGCGCCGATGCCGCCTGCTGCCCCGGTGACCAGGGCGATCGTGTTCGTCACTGCCGGACCTCCCTCGGGGCCGACGCGTGGCCGGCCCGTTGCTCTCTCGGTTGCTCTCGGTCGCTCTCGGTGTGGTGGTGCGTGGCGCCGTTCCCGGCGCGGCGGGTCGGCCCTCCCAGGCGGAGACCACGGTGATGGCCTGGCCGGGGTTGAGCCGGGGATCGCAGAAGCTGGTGTACTTGTCGCCGACGTGCGCCGGCTCGGCGGCGCGCACGGAAGGGCGTCATGGCGAGGCTGTGGATGGCACGGGTCAGGGAGGGGCGGCCGGCCCGCGGGCCGGGTCCCGGTCCGGCAGCGGTCCGCCGGCCGCCGAACGGCTGAGGCTCTTCCAGATCTTGTGGCGTGCCACCAGGTGTCGCCAACGCCCGCCCCCGCACTTCGTCAGGTGGCGGATACTCCATCAGGTGGCGGCACACTCCGTCAGATGTCGCCCCGGCGCGACGGAGAACGGTGACGGCGGACCCTCGACGGGGTCCGTCCCGAGGTGGCGGACCGGCGAGATCCGGCCATGGAACGGCTCGGGCGCGCGCCCCGTCCGGACGCCGTACAGCACGGCCGGACTCCGGTGGCCCGCGCATCCCCCGGGGGTGGGCGGACCACCGTGCGCCGGCACCTCGTGGCATGTGCCGAAGTCGGCGTGGCAGATCGGGCCGCCGGGCCCGGACGTCAGAAGCCGGTACCAGGTGCCGTCTCGCCGCCGGACCGGCCGCGCGCCACGGTCACCTCGATCAACATGTGCGCGACCTCCTCCTCGCCCTCCGGGAAGACGCCGCTGCGCACCACCCGCAGGGTGCGCCCGCACTCCTCGGCGATCCGGCGGAGCGCCGTCAGGTCGCCGCGCTCGCTGAAGTGCAGCAGCACCGAGCCGCCCGGAGCCAGCCGGCCCGGAGCCTCGACGAGGAAGCGGCGGTGGGCGGCGTAGCCCGGGTCGACGTAGCCGCGCTCGTGCATCGTCCGGTAGCGGTAGTCCTCCGGCGCGAGCACGTAGTTGGAGTGCCAAAAGACGGTGTCGAAGCGCTCCTCGGGCGCCAGCGCGGCGAACAGGTCGCTGTGCACGCTGTGGACGCGGTCGGCGACGCCGTGCCGGTGGGCGTTCAGCTCGGTGTTGCGGACGGCGGCCTCGTTGATGTCGCCGGCCACCACCCGCGCATGCCCGGCCAGTGCTGCGGCCACCGCGATGACGCCGGTGCCGCAGCCGATCTCCAGCAGCGAGCCGGAGCGCCCGGCGGCCCGCGGGTCGTCCAGACCGAGCAGGCGCATGGAGATCTCGCTGGTGGGCGAGTAGACCGGGGCGAAAATCCCTGGCAGCAGGTCCCATTCACGGCCGCAGAGCCGGAAGGTCGCGGGCCGGTGCGGGTGCTCCAGCGCGGCCCTGCTCCGTTCCAGCGAACGGCGGTAGTCCTGTAGCGCCTTCATGCCGTCCGCCCGTGCCCCCCACCGCGCCAGCTGGGCGTTGCCGCCCGGACCACCTCCCCGGTGGCCACCACGTCATCCTCCTCAACCGGCGCGGTCGGCGGGAAGGTGACCCGGCAACACATCGGGGCCACTCGGCGGTGCCCCTTCCACCGTCCAAACCGTGGAATCATCCGAGCCCCACCCAAAGTGACATGATAAACACTTTGCATTACCTGGCATGTGCCAGGCAAAAAGGCTGATGTGCACGGGTGGGGGTAGGGCATGGCCCAACAGGGGGTCCGTAAGCGGCCTGACGCGCTGACGGTACTGACCTTGCTGGTGGCGGAGGCACCACCGGCGCGCATCGAGTCACTGCTTGCCGAGGCCGCCCGCGGCGGCGCCCGCGAGGCCGAGACGGCCGCACTGGAGCGGGCCGTCCGGCTCGGACTGGACATCTGCGCCCAGCGCCGCGGGCGCCAGCAACGCGAGGCGGGCCTGTCCGCGCTGCTCGACACCGCCCGGGACCTCCTCGTCCCCGACACCCTCGACGGGGTGCTCAAGGTCGTCACCCGGCGCTCGCGCCTGCTCCTCGGCTCGGACATGGCGTACGTCAGCTTCCCCGGACCGGAGGACGGCCTGTCCTACATCCGGGCGTCGGACGGCCACACCTCCACGCTCAACGTCGGCCTCCAGCTGACCGGCGGCTCCGGACTCGGCCACGCCGCCGTCGCCAACCTCGCGCCGGTCTGGACCCCGGACTACCTCGACGACGACCGGATCCAGCACAGCACCGACATCGACGAGGTGGTCCGGGCCGAGGCGCTGCGCGCGATCATGGCCGTCCCGCTGAGCTACGGCCCGCACCCCTTCGGCGCGCTCTACGTCGCCGACCGCAATGTGCGGCACTACACCCCGGAGGAGATCTCCACCACGAACCTGCTCGGCGAGCTCGCCGGCCTGGCCGTCCAGCGCGCCCTCGTCCTCGACGACGCCAAGGCCACCGCGCAGACCCTGCGCGAGGAGCACGGACGCACCACCGAGTCGCTGCGGGAGCTCAGCGAGCACCGGCGCATCCATCACGAGCTGATCGAACGGGCGCTGACCGACTGCGAACTCCACGGTCTCGCCGAAGCCGTGAGCCGGAACCTCGGTGGCGCGCTGCGGATCCACGCGGCGGACGGCACCGTCCTGACCACCACCGGCCGGATGCCCGAGACCGGACCCGCCGCCGCGGAGGTGCACGCCGCCAAACGCCCGGTCCACACCGCGGACGGCCTCTGGGCGGCCCCGGTCACCGCCGGAGGCGAGGTACTCGGCACCCTGGTGTTCCGCCCCGAGGACCTCCCCGCGACCGGCATCGACGAACTGCTGCACCTGGCCGCCCAGGCGGTGGCGGTGCAGCTGCTGCGCACCGGCGACACCACCGTCGTGCAGGGCCGCGCCCACGGCGAGCTGATGGAGGACCTGCTCACCAGCGCCCAGCGCCCGCCGCAGCAGTTGGAGGAGCGCGCCCGCCGGCTCGGCATCAACCTGGCCACGCCGCACGTGGTGGTGGTCGTCCGCCCCGAGGCCCGAGCGGTCGGCCGGGCCTGCGCCCTGGCCACGGGCCTGGCCCAGCGACTGAACGGGCTGCGGGTCGGGCACGGCGGCAACGCCGTGCTGCTGCTGCCCGGCACCGACGCCGGCACGACGGCCCGGGCCGTCCTGAACGAACTCGCCCCGCTGCTCAGCGAACCGGTCACGGTGGCGGCGGCCGGGCCGGTCGCGGACGCCGCCTCGGTCTACCACTGCCACCAGGAGGCGCTGCGCTGCCTGGAGGCGATGATCGCCCTCGACGCCACCGGCCGCTCGGCCTCCCCCCGGGAGCTGGGCTTCCTCGGTGTCCTGCTCGCCGACAACCGGGACGTCCGTTCCTTCGTCGACTCGGTCATCGGTCCGGTGCTCGAGTACGACCGGCAGCGGTTCACCGACCTCGGCCGCACCCTGGACGCCTACTTCGAGACCGGAGCCAGCCCCACCCGGGCCGCCCAGAAGCTGCACGTCCACCCGAACACCGTCGCCCGCCGCCTGGAACGCGTCGCGGAACTGCTCGGCCCCGACTGGCAGGACCCCGGCCAAGCGCTCGAAGTCCAGCTCGCCCTACGGCTCTCGCGCGTCCGCGACCTCCTCGTCAAGGACGGCCCGTCGGCGGGAGTCGACCAAGGGACCTAGTGACTGTCGGGGCGCGGGCGTGATCCGGAAGAGTGCCCCTAGCTCACGCGGCGGAGCGAGCGGCCGCCGGTGTGGGAGAGGGCCACGACCGCGTGTGCGGCCGAGGCGAGGGTGACATGGCGGTGCCAGCCGTTGAAGGAACGGCCGGTGTAGTCGCGGATGCCGGTGCGGTCCGCGATCTCGTCGAAGTCCCGCTCGACCCGGCCGATCCGCAGGCTCAGCCGGAACAGCTGGGCCGGCGTGGCGTCCGGGACGTCGGCCAGCCACAGCTCCTGCGGCCAGCGCCGGCCGGAGCTGCCCGCGCCGAGCAGCAGCAGGTCACGGTCCGGGCCGTCCGGCCTGCGGCTCACTACCGGGGAGCGGGCCGCCCCGGTCACCGTCCGCACCCGGACGGCACCGACCAGCGCGGTACGCAGCCCGGCGTCCTGGCCGTGGTCGGTCCAGGTCACCATCCGCCTGCGGTCCCGGCACGCCCCGATGATCCGGTGGGCCGGCATCGCCTCCGCGCCGTGCCCGGCCCCCTCGGCCGGGCGGAGCGGCAGCGTGCTGTTGATCCGCACGAGGAACGGCACCCCCGCCGCGCGCAGCCGCCGCAGCGCCTTCATCCCGTCCAGCTCCCGGACGTCCATCACCACCGGCAGCGTGGGCAGCCGCCAGTCCGAGGTCAGCTCCAGCACCGCCTCGACCGAGCAGTCGCCCAGCGTCCGGGTGTCCACACTCGCCGGGATGGACGCCTGGCTGCGCCGCGGCACGTCGTCCAGCCACGCCCGGGACAGGTGCAGCCGCCAGTTCACCGGCATGCTCACCTCCTCGGACGCCGCCCAGACGCCCACCGCCTGCTGCGCGTTGAGCACCTGGCCGAGCGAGGAGATGAACCGGCGATCCACGCCCACCGAGTGCTCCCCGGCCTTCGGGATGACCGTCTGCTGCACCACCCAGGCCTGCGGCGGCGCGACGGACGTCACGTAGTGCGCCAGCGCGGCGCGCACCGGGTCCCACTCCCAGGTGGAGCTGCTGATGAAGTGGTGCAGGTTCTGCTCCGTGGCCTGCCCGCCGATCAGCCGCGCGATGTTGCGCACCGACTTGCGGCCCTCCGCGCCCAGCAGTCCGCGCAGGTACTCCACACCCTTGCGGCGCTGGTCCGCCCGGGGCAGCGACGCGAACAGCGCCGGGCACAGCTCCGAGAGGACGATGTCGTGGGAACTGCCGACGCCCGGCGTGCGCCCGGGTGTTCGCGTGTCCCTGATGTGCAGGGCGAAGTCGCTCATCGAGATCCCCAACCTCTACATGGCAGACGCATCTTCAGATGGGTCGACGGTATGCAGAGGGCTCAGGCCGGGCCCAGGTGCACCGGGCACACGGCTGCACGCGCGGCCTATGGCCGGACCACCGGACAGAGCGCGCGAGCAGGCGCGATCGCCCCCGGAGCCGCCCGGTGGGGTGTGCCGGGGCCATCAGGGGCGGGCCGACCGCGCGCGAGTTGACGAACAAACGGCTTCCGTGCGGCACCCCGGCGTTGACCGGTGGAAGACTCTCCGAGCATGCGAGCAGCCTTCATCGAGGCCCTCGGGCCGCCCGAGAACATCCGCTACGGCGAACTTCCCTCCCTCCGTCCTGGGCCGACCGACATCCTGGTCGACGTCACGGCCACCACCGTCAACCCGGTGGACACCTTCGTCCGCTCCGGCCTCTTCCGCACCCCGGTCGCGTTCCCGTTCGTGATCGGCCGCGACCTGGTCGGCACCGTCGCCGCGGCCGGGCCGGCCGCCCCCGGCTTCGCCGTCGGCGACCGGGTGTGGACCAACAGCCTCGGCCACGGCGGGCGCCAGGGCGCCGCCTCCGAGCAGGTCGTCGTCCCCGCCGACCGCCTCTACCACCTCCCTGAGGGCGTCCTCCCCGAGGAGGCCGTCGCCGTCGTCCATCCGGCCGCGACCGCCTACCTCGGCCTGTTCACGCACGGCCGCCTGCGGGCCGGTGAGACCGTCCTGGTGGCCGGCGCGGCCGGGAACGTCGGCTCCGCGCTGGTCACCCTCGCCGTCGACGCCGGGGCCCGGGTCGTCGCCACCGCCTCCGCCCGGGACCTGGAACAGTGCCTCGCCCTGGGTGCGGCCGAGGCCCTGGACTACCGCGATCCGGACCTCGCCGAACGGCTCGCCCAGGCCTGCCCCGGTGGCGTCGACCTCCACCTCGACACGTCCGGGGAGAACGACCTGGCCACCGCCGTCGACCTGCTCGCCCCGCGCGGACGGATCGTCCTGCTGGCCGGCGCCCGCTCGCGGCCGGTCCTCCCGGTCGGGCCGCTCTACATGAAGGACTGCTCGATCGCCGGCTTCGTGATCTCGCATGCGACCAGCACCGAACTGGCCGAGGCCGCCGTCGGCATCAACCGCCTGCTCGCGGCCGGACGGCTGCGCCCCCTGGTGGTCGAGACCCTTCCGCTGAGCGCCGCCGCCGAGGTCCACGGCCGAATGGAACGCGGCGAGCTGCACGGCAGACGGGTGGTCCTCAGGCCCGATTCGCGGGCCTGACCGGTCGGCTGCTCACCGTTGTACCGGAGGTCCGGCAGGGCCGCAACGCCCTCGTCGGGCCGCGACTTGACATATTCCGGACCTCCGGCGCGCCCGGCCTGCGTCGCAGAACCTGGACGTGTATTGTCCTGGTTATGCGAATGGGTGAAGGAGTCGAGTGGGGCCTGCACTGCTGCCTCACCCTGGCATGGCTCGACAGTGAGCAACCGGTTCCGACGGCACGGCTGGCGGCCTGGTTCGACCTGCCGCCGGCCTACCTGACCAAGCGCCTACAGGCACTGGTCCGGGCCGGCATCCTGAGCTCGACACCGGGCTCCAAGGGCGGCTTCCGGCTGGGCCGACGGCCGGAGAAGATCACCCTGATGGACGTGGTCGCCGCCATCGAGGGCCCCGACGACGTGTTCCGCTGCACCGAGATCCGCCAGCGCGCGGACGGCGGTGGCGCCATCGCACGGGAGTTCCGACAGCCGTGCGGGATCGCCACCGCGATGCGCAAGGCCGAACTGGCCTGGCGCCGCGAACTCGCCGGGCAGACGGTGGCCGACCTCATGGCCGCCGCACCGGGCGGGGCCGCCGACCGCACCCGACGCCACTACGCCCGCATGACCGGCTGACCGCACCGCCCGACGGTCCGACCGCCTCACCGCGCGGCGACACCACAGCACGCGCACCGACCCGCAAGGAGAATCTGGATGTCCAGTGTCTCGATTCCGGCCGACCGGAAAGCTCCGGCCGAACCCGGCTCACCACCCCAGGGCGGCCTGTCCTCCACCCTCGTCCTCGCCTTAGGGACGTTCGCCGTCGGCACGGACGCCTTCGTCGTGGCCGGCTTCCTCCCCTCCATGGCCCAGGACCTGCACGTCTCCCCGGCCACGGCCGGCCAGTCGATCACCGTCTTCGCCGCCGCCTACGCCGTCCTCTCCCCCGTCCTGGCCACCCTCCTCGCCCGGCTTCCCCGCCGAACCCTGCTGATCACCGCACTGTTCACGCTCGGCATCGCCAACCTCGGCTCGGCACTGGCCCCCAACATGGCCGTGCTGATCATCAGCCGCATCATCGCCGCCGCCGGCGCCGCCGCCTACACCCCCAACGCCGGAGCCGTCAGCGCCTCCCTCGTCCGCCCCGAACTGCGGGCCCGAGCCCTCGCCGTGGTCATCGGCGGCCTCACCATCGCCACCGCTCTCGGCGTGCCGCTCGGCAACGCCGCCAGCCACTGGCTGGGCTGGCGCACCGCCCTCGGCCTCGTCGCCGGACTCTGCCTGCTCGTCGCCGTGATACTGCGCCTGATCATGCCGTGGCTCCCCGGCAACGTCCGGGTGCCGCTACGCACCCGCCTCGCCGTCCTTCGCCGGCCGGCCGTCCTCGCCGTCCTGCCGCTCACCGTCCTCGGCATGGGCGCCAGCTACACCGCGTACGCCTACAGCGTGCCCATGCTGGAAGCCGTCAAGGTGCCCGAGAGTTCCATCCTGTGGATGCTCTTCCTGTACGGCCTCGGCGCCGTCATCGGCAACCTCGCCGCGGGCTACACCACCGACCGCTGGGGCTCCACCAAGGTCCTGATCGTCGGCTACACCGCCATGGTCGTCGCCCTCGGGTCCCTCGCCTGGCTCGCCGCCTCCGACTCCGACCTCAAGCCCGTCGTCGGCCTGCTGGTCCTCCTCTGGGGCGCCAGCAGTTGGTGCCAGACACCGCCGCAGCAGCACCGCCTGATCGAGGTCGCCCCCCAGGAGGCCCCGCTGGTGGTCTCCCTCAACTCCTCCTCCATCTACCTCGGAATCGGCCTCGGCACCATCGTCGGCGGCGCCACCCTCGGCGCCGGCGCCGCGACCGTGTACGGCCTCGGCGCGGCCATCGCCGCCATCGCCCTGGTCTTCCTGCTCTTCACCCACCACTCGCCCACGAACAAGGGCTGAGACGCGAGACACTCCTTGCGGGCCGGGCAACTCCCTTCCGGCCACCGCTTCCTGACGGCACGGCGTCGCACCGAGCGCTGAAACACCCCTCAGCACGCGACGACCGACGACCGGCGCGGAGACAGACCCTGCTGCCCCGGTTTCCCCGACACGTCCCTGGCCGCCCAACGGCGCCGCGCACCGCAGCGGCCCCGGCCACGGACACCACCCGGCACTCCCCGCCGGACCACCACGTCGACGAAACCGAGAGATTGTCAGATGACCCAGTTGAGCGAGTCCCCCGTGACCACCCACAGCACCGAGACCACCGAATCGACCCCCGCGCCGTTCACCCCCGACGCCCGGACCGGGCTCGTGGAGTCCGGGACGACCGGCGCCCAGGCATTGATCCGTTCACTCGAAGAGATCGGAGTGGACACCGTCTTCGGCATCCCGGGCGGGGCCATCCTTCCCGCGTACGACCCGCTGATGGACTCGGCCAAGGTGCGCCACATCCTGGTCCGGCACG
>NZ_JBFBFU010000039.1:0-71276 GCF_040684355.1 Kitasatospora sp. NPDC091276 | reverse complement strand
GTCGCCCTGATCACCGACGCGATGGGCGCGGCCGGCATGGGCGACGGCCTCTACCCGCTCGGCCCGCTCCAGGTCGAGGTCAAGGACGGCGTCGCCCGGCTGGTCGAGGGCGGCGCCATCGCGGGCTCCACGCTCACCCTGGACGTCGCGTTCAAGCGCTCGCTCACCGTCAACGGCCTGACGCTGAACCAGACCGTCGAGTCGCTGTCCGCCACCCCGGCCCGCCTGCTGGGCCTCGCCGACTCGATCGGCTCGCTGGAGGCCGGCAAGCAGGCCGACCTGGTGGTGCTCGACTCCGAGGGCTACGACCTGGTCGCCGTCATGCGCCGCGGCCGCTGGGTCCTCGGCGGCGAGCGCTTCGACGTGGTGAAGCCCTCCTGACGGCCCGCCGGAACGCCGACGGCCGCCCTTCCCCCACGGGGTCGGGCGGCCGTCTCGCGTTCCGGCTCAGCCGGTCAGCCGCTCTGCCTCTCTGCCGATCAGCCGGTCGCATTCGGTTCGAGGGTGATCTGGTCGATCAGGATCGAACCGGAGGGCACGGTGAAGGTGATGGTGTTCGCCCCGGCCTGGAGCTGCGGGAGTATCCAGGTGTTGAACCAGGAGGACGCCGGGTCCTTGCCGGACGCGTAGTTCTTGAAGAGCAGCCCGCTCGGCCAGTCCTTGCCGTTCACCGAGGCGGCGCCCTTCAGGTCCCCGCCGGTGTTGTTGTAGTGCACGTTCAGCTTGTAGGTGCCGGCCGCGGCGACCTCGCCGCTCCAGGTCACCGAGCCGCCCGGCTGGAGCGTCAGGTAGCTGCCGTCGGCGGACTTGGTGCCCTTGACGCCGTTGCCGGACGGCGCGTTCTGGGCCTGGAGCTGGCCCGCGTCCACGGTCAACGGGCCGGCCGGGGCGGTGGTGCTCGCCGAGGCCGAGGCGGTCGGGGACGAACTGCCGGTCGCCGGGGTGCTGGGGGGAGCCGCGGCGGTGGTCTGGGCGCCGCCCTTGGCGGTCCTGTCGCCGTCCGGGTCGCCCGTGGAGAGCGCGATCCCCGCGCCGATCGCTATGGCCGCGACCACCGCGACCGCGCCGATCACCGCGCCCTTGCTCCGGCCGCTGCTCGACCGGTCCTCCCCCGGCTGCGGCCGGGAGTGCTCGGCGTAACGGGTCTGCTGGGTGGGCGCGGTGCCGTACTCGGGCTGCTGTTGCTGCGGCGGGTACGGCTGCTGGCCGCCGGGGTAGCCCTGCTGCGGCCCCGCCTGCTGGCCGTACTGGGGCTGCTGCGGCCGCGGCTGGTAGGGCTGTTGCCCGTACTGGGCCCGGCCGACCTCCATCGGACGGCTGTACGGCGTCCGGGGCACGCCCTGCTGTGGCTCGGCCGGCTGCCCGGAGGCACCCTCCGCCGGGCGGTAGAGGTAGCCGAACGGGTCGTCGTCCTGCGGGGCACCGCCCTCGGGCGCTCCGTTGTTGCCGGCGGTCGTCACGGTGGTCAACTCCCCCATCCGGTTCGCGCCGCCGGGATGCGGGGCCGCCGGCGCAGATCATGGACGCTGTCGTACCCGGGAACCCTACCTGTCCTTTGTGACAGCCGGAAAAGAGCCCTTGACAACCCGTGGGTAACCAGGACCGGCGGGGTTCAGCCCGCCCGTCGGTGCGAACGCTCGCCCCGCGCGCCGCGCACCGCGCCGCCCCGGGCCCGCTTCTCGTCGTACATCCGCTCGTCCGCGGTGTGCAGCACCTCCTCGATGCTCATCCCGCAGCCCGCCCAGCCGACCCCGAGGCTCACCCCCACCCGCATCGCCCGGCCGTCGATCCGCATCGGCGGGATGATCGCGCCCCGCAGCCGGTGGGCCAGGTCCTTGGCCTCCTCGCGGCCGATCCCGTCGGCCAGCACGACGAACTCGTCGCCGCCGAGCCGGGCCACCGTGTCGCCGTCCCGGACGGCCTGGCTCAGCCGCCGGGCGACCTCGACCAGCACCGCGTCGCCCGCGTTGTGGCCGAACCGGTCGTTGATCGACTTGAAGCCGTCCAGGTCGCAGAAGAGCACCGCGAGCCCCTTGTCCGGCGACGCCGCGACGCCGGAGCGGAACGGTGCGGACCACGCCTCGCCGCCCGGGCCCTGGTCGGCCGGGACCACCGCGTGCACGTGCTCCCCGTAGCCCGGGGCGAGGCCGTACGGCGGGCCGCCCTCGGGCATCCCGTAGCCGTGCACCGGCCCGCCGTACGGGTCCGCGCCCTCCAGCCGGTCGTACGCGGCGTGCGCGCTGTAGGAGTCGGCCGGGTAGCCGTACGGCGCCGGGTAGGCCGGCTCGCCCGGCCCGGCGGGGGCCCCGACGGTCTGCGGCTCGGCGCAGAGCCGGCGGCCCAGCCGGGCCTTCAGTTCGGCGCCGTTCGGCAGGCCGGTGAGCGCGTCGTGGCTGGCCCGGTGGGCGAGCTGGAACTCGTGCCGCTTGCGGTCCTCGATGTCCTCGACGTGGGTGAGCAGGAAGCTCGGGCCCTCGGCCGCGTCCGCCACGATCGAGTTGCGCAGGCACACCCACTGGTAGCCGCCGTCCCGCCGGGACAGCCGCAGTTCCGCCCGGCCGCTCTCGGCGCTGGTGCGCTCCAGCAGCGCCCGGTCCTCCGGGTGCACGAGGTCGGCGAAGCTCTGCTGGCGCAGCACCGCGCGGGGGCGGCCGAGCAGGCGACAGAGCGCGTCGTTGACCCTGGTCAGCTGGCCGCGCCCGGCGCCGTGCAGTTCGGTGATGGCCATCCCGCTGGGCGCGTACTCGAAGGCCTGGCGGAAGCTCTCCTCGCTGGCCCGCAGGGCCTGCTGCTCCTTCTCCAGGCGGGCCAGTGCGCGCTGCATCTCGGCCCGCAGCCGGGCGTTGCCGATCGCGATGGAGGCCTGCAGCGAGAACATCTCCAGCGCCTCGCGGGTCCACGCCCCGGGCCGCTTGCCGCTGCGCGGGCGGTCCACCGAGAGGACGCCGAGCAGGTCGCCGCCGGCGCTGTACATCGGGGCGAGCAGCCCGTCGGCGGGGTGCCAGTCGTTGGCGTAGACGGGCAGCGGGCCGTCCCCGATCCAGCGCGGGATGTCGCTGGCGACGGCCCAGCCGCGGTCGTACGGCAGGAAGCGCAGGGTGCCCCAGTGGTCGCTGACGCCGAGCAGTCGGTCCCAGGACTCCCGGGAGCCGACCTGGCCGAGCAGGACGGAGGGGCCGCCCATGGTGCTCTCCTCCAGCTCCCAGACGGCCGCCACCACGAGGTCCCCGTCCGGGCGGACCAGGCTGACCGCGGCGGCGTCGAAGCCGAGCCCGTGCACCGCACCCTCGACGACGGCCTGCAGCGTGCCCGCCAGGCTGCGGGCAGCGTTGAGGTCCGCCACGACCCGGTGCAAGGTGCGGAGGGTCGCGAGACGGACGTACGGCTCCGACTCGGCTTCCATGCGGGGGCTCCCCGGCTGCTTCGGATAGTTCTTGATTGGTTATCGTCCGATTGCCAGAAGAACTGAATCACAGGGAGCACAGCGTTCGGCACGCTCGGTCAGCAATAGGCCATCACTTGTGACTTAAATCACACGACACTAATGCACCCTTAATCAGCTCATCCGCCCCATAGCGGGACATAAAGCGCTATCGGAATATTTCCCTTGGTCGACCGCACCGGCCTCGCGCTGAAGCCCGCTGCCGCCCGGCAGGCCCCTTGCTTCACTCCTGAGGGTGAGTCCCGAACCCGGCCGCAGCCCCGCCCCGTGCGCCGCTGGTCCTACGACCTCGGCCCGATGCCGATTCCGGCGGACGCCGACTACCGTGCGGTACGTGTACTCGTCCCCGCAGCCCGAAGCTGCCTCCCACTCCACGCCCGACGAGTTCCGGGCGGCACTCTCCCAGCTCGCCTCCGGCGTGAGCCTGGTGACCGTCCACGACCCGGAGGACGGCGAGGACGTCGGCATGACCGCCACGTCCTTCCTGTCCGTGTCGCTGGAGCCGCCGCTGGTCCTGATCTCGGTCCGCGAGGACTCCCGGATGGACGAGGTGCTCTCCCGCACCGACACCTGGGCGGTCTCGCTGCTCACCGAGGGGCAGAAGGCGCTCGGCTCCCGCTTCGCCATGAAGGGCCGGCTCAGCGACCGGCTGCTGTTCGCGGACACCCCGCACCACCGCGGCCCCCGCTCCGGCGCCCCGCTGATCGACGGCGCGCTCGCCACCGTCGAGTGCCGCACCGAACAGCGGATACCGGCGGGCGACCACACCCTGCTGCTCGGCCGCGTCCTGGAGGCCGCGGTACCCAGCCCGGCCGGCCGGCCGCTGCTCTACTTCCGCGGCGGCTACCGCGCCCTCGGCTGAGCCGCCCCGGCTACTCGCCGCCCCGCGGCGACTGCCGCCCCTGCTTCAGCTCGGAGCGGCGCCGCTTGTTGGACAGCCGGCGCTCGACCATCCCCCGGCTCGGCCTGGTCGCCCGGCGGGACTTCGGCGGCGGCGCGCACGCCTCGGTCAGCACCGCCGACAGCCGGGCCGCGGCCGCCTCCCGGTTGCGCCACTGCGAGCGGAACTCCGAGGCCTGGATCACCAGCACCCGGCCGTCCACCAGCCGCCCGGCCAGCCGCTCCAGCGCGCGCTCGCGCCACACCTCGGGCAGCGCCTTGGACGCCGCCAGGTCGTAGCGCAGCTCGGCCTTGCTGTCGGAGGTGTTGACGTGCTGGCCACCGGGGCCGGAGGAACGCGAGAAGCGCCAGACGAGCTCGGCGTCGGGGACGACCACCGACCCCCGTACGCGGATGGGCTCGGGCATGCGTCCATCATCCCGCGCCCGCACCGCCCGGTCACCCGGTTATCCGCGACGGCCGGCGGCCCGGTTCCGCTCCACCGCCCGCAGCCCGGACAATGGCGTACGTGATCGAGCTCGGCTACTCCCTCTCCAACCGCTTCCCCGACCCCCCGCAGACGGACTACCGCTCCGCCCCGGTGCGGTCCCTGCGGTACGACCTGTTCTGCGGCGACGTCTACCTGGACGCCGAGGGCGCCGAGCTGTCCACCGGCTGGGGGTGGGTGCCGGTGCTCGACTTCGCCTGGGCGCTGTGCGACATCGCCGAGGAGCTGGACCGCGACCCGGACGGCGGCCGGGCCGCCCGGGTGCAGACCGCGGACCTCGACTTCACCCAGAACACCGAGCTGCTGCGGTTCGCCCGCCGCTTCAACTGGGTCGAGATCACCGCGACCTGGCTGCCGGACGAGCCGCCCGCCGTGGTCCGCCACGGCGAGCTGCGGCGCGAGGCCCGGGACTTCCTCCAGGACACCCTCGCCGACCTCTTCGATATGCACCCCGAGCTGGCCGACAATCCGAACATCTGGTCGCTGCAGGGCCGGTTCCCCCGGATCTGACCAGGGCATTGTCAGGCCTTTGCCAGCGGATTGGCGTCCACGAAGAATTCACGGACTTCGCGGAACCAACCCACCGGGGTATTGCGTTGTCCCGGAAAAAGCGAACGAAGGGACTGCAATCGCCATGCCAGTGAGCCTTTCCAAGGGTGGCAACGTCTCGCTGACCAAGGAGGCCCCGGGCCTGTCCGCGGTCAGTGTCGGCCTGGGCTGGGACGTCCGGACCACGACCGGCACCGAGTTCGACCTCGACGCCAGCGCGATCGTCCTGAACGCGGACGGCAAGGTGCTCTCCAACGGGCACTTCGTCTTCTTCAACAACACCAGCAGCCCGGACAACACCGTCGTGCACACCGGCGACAACCGCACCGGTGAGGGCGCCGGCGACGACGAGTCGATCAACGTCAACCTGGCCGGCCTGCCGGCCGAGGCCGTCAAGATCACCTTCCCCGTCACCATCTACGACGGGGTCGCCCGCGGCCAGAGCTTCGGCCAGGTCCGCAACGCGTACATCCGCGTGGTGAACGCCGCCGGCGGCGCCGAGATCGCCCGCTACGACCTCTCCGAGGACGCCGCCACCGAGACCGCCATGATCTTCGGCGAGCTCTACCGCAACGGCGGCGAGTGGAAGTTCCGCGCCGTCGGCCAGGGCTACGCCTCCGGCCTGGCGGGCATCGCCCAGGACTTCGGCGTCCAGCTCTGACGCCCCGCCGGGCCCCTCCCGGCCCGGCACACCGCCGGAACGAGAGCGGCGCGGGACATCGGTCACACCGACGTCCCGCGCCGCTTTCGCGCACCCGGCCCGGGCTCAGGCCCCAGGGGCTCTCTTTCGGATCACGTCGCGCGCCCGGCGTGATCCGAAAGAGAGCCCCTAGCGCGAGGCGCGCAGCTCCGGCAGCTGGATCAGCTCGGTCTCGTCCTCCGGGGTCAGGTCCACCACCGCGGGCGCACCCGGCGCCGGCTCGGCCGCCGGCTGCGACGCCTGCGAGCCGACCACGGCCTCCTGCACCTCACGGGCCTCCTGGGCCTCCTGCGCCTCGGCCTTCGCCTGCGCGGCCACCGCCTCGTCGCCCACCACGTCGGCCAGGTCCGTGCGCTCGCCCAGTTCGGCGACGCTGCCCACCGCCGGCGCCGGGGCCGCCGCCCGCACGGCCGCGCCCGTACCCCGGCCGAAGAAGCTGAAGCCCGGCCCGCGCACCGCCCCGGACTGCGCCGACCGCGGCCGCTGCCGCTCCACCGGAGCGGGCGCCGCGACCGGAGCGGACGGCGTCCCGCCGAGCTGCCCGACCGTGGCGGTCAGCGCCGGGCGCACCGGCGCGGGCCGCACCGGGGCCGGGGCCGCGGCCTGTGCCTGGTCCTGTGCCTGCGCCTGCGCCTGCGCCTGCGCCTGCGCCTGCGCCTGCGCCTGCGCCACCGGAGCCTGCTCCGGAGTGGGCACCGCAGGGACCACCGGCGCCGGCACCGAGGGCGCCACCACAGCGGGCGCGGGCGCCGGGGCCGCAGCGGCCGGCGCCGTACGCGCCCGCAGCGCGACCTCCGAGCCCGCCGTCCGCTCCCGCCGCGCCTCCTGCTCCGCCGCCCGCCGCTCCAGCAGCCGCAGCACGGACGCGGCACGGACGAACGCGGCCGGGCTGGCCGGGTACTTGGGGCGGCTCGCGGCGAGCGCCCGCTGGGTCGCCTCGGCCTCCTTGAGCGCCTGTTCGGCCACCGCCACGGCCCGCTCCCGCAGCAGCCGGGCGATCTCGGTCTCGGCCTTCGCCAGCCGCGACTTCTCCGCCGTCAGCCGCCGCCCGAACCGGGTGGCCCGCTCCTCGGCGACCTCCGCCGCGTACTCGGCCTCCGCCAACTGCTCCTCGAAGCGCTCCTCGGCCCGCAGCCGCTGCGCCGCGGCCATCTCGGCGGCCGCCCGGGCCGCCTTGTCCCGCTGCCGCAGCAGCAGCGCGAAGCCGAGCGTCGCGACCACCGCCGCGACACCCACCGAACGCACCAGGACGGCGTCCTGACTGAAGAGCAGAGCGGCCAGCGCGGCGACGAGCAGCACGCCGGCGGCGGTGGGGGGGAAGATCCGGCCGAGGACGGAGGAATGACGGTGGCGTCCGCGAGACATGCCAAGAAACTAGCGTGCGAATTGGGGCCGTGTCAGCCCAGGGTCCTCTTCCGCCCTTGACAGTGCGCAAGTTTTACCGCACGTGCCCGGCGTTTCACTCAAGATCACGAAAAAAGACCTGTTCAGCGGGGCGAGGGCGCCGGGCCGCCCGGATCGTCGTGGTTCTCCGGCAGCTTGCACACGTGCTGCAACCAGAGCGCCGCCGCGATCACCGCGGCCCCCGCCAGCACCGCGAGCCCGGCCGTGACGGCCTGGTCCTTGCGCGCCGACACGTCCAGTTCGCCCAGCAGGAAGATCCCCGCGCCCGCGTAGACGCCGGTGACCACCGCCGAGACCAGCGCGCTGGCCTGCCCCAGCACCACCGCCCGGGCCGCCAGCAGCGGGTCGACGCCCTTCGCGCCGGGCTGCCGCTCGCGCACCGCCTTCAGCCGGGACCGCAGCGAGAGGGCGGTCGCCAGCAGGACCACCGCCACCGCCGCCAGCACCACCGGCGCCGCGACCGGCACGGCCGGCAGCGTGTCCAGGGAGGCCCAGAGCTTGGCACCGGCCCAGGACAGCGCCGTGGTAGCAGCGGTGATGCCGACCAGCAGGCGTAGGCGAAGCAGCTTCACTCGGAGGAGGTCCTTCCCGGGGTTACCAGAGCCGGCCGCCGCCCGGTGGCCCGGCACGGCGGCGCCAGGCCACCGTACCGGGCCCGACCGGGCGGGCACCCGCGCGAACGGCGGACACCTACTCGTACGGCCGGGCCCCCCGGTCGAGTTCCCCGGCCGCCCTCACCGGGCCGCCGGGCCGGGGCCGGTCACTCCGGCAGCGTCAGCCGGATGTCGTCCCGCCGCCGGACGCCCTGCGCGCCCGGGCCGCCGAGCGCGTCCAGCAGTTCGCCGACCTGCCCGTGCCCGGGCACCTCGGCCTCCGGCTGGGCGTCCAGCCAGGGGGCGAGCACGAAGGCCCGCTCGTGCGAGCGCGGGTGCGGCAGCAGCAGCTGCGGGTCGTCGCTGAGCACGCCCTCGTAGGCCAGGATGTCGACGTCCAGGGTCCGCGGACCCCAGTGCACCGTCCGGACCCGCCCGAAGGCGTCCTCGATCGCGTTGCCGCGCTCCAGCAGGTCGCGCGGCGGCAGCGAGGTGCGCAGCACGACGACCGCGTTGTAGTAGTTGGGCTGCTCGTCCGGGCCGCCGACGGCCTCGGTCTCGTAGACCGCGGAGACGGCCTTGATCTTGAGCCCGGGGGTGTCGGCGAGCGCGTCGACGGCGCCCTGGAGGGTGTCCAGGCGGTTGCCCAGGTTGCTGCCGAGTGCGATCACCGCGCAGCGCTGGCTGTGCAGTGTGGTGTCGGCGGAGTCCACCCGGCTCTCCAGGTCGAACGTGGTCGGCGAGGCGGTCGGGTCGCTGGTGCTCATCGAGATCCCTCTGCAACTGGAACGGGGCGCACGGCGGCGGTCATGCGCGGCCCCGGTGAATGGTCACGGTCACGTCGTCGAACGGCACGGTGATCGGGGCGTCGGGCTTGTGCACGGTCACCTCGACCTCCTCGACCGCTTCGTGCTTCAGGCACTGGTCGGCGATGCGCTGGGCCAGGGTCTCGATCAGGTCGACCGGCTCCCCCGCGATGATCGCGGTGACCTCCTCGGCCACGAGGCCGTAGTGCGCCGTGCGGGTGAGGTCGTCGCCGGACGCGGCGGGGCGGGTGTCCAGGTACAGCACGAGGTCGACCACGAAGGTCTGGCCCTCGATGCGCTCGCGCTCGAAGACGCCGTGGTTGCCCCGGGCACGCAGCCCCCGCAGGGTGACGCGGTCCAGCAAACGAATCACTGCTCCCAGTCGGACGGGCCCCACCCGGAGAATGGCATGGACGAGCGGGGCGAAGGCGGGCAGCACACCCGCCACTCCGTTTCGAATCTACCCGCGGGCGCTGACAACGTCTGACCGTCCTACCCGGCACGAACCGTCGCCACGCGCACCGGAATGGCGATTGACGTGAACGTTCGGTGACCACTCGGGAATTCCCGGGCGACCTCCCGGCCGCGTTTTCCGAAGGCCGCCCGAATCAGTCCTCGTCCTCATCGTCGCCGCTGGTCAGAACGGGTGAACCGTGGTGCGACCAGAGCTTCCACCCGCCCGGGGTACGGCGGAACAGATTCGTCGACACGACCTTTCCGCCGACCAGCGGACCGAGTTCCCCCTCCTCCTCCGCCTCGCCGCCGGAGAGGATGTTCTCGGTGCACGTGACAAGGGCCACATCTCCGTGGACCTCGGCCTCGACATCGGTCAGGAAGAACTGGATGTACTCCGTGTTCATCATGATCAGCATGTACGAGCGGGTCACCTGCGCCCGCCCGCGCAGCACCGGCCAGCCGGGGTGCACGCACACCACGCCGCCCTTGTCGTCCGCGTCCGCGGCCCCCAGCCAGGCGTCCTCGACCGCCTCCAGGTCCCCCTCCTCCAGTGCCTGGTAGAGCGCCTGGTTCGCCGCGAGCACCGCCTCCAGGTCCGCCTCGCGGGCCTGGCCGGCCGTTCCGCCGCTCAGCCTGCCGTCACCTGTCACAGACCCTCCCTCACCCCTTGCCGGGCCGCGTGCTGCCAGGCCGCGACCACCCGGACGGCGTCCGCCGTGCCGGACACGTCGTGCACCCGCACCGCCCAGGCGCCGGCCTGGGCCGACAGCACCGACACCGCGGCGGTCGCGTCGTCGCGCTCCCGGGCCGGGCGCAGCGCCCCGGTTTGCGGGTCGGCCAGCAGCGTACCCAGGAACCGCTTGCGCGATGCGGCGACGAGGACGGGACGGCCGAGCGCGGTGAGCGCGTCCAGCCGGCCGAGCAGCGCCCAGTTGTGCTCGGGGGTCTTGGCGAAGCCGAGGCCCGGGTCGAGGATCAGCTGGTCCTCCTTGACCCCGGCCGCCAGCAGCGCGTCCACCCGGACGGCCAGCTCGGCGACGACGTCCGTCACCACGTCCCGGTAGACCGCCAGCCGCTCCATGTCCGCGGACTGGCCGCGCCAGTGCATCACCACGAACGGCGCGCCGGTGTCGGCGACCACCCGGGCCATCGCCGGGTCGGCGAGCCCGCCGGAGACGTCGTTGACGAGCGCGGCACCGGCCGCCACGGCCTGCTCGGCGACGGAGGCCCGCATGGTGTCGACCGACACCACGACCCCGGCGGCGACGAGCTCGCGCACCACCGGCAGCACCCGGCGCAGCTCCTCCTCCTCGGGCACCCGCTGCGAGCCGGGCCGGGTGGACTCGCCCCCGACGTCCACCAGGTCCGCGCCGCGGGCGCGCAGGGCGAGCCCGTGCGCGATCGCCTTGGCGGGGTCGTGCCAGAGGCCGCCGTCCGAGAAGGAGTCGGGCGTGACGTTGACCACACCCATCACGGCGCAGCGGTCGAGCCGCGGCAGTCCGGCCGGCAGCGAGAAGGACGGCGAGTTGCTCATGCGCCCATTATCGAACGGGGCCCCCGCCGAGGATTCTCGGCGGGGGCCCCGTTGGTCGCGGCGGTGCCTCAGGCGGCCTCGGTGACGCCGCGGGCGCCCGGGGTGGGCATCAGGCCCTCCCGCTGGCGCCGGCGGCCGAAGCGCGGCATGCCGAGGGTGATGAAGGCCTCGGCCTGCATCGCGGCGAAGCCGATCCGCGGCAGGTCCCGGGTGTTCGGGAAGACCAGGAAGCGCGGTTCCCACTCGGGCTGGAACTTGGCGTTGAACTTGTACAGCGACTCGATCTGGAACCAGCGCGAGAGGAACACCAGCAGCCCGCGCCAGGCCCGCAGCACCGGGCCGGCGCCGATCCGCTCGCCGCGGGCCAGCGCCGAGCGGAACATCGCGAAGTTGAGCGACACCCGGCGCACGCCCATCGCGGGCACGGCCTGGAGGGCGGCGACGATCAGCAGCTCGTTCAGGCCCGGGTCGGCCGCGCGGTCGCGGCGCATCAGCTCCAGCGAGATGCCGTCCGGCCCCCAGGGCACGAAGTGCAGCACGGCCTTCAGGTCGTCGCCGCCCTCCCCTTCCTCCGGGGCCTTGTGGGCGGTGACCACCACGCAGTCGTCGTCCAGCGGGTCGCCGAAGCGCCCGAGGGCCATCGAGAAGCCGCGCTCGGTGTCGGTGCCGCGCCAGCGGGCGGCGGCGTCGGCGATCCGGTGCTTCTCCTCCAGGGTGAGGTCGCTGACCCGGCGCACCTGGCAGGAGTAGCCGTTGCGCTCGATCCGCTTGACCATCTGGCGGACGTTGCGCATGGCCCGGCCGGCGAGCGAGAAGGTGGCGGTGTCGACGATCGCCTCGTCGCCCAGCTCCAGCGCGTCGAGGTCCGCCTCGCGGGTCCAGACCTCGCCGCCGACCTCGCTGCAGCCCATCACGGCCGGCACCCAGGCGTGCTCGCGGGCCTCGGCCATGAACACCTTGATCGCGCCCGGCCAGGCCTCGACGTCGCCGACCGGGTCGCCGGAGGCCAGCATCACGCCGGACACCACCCGGTAGGAGATCGCGGCCTTGCCGGTGGGCGAGAACAGCACGCTCTTGTCGCGGCGCAGCGCGAAGTAGCCGAGCGAGTCGCGCTCGCCGTGCCGGGTGAGCAGCTCGCGGACCTTCTCCTCGTCCTCCGGGGTCAGCTCCGGCTTGGGCTTGCCGGGGCGCAGCGCCAGGTAGGCGGTGGTGAAGGCGGTCAGCAGGCCCAGCCCGCCGAGCAGGTAGGCGACCAGGTCGGACATCCGGACGTTGTTGTACCGGATCGGCCCCTCGAAGCCGAACAGCCCGTACACGACGTGCTGGAGGCGCTCGGGCAGGGCCGGGTAGCCGATCTCGTACTTGGTCCGGGTGCTCACGATCAGCAGGCCGAGCAGCACGCTGACGGCGCCCATCACGATCAGGTTGACCAGCGCCCGCCAGCGGGTGCGCGGGTCGGCCTTGGCGTAGAACTCGCGCTGGTGCACCAGCATCACCACGAAGACCGCCAGCGAGACCACCGCCGGGCCGACCTGGTGCCAGCGCACGATGTGCAGCGCGGCGCCGACCGGCAGCAGCACGCACACCGCCCGCCAGGCCCGCCGCTTGCGCCGGCGCAGCGCGTGCGCGAGCAGCACCAGCAGCAGGCCGACCATCATCGTCCCGACCGCGGCCAGCGAGGTGGTGCCGCCGGGCAGCTGCCCGGTGAAGGTGTGCATCTTGGAGTGCCGGAGCTTGGGGAACACCGCGCTGGCGATGTCGACCAGGCCGATCAGCAGACAGGCGTACCCGACCGCGCCGGGCAGCCAGGCCCTCGGAACAGCCGCCGCCTGGGTGCGAAGCGTCTGCAGGCCGCGTCGACGACGCGGCTGCTCGGGGCTCGGCTCAACGGACACGGGAACGCTCATGGAAGCTCAGCGTAGAGGCTGCGGGACGCCGTCCGGTCACTCCGGGGGAGCACGTGTGATGGACCTTCAATGCCTTTTCCTTCATCAGGCAATGCGCATACCAAGAACCCGGAAACGGTCGGTAAACCGGTGCCGTGGGCGCGCTGCGGTGGAGCCGGGGACGGAGCCGAGGGCCTGCCGCCGCGTGGCGCGGCAGGGTCCTCCGGTACGCCGTACGTACGGTGGACGCCGCATTCTAGGGCGCCGGTTGCCTGCGGCTCCCCCCGCCCTCCCAGCTCGCCCGGGCATCCGGACAGCCTAGCCGCGGTGGCCGGAGCTGACGGACCGCCAGACGATGAGGCGTGCACCGACAGTGTCCCACCGGAAGGCCGACGGCATGGAACTGACCAGCGAAGCGCTGGTGAACTCGCTGCTCGCACTCGGCGCTGCGGCTCTCGTCACCACCCTGTGGCTCTGGCCGCGACTGGCGCGCCAGCGCCCGCTGCCCGTCCTGGGCCGGATCGGCCTGCTGACCGTCACTCAAGTCGCGGTCGTGGCCGTGCTGGCACTGGCGGTGAACAACTCCTTCGGGTTCTACACCTCGTGGGACGACCTGCTCAGCCCCGGCAGTGCCAAGCTCGCGCTGACCAGCAACGAGAACCACAAGGGCGACGCCCCGGCCTCGGACACGCAGCTCCAGCCGACGGACGAGGGCGGTCTGGAGACCGTCGCCGACCTGCCCAAGGGGCCGCCCGAGGAGGTCGGCAAGGTCGAATCGGTCCGGGTCACCGGCAAGGAGACCGGCCTGTCCGACCAGCTGTTCGTCTACCTGCCGCCCGAGTACTTCGACCCGAAGTTCGCCCTGGTCCGCTTCCCCGTCCTGGTCGCCATCTCCGGCTTCCCCGGCACCTCGCTCAACCTGATCAAGGAGCTGCCGCTCCTGCGCACCGCGGCCGAGCTGCGGAAGTCCGGCAAGATGCCGCCGACCGTCGTGGTCATGACCCGCCCGACCGTCGCCCCGCCGCGCGACACCGAGTGCGTGGACGTCCCCGGCGGCCCGCGCGCCGAGACCTGGTTCACCAAGGACCTGCCGGAGGCGCTCCGGACCAGCTACCGGACCGGCCGCTCGGCCGCCTCCTGGTCCGTCTTCGGCTACTCGACCGGGGGCAGCTGCGCGCTGCGGCTGGCGATGCGCTTCCCGAACGTCTACGGCATCGGGGTGGGCCTGCACGGCGAGTACAAGGTCAAGGCGGACCAGTTCACCGGCGGTGACCTGTTCGCCGGCGACGCCGCCCTGGCCCAGCAGAGCGACCTCGACTGGCGGCTGACGAACCTCCCGGCCCCCGCCCTCTCGCTGCTGGTGGTCTCCTCCCGCAAGGAGGGCGACTTCGCGCAGACCCTCCAGTTCGTCGACCACGCCCAGCAGGTCGCCGCGGCCAACCCGCAGTTCAAGGTCGACTCGCTCTACCTGGACGACGGCGGCCACAACTTCGACAGCTGGACCCGTGAGCTGCCGTCCTCGCTGGAGTGGATCGGCGAGCGGCTCGGCTGACGCGGACAGGCGACGTGGCCGGGCGACGTGGCCGGGCGACGGCCGGCCGGTCCGAGCGGAACGGCCGGCCGTTCCGCTATCGGCCGATGATGAGGCTCATCGCCTCGGCCCGGGTGGCCGGGTCGCGCAGCTGGCCGCGGACGCACGAGGTGATGGTCTTGGCGCCGGGCTTGCGGATGCCGCGCATCGACATGCACATGTGCTCGCACTCGACCACGACGATCGCCCCGCGCGGCTCCAGGATCCGCATCAGCGCGTCGGCCACCTGGCTGGTCAGCCGCTCCTGCACCTGGGGGCGGCGGGCGTAGACGTCGACCAGCCGGGCCAGCTTGGACAGGCCGGTGATCTTGCCGCTGGCGGACGGGATGTACCCGACGTGCGCCACGCCGCGGAACGGCACCAGGTGGTGCTCGCAGACGGACGTCAGCTCGATGTCCTTCACGAGCACCATCTCGTCGTGCCCGAGGTCGAAGGTGGTGGTGAGGACGTCCTCGGGCTCCTGCCAGAGGCCCGCGAATATCTCCTTGTAGGCGCGCGCGACCCGGGCCGGGGTCTCCAGCAGCCCCTCGCGGTCCGGGTCCTCACCCACGGCGAGCAACAGCTCGCGGATGGCGTTCTCGGCCCGCTTCTGGTCGAAGGTCCCGACGGTGGGTGGACCGTCGAGCGTCACCGGGTCGATCATGCGGGCCTCGCTTACTTGGGACGACTTTGCTGAACAGCACGGATGCCGCGTCTCCAGGGTACAAACCCCGGTGACGCGGCATCCATTCCGTACGGTGCGCGGGATCAGCCCTCGGCGGGCGGCTCCGACGTCGGCAGCGGCGGGAGCTTCACGATGTCCACCGGGGCGGTGTCGATCGCGGCGGCGCCGTTGGTGAGCGCCAGCTCCTTCGGGGACTGCACCGGAGGCCGGGTGGACGGCGTGCGACGGGACGAGCCCGTCCAGGCCGGCCGGGCCGGGCGCTTCACGATCGTGGCGAAGATCTCCGCGATCTGCTCCTTGTTCAGGGTCTCCTTCTCCAGGAGCTCCAGAACCAGGTTGTCGAGCACGTCGCGGTTCTCGACCAGGATCTCCCAGGCCTCGTTGTGCGCGTTCTCGATGAGCTTCTTGACCTCTTCGTCCACCAGCCCGGCGACCTCTTCCGAGTAGTCGCGCTGGTGGCCCATCTCACGGCCCAGGAACGGCTCCGCGTTGTCCGAGCCGAACTTGATGGCACCGAGCCGCTCGGTCATGCCGTACTGGGTCACCATGGCCCGGGCGGTGGCGGTGGCCTTCTCGATGTCGTTCGACGCACCGGTGGTCGGGTCGTGGAAGACCAGCTCCTCCGCCGCGCGCCCGCCCAGCATGTAGGCCAGCTGGTCGAGCATCTCGTTGCGGGTGGTGGAGTACTTGTCCTCGTCCGGCAGCACCATGGTGTAGCCGAGGGCCCGGCCGCGCGAGAGGATCGTGATCTTGTGCACCGGGTCGCTGTTGGGGCACGCCGCCGCCACCAGGGCGTGGCCGCCCTCGTGGTACGCGGTGATCTTCTTCTCCCTCTCGGACATGATCCGAGTGCGCTTCTGCGGACCGGCCACGACGCGGTCGATCGCCTCGTCCAGGATGCCGTTGTCGATCAGCTTCTTGTCCGAACGGGCCGTCAGCAGAGCGGCCTCGTTGAGGACGTTCGACAGGTCCGCGCCGGTGAAGCCGGGGGTGCGCTTGGCGACGGCCGAGAGGTCGACGTCGGGCGCGATCGGCTTGCCCTTCTGGTGCACCTTGAGGATGTCCAGCCGACCCTGGAGGTCGGGGCGCTCGACCGCGATCTGGCGGTCGAAGCGGCCCGGGCGCAGCAGCGCCGGGTCCAGGATGTCGGGGCGGTTGGTGGCCGCGATCAGGATCACGCCACCCTTGACGTCGAAGCCGTCCATCTCGACCAGCAGCTGGTTGAGGGTCTGCTCGCGCTCGTCGTGACCGCCGCCCAGACCCGCACCGCGGTGCCGGCCGACGGCGTCGATCTCGTCGACGAAGACGATCGCCGGGGCGTTCGCCTTGGCCTGCTCGAAGAGGTCGCGGACGCGGCTGGCGCCGACACCCACGAACATCTCGACGAAGTCCGAGCCGGAGATCGAGTAGAACGGCACCCCGGCCTCGCCCGCGACGGCACGCGCCAGCAGGGTCTTGCCGGTACCGGGCGGGCCGTAGAGCAGCACACCCTTGGGGATCTTGGCGCCGACGGCCTGGAACTTGGCCGGCTCCTGGAGGAACTCCTTGATCTCGTGGAGCTCCTCGACCGCCTCGTCGGCGCCCGCGACGTCCGCGAAGGTCGTCTTCGGGGTGTCCTTGGTGAGCAGCTTGGCCTTGGACTTGCCGAACTGCATGACCCGGGAGCCGCCGCCCTGCATCTGATTCATCAGGAACAGGAAGACCAGGACGATGATGACGATCGGGAGCATCGACAGCAGCAGGCTGACGAAGGTGCTCTGCTTCTCGGGGCTGATGGTGTAGCCCTCGGCGAGCGTGCTCTGGTCGTTGTCGTTGATCTGGGCCTGGAGCTTGTCGGCGATCGCAACACCCTGGTCGCCGATGTACGAGGCCTGGAACTTGCTGCCGGACGGCGTCTTGCCGGTACCGGCGTTGGACAGCGTGGCGCCGTCCTTCAGCTGGATCTTGATCGTGTTCGAGTCACCAGTGGTGATCTGCGCGGACTTGACCTGCTTCGCGTCGATCGCCGCGACGACCTGACCGGTGTCCACCGTCTTGTAGCCGTTCGAATCCGAAACGACCTGCATCAAAACGATGACGGCGAGGACGGCCAGCACGATCCACATGATCGGCGCACGGAAGTATCGCTTGACGTCCATCCATGCGGGGCGTTGCCGCCCCGTCCCTCCTGCCACTCAGCGGCGCCGCGGGCTGGGTGCCGCCGGCGCATCCTGGTCGGTGCTCATGTGAAGAGCGGTTTTAATGGACCGTACCGCAGTCGCACCCGCCCATGGCGGGAGCACAGCGACACGGCCGTCGTTCTTGGTCCCCCCGGTCCAACGGGCGGGAACCGGCTCCTGTTCCCACCCGTAGCCCGAACGGAGCCCTCAGCCCCCGTAGACGTGCGGGGCGAGCGTCCCGATGAAGGGCAGGTTACGCAGCTTCTCCGCGTAGTCCAGGCCGTAGCCGACCACGAACTCGTTCGGAATGTCGAAACCGACGTACTTCACGTCGATCTCGACCTTGGCCGCGTCCGGCTTGCGCAGCAGGGCACAGACCTCCAGCGAGGCCGGGCCGCGCGAGCTCAGGTTGCCCAGCAGCCAGGACAGGGTCAGACCGGAGTCGATGATGTCCTCGACGATCAGGACGTCCCGGCCGGCGATGTCGGTGTCCAGGTCCTTCAGGATGCGGACCACGCCGGAGGACTTGGTGCCCATGCCGTAGGAGGACACCGCCATCCAGTCCATGGTGACCTGCGAGTGCAGGGCCCGGGCGAGGTCGGCCATGACCATCACAGCCCCCTTGAGGACGCCGACGATCAGCAGGTCCTTGCCTGCGTAGTCCCGGTCGATGCGCTCGGCCAGCTCCAGGAGCTTGGCGTCGATCTCGTCCTTGCTGATGAGCACCTTCGCGAGGTCAGCGCCCATGTCGTTCTGGTCCACCGGGGATACGTCCTCAAACGTTCGGGGTCTGTGTGGCCGGCGGCCGACTACCCCGGGACATGCCCGCCCGTCAGTCGCCCTGCCGCCGAAAGACCAGCGTGCCACACCTGCGGGTGGCCTCGACGCCCCCGGGTAGGTGCAGCGGCCCCTGGCCGCGCCATCCGGTGACCAGCAGGTCGATCGTCTCCAGGTGCCGCGCGAACAGGTCCCCGGCCGGGCAGCCCGCCCGCAGCGCGGCCCGGCGCAGCACCCGGCGGCGGACCGCGGGCGGGAGCTCGGCGAGCTTCACCGCGTCCAGGGCGCCCTCACCCGTCCGGAGGTCGCGTTCGGCCAGGGAGGCCCACTGGTCGAGGGCGTCCGCGTCGTCGCGGAACAGCCGGGCGGTGCGGGCCAGCGCCTCGACCACCCCGCCGCCCAGGTGCTTCTCCAGCACCGGCAGCACCTCGTGCCGGACCCGGGAGCGGGTGTAGGCGGGATCACAGTTGTGCGGGTCGTCCCAGACCGGGATCGCCTGGGCGGAGCAGGCCTGCCGGGTGGCCGCCCGGTCCAGCTCCAGCAGCGGGCGGCGGTAGCGGCCCTTCTGCGCCGGCATCCCGGCCAGCGAGCGGGAGCCCGAACCGCGCGCCAGGCCCAGCAGCACCGTCTCGGCCTGGTCGTCCCGGGTGTGGCCGAGCAGCACCGCGAGCGCGCCGAGCCGCTCGGCGGCCGCGTCCAGGGCCGCGTAGCGGGCGTCCCGGGCGGCGGCCTCCGGGCCGCCGGACCGGCCGACGCGCACCGGGATCGCCTCGACCGGGTCCAGGCCGAGCGAGCGCAGCCGTTCGGCCACCTGGGCGGCCCGGTCGGCGGAGCCGGGCTGCAGGCCGTGGTCCACGGTGACGGCGCCGACCCGCAGGCCGATCTTGGGGGCTTCGAAGGCGGCGGCGATGGCCAGCGCCATCGAGTCGGCGCCGCCGCTGACGGCGACCAGCACCAGCGGCGAGCCGGGGGCGGCCGGGGTCCGGGGCAGTCCGGACGGGTGCCGGGCGGCGTTGCCGATCAGGGTGGTGCCGACGGCGGCGCCCACCAGGGGCGCCCCGGCCGGGCGCTGGCGGGGCTCGCGCACGGGCGCGGTGAAGGTGGTACCGGCCTCGGCGGCGAGGTCGGTGAGCGTGCGGCGGACGGCCAGGCGTATCGCTGCGACTGCGGGGTGTGGACCCACGGCGGACGACTCCTCGACGGAGGGGACAGGACGGCGGCTCGCGCGGCGGGGCCGCGCAGCTTCATGAGCGCCCTGTTACCGGGCGCTCACAGATGGTGGCAGAAAGGAGCACCCCGCTACGCCACCCGCGCCACCGGTACGACCACCGTCCCACGTTCGGGTGAATGGAGAAACGTATCTTCACCCTCCGTCTGCCCGATTGGACCACTCGTACGAGCGGGTTTGACCACCACCGACCACCGCGCGGCGCTTGGGGTCCGAACCCCGTCCGAACCCCGTCCGAGCCCCGTCCGAGCCCCGTCCGAGCCCGCCTCAGCGGGCGACGCGGGCGACCCAGGCGGCCGGATCGTGGATCTCCTCCTTGGTCGGCAGCGTGTTCGGGGAGGTCCAGACCCGGTTGAAGCCCTCCATGCCGACCTGCTCCACCACCCCGCGCACGAACACCGCGCCGTCCTGGTACTGGCGCAGCTTCGCGTCCATCCCGAGCAGCCGGCGCAACAGCAGGTCGAGCCGGTTCGCCCCGCGGTCCCGGCGCTGCTGGAACTTCTCCCGGATCTCCGCCACGGTCGGCACCACCGCCGGGCCGACCCCGTCCATCACCACGTCCGCGTGGCCCTCCAGCAGCGACATCACCGCCGTCAGCCGGCCCAGGATCTCGCGCTGCGCCGGCGACTGGACGACCTCCATCAACCCCGCCGACGGCATGCCGTCCCGGCCCCCGGCACCCGGCAGCCCGCCGCCGAGCGAACCCGCCGCGTCCCGCAGCCGCTCCAGCAGGGCGCCGGGGTCCACGTCGGTCTCCGCCAGGAAGGACTGCACCTCGGACTGGATGTGGTCGCGCAGCCACGGCACCGCGGTGAACTGCGTCCGGTGCGTCTCCTCGTGCAGGCAGACCCAGAGCCGGAAGTCGGACGGGTCGACGTCCAGCTCCCGCTCGACGTGCACGATGTTCGGCGCCACCAGCAGCAGCCGGCCCGGCCCCGGGCCCTCCGGCCCCAGCCGGGGCTTGTCGAACAGCGCCGCCGGGCTGTCCGGGGCCTCCAGCGAAGGCTCCGCCGGGGCGAAGGTCTCGTACTGGCCGAGCACCTTCCCGGCCAGGAACGCCAGCAGCGCGCCCACCTCGATCCCGGTGGCCTTCTCCCCCACCGCGCCGAACACCCCCGCCGTCGGGCTGCTCGCCCGGCGCGCCTGGAGCTTCTCCACCAGCGGCTGGACCACCGTGCGGAAGCCGGCCACGTTCGCCCGCACCCAGCCCGGGCGGTCCACCACCAGCACCGGCGTCGCGGTGGCCGCCGTCAGACTGCTCGACCGCATCCCCGTGAACGCCCGGACGTGCTCCTCGGCCTCCAGCGCGTGCCGGCGCAGTTCGGCGACCACGGCCGCCGCCTCCGCCCGGCTCACCTCCGGCCCCGGCCGCACCAACCTGGTCGCGGTTGCGACCGCGAGATTCCAGTCGACCATGCCAGCACCGCCACTCGCGCTCGTCATGCCCTCACCGTACGTGCTCCCACCCACCAGCGGCAGCCACCCGCCACGAACACCCCCACCCCGCCCCCGGCGGGGCGGGGGCCGCGGGCGGGCGGGGGCGGGTCAGCGGCAGCCGCAGGCGGCGAGGCGGGCGGCGATGCGGTCCATGGCGGCGCGCGCGGTGTCGGCGGGGGCGGTGGTGCGGGTCATGACGGCGAAGGCGAGGAGGCGTCCGTCGGCGTCGACGACGGTGCCGGCGAGGGTGTTGACGCCGCTGAGGGTCCCGGTCTTGGCACGGATCAGGCCGGCCGCGTCGGCGGCGCCCGAGCCGGTGCCGTAGCGCTTGCCGAGGGTGCCGGTGAAGCCGGCGATGGGCAGGCCGGTGAGGACCGGGCGCAGGGTCGGGTGCTGGTCGGAGGCGGCCAGGGCGAGGAGCCGGACGAGGACGGCCGGCGGGACGGCGTTGCCCGGGTGCAGTCCGCTGCCGTCGTTCAGGGACACGCCCGCCATCGGCACGCCGAGCTTGGCGAGCTCCCGGGTGACGGCGGTGGCGGCGCCCTCGAAGCTGGCCGGTTGGCCTGCGGCGAGGGCCGCCTGACGGGCCATCGCCTCGCCGATCTGGTTGTCGGAGGTGGTGAGCATGCGCTCGACCAGCCGGGCGACGGTCGGCGAGTCCACCCGGCCGAGGACGGGGGCGGCGGAAGCGGCCGGGGCGGCGGCGGGCCTGGCCGTGCCGTCGACGGTGACGCCCTGGGCCTTGAGCAGAGCGGCGAAGACCTCGGCGGCCTTCCCGGCCGGGTCGGCGACCCGGGCCGGCGCATCGTCACGGCTCTTGGGATCCACCTTGGCCTCGTCGACCATCAACGGGACGACCAGGGCGATGTTCTGCCCGTCGTGGTTCTTGTGCTGCGGGTTGCCCGCGTACATCGACAGGTCGTAGTCGAGCTTGACGGTGGTGGTGCCGGCGGCCTTGAGGGCGGCGGCGGTCTGCCGGGCCAGGGCGTCGAGCGAGGCGGGGGCGGTGTCGGCGTCGGCCGCCCGGCCGCCGATCTGGACCTGGTCGGCGGGCAGCGCGGTGAGCGTCGGGTCGCCGCCGCCGACCAGGGTGATCGTGCCGGGGTCCGCGCCCCGGACCACCCGGGTGGTCAGCCGGGTGTCGCCGGGGATCAGCGACAGGGCCGCGATCGCGGTGGCCAGCTTGGTGGTGGAGGCGGGGGTGGCCGGGGTGTTCTCGCCGGAGCCGTACAGGAGTTGGCCGTCGGCGGCGTCCGCGACGGCGAAGGTGACGGTGCCGAGGCTCTTGTCGGCGACGGCGGCGGCGAGCGCCTGCTGGAGGCCCTGGGCGGTGGGGGCGGCGGCGGGGCCGCCGGCCTCGACGGTGGCCAGGACGGCGCCGGGGGCGGGGGCCGGGCGGGCGCCGCCGCCCGGGGCGGGGGCCGAGCCGGTGGGGCCCGTGGAGCCGGTGCCGGTGGGCGTGGAGCCGCCGGTGGTGCCGGGGGCGGTGGGCTGTTCGCCCGGGCGGGTGGCCGGGGTGTCGCCCGGTCTGGGCTTGCCGTCGCCCCTTCCCCGGCCGCCCTTCCCGCCGTCGCGGCCGTCCCGGCCGTCGCCCCGGCCGTCGCCCTCGCCGTGCTCGGTGCTGTGGCCGCCGGGGCCCGGGGAGGGCTGCGCGTACGCTCCGCCCGAGGTCAGGACCGTTCCGGCGACCAGCAGGGCCGCTCCGAACAGTCCCGCGGCCGTCCCCCTGCGGCGGCGCGCCGCCCCGACCCCTGTTCCCACCGACCGGCCCCTTTCCTGAGCACTCACTCCCGTAGGAGACACTTGGATTCTGTCAGTCCCTACCTTGGAGGAACCGTTGGAATTCGACGTCCTTATCGAAATCCCGAAGGGCTCTCGTAACAAGTACGAGGTCGACCACGAGAGCGGCCGGCTGCGGCTCGACCGGATGCTCTTCACCTCGACCCGCTACCCGGCCGACTACGGCTACGTGGAGGGCACGCTCGGCGAGGACGGCGACCCGCTGGACGCGCTGGTGATCCTGGACGAGCCGACCTTCCCGGGTTGCCTCATCAAGTGCCGTGCCATCGGCATGTTCCAGATGACCGACGAGGCCGGCGGCGACGACAAGCTGCTGTGCGTTCCGGCCACCGACCCGCGCTGGGAGCACCTGCGGGACATCCACCACGTGTCGGAGTTCGACCGCCTGGAGATCCAGCACTTCTTCGAGGTCTACAAGGACCTGGAGCCGGGCAAGTCCGTCGAGGGCGCCAACTGGGTCGGCCGCGCCGAGGCCGAGGCCGAGGTCACCGCTTCGATCAAGCGTCTGGCGGAGCAGGGCGGTCACTGAGCCGTCGTTCCGATCTCGTTCGATCAGATAGTTCTGAGCAGTTCGAGGTAGGTCGGGGCAGCCGGAGGCCGGGGTTCGCGGATTCGTCCGCGGGCCCCGGCCTTCGCCGTGTCCGGGGCCGGGCGCGGCCGTCTTGCCGACAGCCTGTCGGCAAGACGGCTTGTTAGGTTAGGCTAACCAAAACAGTCGGGGCCGAATCCGATCCTGGAGGCCGCATGCCCACGCCCGAGCCCGTCCCGTTCTCCACCGCGCTCCGCACCGCCAGCAGCGAGGAGCACGAGGCTGCGGAGCAGTCCTCGTTCATGAGCCACCTGCTGGGCGGACGGCTCGGGGTCGAGGCCTACGCCGACCTCACCGGCCAACTCTGGTACGTCTACCGGGCCCTGGAGAACCGCGCCGGACACCTGGCCGAGCACCCGCTCGCCGGGCCCTTCATCGACCGGGCGCTGCTGCGCACCGCCGCCATCGAGCGCGACCTGGCGCACCTGCGCGGGCCGGACTGGCAGGACGGCCTGGCGCCGCTGCCCGCCACCGCCGCGTACGTCGCGCGGGTGGAGGAGCTGGCCGAGACGTGGCCGGCCGGGTACATCGCGCACCACTACACCCGCTACCTGGGCGACCTGTCCGGCGGTCAGATCATCCGCGGCATCGCCGAGAAGACCTGGGGCTTCGAGCGCAAGGGCGACGGCGTGCGGTTCTACGTCTTCGAGGAGGTCGACAACCCGGCCGCCTTCAAGCGCGAGTACCGGGCCCGGCTGGACGCCGCCGGGCTGGCGATGGACGAGGTGGAGCGGCGCCGGGTGGTCGAGGAGTGCAAGCGGGCCTTCGTGCTCAACGGCGCGGTCTTCCGGGACCTGGACGCGCGCTACCCCCTGAGCGCCTGAACGTTTCTCCCGAGGCGCACCCGCCCGGGTGCGCCAACGGGTCGGCCCCGGCGAGCGGTTGCTCGCCGGGGCCGCCGCGCGTCCCGGGGGTGCGTCAGGAGCGCGCGCCGCGCCGGTTGCGCACCAGCACGGTGGCGCTGCCGCCGACCAGCAGCAGACCGGCCGCGGTGGCCAGCAGCGGGACCACCGGGGTCTCCGAACCGGTGGCGGCCAGCACGCCGCCCGCACCGCCCGCGCTGCCCGCACCGGTCAGGCCGCCGCCGGTGGTCAGCGAGGCGCCGCCGACCGTTCCGGTGCCCGAACCCTGGCCTCCGGCAGGCTGGTTGGCGCCACCGGCACCGGCACCGGACCCGGCGGTCGGCGGGGTGGCCGGCAGCTTGGCGTCCTTGTCGAACGCCAGGGTGGCGCTGACCGGGTCCAGGGCCGTGCCCGCCGGGTAGTTGGAGAACACCGGGACACCCTCGGCGGTGAGCGTGGCCGGGACGCCCGAGAGCGTCACCACGCCGTTGACCGGCTTCAGGGCGGAGGCGGGCACGTCCAGCTTGGCGATCCGCGCGCCGCTCAGCGACGTCGCCTTGCCGTCGGGGGACTTGCCGTTCACGTCGGCGGTCAGGAAGGCGCCGCCCTGGTCGATCGTCAGGCCCAGCTTGGAGAGCGTGGTGTCGAGCGCCCAGCCGTCCTTGCCGGGGTGGCCGAGGAAGCGGACCGAGCCGTCGAAGGCGGCGGTCAGCGAGTGGTCGGCGGTGTTGTAGCCGCCGGTGGCGCCGCCGAAGCGGTAGTCGGCCGCGCCGCCGCCGAACTCGACCTTGCCGCTCGCCATCGGGGTGGCCAGGTACGCGCGGAAGCTCTCCTTGACCGTCCAGTCGAGGGTGCCGTTCAGCACGGGCAGCCGGCCGGGGGCGCCGGTGGGCGCCGGGGTCCCGGTCGCGGACGGGGTGGCGCTCGTGGACGGCGAGGCGGTGGCGCTCGGCGACTGCGTCGCGGACGGCGTCGAGGTGGCCGACGGCGTGGCGGAGGGCGTGGCCGTCGGCGTGCCGGTGGCGGACGGCGAGGCGGTCGGCGTGCCCGTGGCGGACGGCGTCGACGTCGGGGTCGGGGCCGTCGGCGAAGCGGTGGCGGTCGCCGTGGCGGTCGGCGACGGCGTCGCCGGGCTCTGCTTCAGCAGCAGCGACAGCGGGTCCATGTCCGCCCCGGCCGCGTAGAAGCCCGCGAAGGCCTTGGCGCCCTGCTCGGTCAGCTTCGCCGCCGTCGGCACCCCGGTGGTGGTGTCCCGCCCGACGGTGAACGTCACCAGCGGCACGTCGTCCCGTCGGGTGACCTCGGTGGCGCCCATCGACTCCTTGGAGGCGGTGTCGGCGGTGAGCGTGCCGGTCGTCCCGGCGGTGGTGACCTTGAGGTCGCTGAGGGCGACGTCCAGCGCGCCGTGGTGGGCGGTGAAGCGGACCCCGCCGGTGAAGGAGGAGCTCAGCGCGTGGGTGGCGAGGTCGTACGTGGCGTTCGCCAGGCCGAAGTGGAAGGTGCCGTCGGCGTTGGTGGTGGCGCCGCCGGTCAGTTCGATGGCGCCGCCCTGGGAGGCCGGGCCGCTGACGTAGCTGCGGAAGCTGGCCTTCACGCCCCAGTCCAGCGAGCCGGTGTCGTACGTGACGCTGCCGGGACCACCCGCGCCGAAGGCCAGTGCGGGGGCGCCGAGGGCGGTCAGGCCGAGGCCGGCGGTGGCGGCCGCGAGGGCGGCCAGCCGGGTGCGGTTGCGGGACATGGTGGGTACTCCGTTCGGGTGGGGCGGGGGGGGAGGGAGCGGGGGGACGCTCCGGGGTGTCAGGCCGCGTCGCCGGGGCCCGGCGCGGCACCGGGGCCGCCGTCGGCGCCCGCGCCCGGCGCGGCGGCCGCGCGGCGGCGCCGGACGAGCAGGCCGCCGGTCACGGCGAGCGCGGCCACCAGCACGGCGCCGCCGGCCACGGCCGCCACCGGGAAGCCGCCCGGGGAGGAGGCGGCGGCGACGGGCGCGGCGGAGGGGCCGGTGGCGGGGGTCGCGGTGGCGCTCGGCGCGGTGGCCGGGGCGCTGCCGAGGTCGGGCAGCGGGGGCAGCGCGGCGGCCGGGTCGAGCGCGACGGCGAAGCTCAGCGGGTCCATCTCGGTGCCGGCCGGGTAGAGGCCGCCGAAGGCCTTGGCGCCGCCCTCGGTGAGCTTCAGCGGCACCTCGACGGCCTTCAGCAGGCCGCCCTCGGGCTTGAGGCCGGCCGGGTCGAAGGCGGCCAGCTCGACGCCGGTGAGCTGCTGGGTGGCGCCGTCCGGGGTCCGGCCGGAGACGTCCGCGACCAGTCGGCCCTGGCCTCCGGCCACGGTGACGCCCGGGTTGGCGAGGGTGAGGTCCAGGCCGTAGGTGTCGCCGCTGCGCAGGCCGGTGAAGCGCACGGTGCCGGTGAAGGCGGCGGTGAGGTCGCCGTTCGCGGGGTCGTAGCCGCCCTTGGCCGGGGTCCAGCGGAAGTAGGCGCCGCCGTCCGCCGCGCCGGCGCCGAGTTCCCAGCGGCCCTGGGCGATCGCGCCGGTGACGTAGTCGCGGAAGGTGCGGCGCACGCCCCAGTCGAGGGCGCCGTTCGCGAACTCGGTCCTGGCGGGGGCCTGGGCGACGGGCGGGGCGGTCGGGGTCTCCGCGGTCGGGGTCTCGGCGGTCGCCGACGGCGTCGGCACGGCGGCCGCCGAGGGGGTGGCCGCGGCGGTCGGCGGCGGGGTCGACGAAGTCGGCTGCGCGGCGGGCAGGTTGACCGAGAGGGTGAGCGGGTCCAGGGCCGTCCCGGCGGGGTAGAAGTTGCCGAAGGCCTTGGCCCCGGCGTCGGTGAGGGTGCCCGGCACGTTGCTGAGCGTCAGGGTGCCGGCCGCGCCGCGCAGGTCGACGCCGGCCAGTGAGAGCTCGGCCAGTTTGGCCTGGCTCGCGCTGCTGACCTGCCCGGTGTCCTTGGACTTGCTGCTGACGTCGGCGTACAGCCCGGCCGCGCCGCCCTGGACGGCCCGGACGGTGAGCCGGCCGAGGCTCAGGTCGAGCGCGTTGGCGCCGTTCTCCTGGTGCCCGGTGAACCGGACCCCGCCGGAGAAGGCGGCGGTCAGCGCACCGGTCGCCGGGTCGTAGCCGCCGGTCGCGGAGTGGAACCGGAAGGTGCTGCCGCCGACCGTGGCCGCGCCGCCGTTGAGCGTCCAACTCCCCTTGGCGATGGGCCCGGTGATGTACGTCAGGAAGGACTGCTTGATGCCCCAGTCCAGCCGTCCGCCGGCGACCTTGCCCTCCGCCGCGTGCGCCGGGCCGGGCGACAGGCCCACCGCCAGCAGGGCGGCGAGGGCGGCCACCAGGGTGGCGGCCAGACGGCGGAGCCGGCTGGACAGGGGCACGGCGGATCACTCCTCGGCGGGGTGCGGTCAGTGGCGGTGAAGGACGCGGCAAGGGAGGGGTCGGGCGTGGCGCCGACCCCCTTGCGGAACTCAGGTAAGGCTAACCTAATATATGAGTCAAGAGTCCCGCCGCAACCCCTCCACCAGGACCGGAGCGGCGACAACTCCCACTGAAGGGAAGCGTGTTGAGCAGCAGTACGATCCGAACCGGGGCGGCCCGCGGGCCCGCCCTCCTGCTGCTCGCCCTCGGCCTGCTGCTCGCCCTCACCGCCTGCGGCCCGTCCGGCACCGCCGGCGGAGCGGCCGCGGCGAGCTCCTCCCGGGCCCCCGACGCGGTCGAACCGCTGCCCGTCGAACCCGTCCCGCAGCTCCCGGCCACCACCGCCTCCGTCGACGGCCGCCAGGTCACCGTCACCAGCGCCGAGCGGATCATCCCGCTCAACGGCAGCCTCTCCGAGCTGGTGTTCAGCCTCGGCCTCGGCCCCAAGGTGGTCGCCCGGGACGTCTCCACCACCTTCCAGCAGGCCGCCGCCCTGCCGGTGATCACCCAGGCCCACGACGTGTCCGCCGAGGGCGTGCTGTCGCTGCACCCCACCGTCGTCCTCGCCGACCGCTCCACCGGCCCGGCCGAGGCCATCGCGCAGATCCGCGCGGCCGGCGTCCCGCTGCTCGTCCTGGACGACGCCAAGCGGCTCGCCGACGTCGGCCCGCGCATCGACACCGTCGCCGCCGCCCTCGGAGTCCCGGACGCCGGACGGCAGTTGAAGGAGCGCACCGAACAGCGGATCGACGAGGCCAGGGCCGCCGCCCCGGCCGCCGCCCGCCGCCCCAAGGTCGCCTTCCTCTACCTGCGCGGCAGCGCCTCCGTCTACCTGCTCGGCGGGCCCGCCTCCGGTGCCGGCTCGCTGATCGAGGCGGTCGGCGGCCAGGACGCCGGCACCGCCGCCGGCCTCACCGGCGACTTCACCCCGCTCACCAGCGAGGCCCTGGTCAAGGCCGCGCCCGACGCCATCCTCGTGATGAGCAAGGGCCTGGACTCGGTCGGCGGCGTCGACGGCCTGCTCAAGCTGCCCGGCGTCGCCCAGACCCCGGCCGGCCTCGACCGCCGGATCGTCTCGATCGAGGACGGCCAACTGCTCAGCTACGGCCCGCGCACCCCCCAGGTGCTCCACGAGATCGCCGCCCAGCTCTACCCGGCGGACGCCAAGTGACCACCGCCGTACGGGCGAAGACCGCGCCCGCCGTCAGCAGGACCACCCTGATCACCGCCGGGCTCGCCGCCGCCCTGGTGCTCTGCGCCCTGCTCGCCGCCGGCATCGGCGCCTACCGCATCCCGCTCGGCGACATCCTGGCCTCCGCCGCCCACCGGCTCGGCCTCGGCGGGCACGCCCTGGACCGGGTGCCCGAATCGGTGCTGTGGAACGTCCGGCTCCCCCGGGTGGTGCTCGCCCTGCTGGTCGGCGGCTCGCTCGGCTGCGCCGGGGCGCTGATGCAGGGCGTGTTCGGCAACCCGCTGGCCGAGCCCGCCGTGATCGGCGTCTCCTCGGGCGGCGCGGTCGGCGCGGTGGCCTGCATCGTGCTCGGCCTGGACGCCCTCGGCAGCTGGACGATCACCGCCTTCGCCTTCGCCAGCGGCCTGCTGACCGTCTTCGCGGTGTACCTGATGGCCCGCTCCGGCGGCCGCACCGAGGTGGTCACGCTGATCCTCACCGGGGTCGCCGTGAACGCCTTCTGCGGCGCGCTGATCGGGATCTTCCTGTTCACCGCCGACTCCGCCGCGATCAGCCAGGTCACCTTCTGGCAACTCGGCTCGCTCTCCCAGGCCACCTGGGGCAAGGTGCTCGCCGTCCTGCCGTTCGCCGCCGTCGGCCTGGCCGTCGCCCCGCTGTACGCCCGCAAGCTGGACCTGCTGGCCCTCGGCGAACGCCCGGCCCGCCACCTCGGGGTGGACGTCGAGCGGATGCGGCTGGTGCTGATCACCGTCGTCGCGCTGCTCACCGCCGCGGCCGTCGCGGTCAGCGGCATCATCGGCTTCGTCGGGCTGGTCGTCCCGCACCTGCTGCGGATGCTGGCCGGGCCGGGCCACCGCTTCCTGCTGCCCGCCTCGGCGCTCGGCGGCGCGCTGGTCCTGGTGGCCGCCGACCTCGCCGCCCGCACCGTCGCCGAGCCGGCCGAGCTGCCGCTCGGGGTGCTCACCGCACTGATCGGCAGTCCGTTCTTCTTCTGGCTGCTGCGCCGGACCAGGACCAGGCAGGGAGGCTGGGCATGAGATTGCGAACCCCCCGGCAGGTGCCCGAACGGCCCCTGCCCGGAACCGAGTTGCTGACCGCCGAGACCGTCCGGCTGACCGTCGGCGGGCGCGCCCTGCTGGACGGCGCGTCGGTGCGGGTCGCCGCCGGAGAGGTGGTCGCGCTGCTCGGGCCGAACGGCGCCGGCAAGTCCACCCTGCTGTCCGTCCTGGCCGGCGACGTCCGGCCGGACGGCGGCGAGGTCCGGCTGCGCGGCCGCCCGCTGGCCGGCTACGGCGCCGCCGAGCTCGCCCTGCACCGCGCGTTGCTGCCGCAGTCCGCCGCGCTGTCCTTCCCGTTCCCCGCCGACGAGGTGGTCCGGATGGGCCGCGCCCCCTGGACCGGCACGGCGGCCGCCGCCGAGGACGAGGCCGTGGTCGCCGAGGCGATGGCCGCCACCGAGTCCGCCGCCTTCGCCGGACGCCCGTTCACCGCGCTGTCCGGCGGCGAGCGGGCCCGGGTGGCGCTGGCCCGGGTGCTGGCCCAGCGCGCGTCGCTGCTGCTCCTGGACGAGCCGACCGCCGCCCTCGACCTGCGCCACCAGGAGCTGGTGCTGCGGGTCGCCAGGGAGCGCGCCGCCGCCGGGGACGGCGTGGTCGTGGTGCTGCACGACCTGTCCCTGGCGGCGGCCTACGCGGACCGGGTGGTACTGCTGAACGCCGGGGCGACGGTCGCGGACGGGCCGGTCGCCGAGGTGCTGCGCGCCCCGCTGCTCAGCGAGGTGTACGGCCACCCGGTCGAGGTGCTGGCGCACCCGCGCACCGGGGTGCCGCTGGTGCTGCCCGAACGCTGACCGGGCACGGGGCCGGCGCGGCGGGGCTGCGGGCGGGCCGCGGAAGCGGGCTCAGTCCTCCAGCCGGAAGCCGAGCTTCAGCCCGACCTGGTAGTGCTTCACCCCGCCGTCCTCCAGGTGGCCCCGGACCTGCGTCACCTCGAACCAGTCGAGGTTGCGCAGCGTCCGGGAGGCCCGCTCCACCCCGTTGCGGATCGCGGCGTCGACGCTCTCGGTCGAGGATCCGACGATCTCGGTCACCCGGTACACGTGGTCAGTCATGGCGGACTCCCTCAGCTGTGCGACGGCCCCCGGTCCACCGTGCACCGCCGCCGCTCCGCCCGCACGCCGACGGCCGCCTCCGGCCTCCCCGCATCCCCTGGAAGGCCGCCGGCAGGCCCCGGGCAGGCCCCGGGGAGGCCGCCGGCACACCCCGGGGCGGCCGCGGGAGGCCGTGGAGGCCGCTAGAAGGCCGCCCTCACCTGCCCGACCGGGGCACCGCCGCCCAGCAGCGGGGCCGCCCCGATCCGCTCGACGGTCTCGTCCGCGCCGGTCACCCCGAGCCGGCGCAGCGCGGCCGCCAGCACCGGGCCGCGGGCCCGCTCGCCGCCGTCGTCGATCTTGAAGGCGAGCGCCCGCCCGTCCGGCAGCGCCACCACCTGGACGGCCTCGGCGCCCATCTTGGACAGCGCGCCGGGAACGGCCCGCATCAGCCAGGTGTCGGCCCGGCGGGTGCCGGCCACGTACTCAGGGTGGGCGCGCATCGCGTCGGCCACCCGGCGGGGCGCCGTGCCCTCGGCGGCCAGCACCAGGCCGCGGTAGCCGCGGGCCAGGCCGGTCAGCGTGACGGCCAGCAGCGGGGCGCCGCAGCCGTCCACCCCGGCGTGCGTGGCGGTCTCGCCGGTGCCCTCCTCCAGGGCCTCGCGGGCCAGCCGCTGGATCGGGTGCCCGGGGTCGAGGTAGCTCGCGGTGTCCCAGCCGTTGGCGACGCAGGCGGCCAGCCAGCCGGCGTGCTTGCCGGAGCAGTCCATCAGGACGGGGGCGCGGCGGCCGCCGGAGCCGAGCAGCAGTTCCGCCTCGGTCTCGTCGAGCGGGAGGTCGGCCGGGGTGCGCAGGGCGGACTCGTCGAGCCCGGCGGAGCTCAGGATGGTCCGGACACCGTCGAGGTGAAACGATTCCGCGGAGTGGCTGGAGGCGGCCAGCGCCAGCAGTTCGCCCTCGATCGCCAGCCCGGCCCGCAGCGTGGCCACCGCCTGGAACGGCTTGGCGGTCGACCGGGGGAAGACCGGCGCGTCGGGGTCGCCGAGCGCGAACTCCACCGAGCCGTCGGCGGCGAGCAGCACCAGGGAGCCGTGGTGGCGGCCTTCGGTGAAGCCCGAGCGTATGACCTCGGCGAGGACGACGGGCGGGGTGGCGGACTGGGACATGGCGGGAGCCTTCCGGGGGTGAGGGTGGACCGGGGGCGAGCCGGGCCCCGCCCGCCCGTGGTACCTCACCCGGTCAGAGCGGCCCCCCTGCGAGCAGGTCCTCGACCCGTGCTTCCCCATCACGGTACCTGCGGGTGATCTCCGCGCTGCAACCGTCGGCCGTCCGCAGCAGCCGCTGCCGCCGCCCGGACACCTCGCGCTCGTGCGCGCGCAGCCGCTCCAGCGCGGCCAGCAGCTCCTCCGCCGGGTGCGCGGCCAGGTCGGCGAGCTGGACGTCCCCCATCAGTTCGGCCGCCTCCAGCTGGGACTCGTGGCCGCGCGGCGGCCCGAGCGTGACGTGCCGGGCCGAGCGCCGCACGGTGGAGGGCGCGTCGGTCAGGATGGCCGGGAGGCGGTCCAGCAGGTCGCCGGGCGGCCCGCCCGCCCCGGGCGGCCCGGCCGCCCGGACCGGACCGCCGGGCCGGCGGTCGAGTTCGGCGCGCAGGATGTCCATCCGCCCGTGCAGCAGCCGCCGCAGGTAGGAGAGGTCGGCCTCCTGCTCCAGGGTCTCCCGGCGCAGGATCCGCAGCTGGTCCAGGCCCAGCCGCTCCAGATCGGGCTCTATCGCCGTGCCCAGGGCCCCGGCGCCCCCGGCGACCTCCGCCACGTGCCCGGACCGGTCCCACGCCGCGCTGCTCGCGTCCATCAACCAACCCACCTGCCGTCGTCCGATCCCGCCCGCTCGCGGCACTGCGTCCCTGCCGCCGGTCCGGCCCGTCCCCCGACGGGCTCACGCGTCCCGTCCGTTGGCACGCCCGGCCGCCCCCGAAGGTTCCGGTTCCCGGCCGGAACCACCCACCGGGGCGATGCCGCCAGAACGCCTGACCTACGGGCTCGACCGCCCGGCCGAGCCCGGCCCGGTGCGGCGGACCATATGGCGCGCCGGGCCCTCCGTACGGTCCAACAGCGTGCCACCCCGCCCGGCGCGGGCGCACCGCCCGTGCACCCGAACGGCCCCCTGGCGAACGGGGGTGGCTGATATGACCGGACCTTTCCGCAGGAAGAGCGGCGCCCGACCCCGCGCAGGCGCGCACCACCCAGCGTGCACCACCTGCACACGCGCCCCTCCCGCACGCCCCGGGTGCCGCCGGGCACGGCGCCGGGTGCCCGCCGGGCACGCCGGGCACGCCCCGGGCCTCCGGCACAATGGCGGCATGCGAGCAGTGGTGCAGCGAGTGACCGAGGCCAGGGTGACCGTGGCCGGAGAGACCGTCGGCGCGATCGAGGGGCCCGGGCTCTGCGTCCTGGTCGGCGTCACCCACGAGGACACCCCGGCCAAGGCCGCCCAGCTGGCCCGCAAGCTGTGGACGCTGCGGCTGCTGCCCGCCGACGACGAGGGCGTCGAGCAGTCCTGCTCCGACCTCGGGGCCCCGCTGCTGGTGATCAGCCAGTTCACCCTCTACGGCGACGCCCGCAAGGGCCGCCGCCCGACCTGGAACGCCGCCGCCCCCGGCCCGGTCGCCGAGCCCCTGGTGGACGAGGTGGTCGCCCGACTGCGCGCGCTCGGCGCCAAGGTGGAGACGGGCCGGTTCGGCGCCGACATGCAGGTGGCGCTGGTGAACGACGGCCCGTTCACCGTCCTCGTGGAGGTCTGACCGCAGCCGGGCGCACGGGCTACTGCGGGACGATCACGTCCTGGGTGCCCGGCACCGTCCCGGCCAGCAGTACCGCGTCCACCGGGACGTTCCGCTTGACGATCGCCAGCGCGATCGGCCCCAGCTCGTGGTGGCGGGCCGAGGAGGTGACGAAGCCGAGCGGGCGCCCGTCCGGCTCCGCGGCCAGCCGCACCTGCGTCCCGTGCGGGGGCAGCGTCTCCTCGGTGCCGTCCAGGTGCAGGAAGACCAGGCGGCGCGGCGGCCGGCCCAGGTTGTGCACCCGGGCGACGGTCTCCTGTCCGCGGTAGCAGCCCTTCTGCAGGTGGACGGCGGTGCGCAGCCAGTCCACCTCGTGCGGGATGGTCCGGTGGTCGGTCTCGAAGCCCAGCCGCGGCCGGTGGCCCTCGATCCGCAGCGCCTCGTACGCCCAGACCCCCGCCGCCGGGCCGTACCCGGCGGTCAGCTTCGCCAGCTCGGCGCGCGGCACGAACAGGTCGCGCCCGTACGGGAGTTCCCGCACCGCCGCGGCGCCCTCGACGGAGGCGGTGGAGCCCGCCGGCAGGTGCACCACGGCGTACTCGGCGGTCGCGTCGGCGACCTCCACCCGGTAGAAGAACTTCATGCTCTCCAGGTAGCCCAGCAGCGCCTCCTGGGTGCCCGGCTCGACGTGCGCCCAGGTGGTGGTGCCGTCGTCGACCAGGTAGAGCGCGTGCTCGACGTGCCCGTTCGGGGAGAGCACCAGCGCCTCGGTGGCCTCCTGCGGCGCCAGCGCGCTGACGTGCTGGGTGAGCAGCAGGTGCAGCCAGGCCAGGCGGTCCTGGCCGGTGACGGTGAGCACGCCGCGGTGCGAGAGGTCCACGAAGCCCGTGCCCTGCGCGAGGTTGCGTTGTTCGCGGAAGATGTCGCCGTAGTGGGCGGCGACGCCCTCGTCGGCGCCTTCGGCGGGGACGGCTCCGGGCAGGCTCAGCAGCGGGCTCTTCATACCGGCCAGCTTACGACCGGCCGTCCGCGAGCTTGGCGGTGCAGTCGGCGCAGCGGCCGAAGATGGCGAAGTGCTTGAGGTCGGTGTCGAAGCCGTGCTGTTCGCGCAGGCTGCGGATCAGCGGCTCGGCGATCTCGGTGCCGGTCTCGGAGACCTTGTCGCAGTCCCGGCAGACCAGGTGCAGGTGGTGGTGGCGGCCGGCCAGGTGGTAGGTCGGGGCGCCGTGGCCGAGGTGGGCGTGCGAGACCAGGCCGAGTTCCTCCAGCAGTTCCAGGGTCCGGTAGACGGTGGAGATGTTGACGCCGCTGGCGGTCTGCCGGACGTGGCAGAGGATCTCGTCGGGGGTGGCGTGGTCGAGGCGGTCGACGGCTTCGAGTACGAGCTGCCGCTGCGGGGTCAGCCGGTAGCCGCGTTCGCGCAGGTCGGCCTTCCAGTCGCCGGAGAGCTGCCAGTCGGTGGTGCCGGTGTCCGCCACGGTGCTGTCCCTGCCAAGGTCGGGGGTCCTGAGGCAAGTGTAGGGACCGGCCGGCGGCCGGTCCCTACCTCACGCGAAAGCCGTACCGCTCAGCGGAGCGCCGGGCTCACTTGAAGAACGCGATGCCGTCGTCCGGCAGGTCGTTGATGTCCTTGATCAGCTGGGCCGGGCTGAGCACCTTCTTCAGCTGGGCCGACATGTACGGGCGCAGCGGCACGTTCGGGGCGGCCTTCTCGCCGACCCAGAGCAGTTCCTCGTTGACGAAGCCGTACAGCCGCTTGCCGCCCGAGTACTCCGGCGAGCCCTCGATCCGGGCGACCGCGTCCGTGGAGACGTCGATCTGCGGCTTGCCGTCGGCCAGCTCGCCGTACCAGATCTCCACGGTGCCGTCGTCGCGGACGGACGAGATCTCGATCCCGCGGACGCCGCTGGTGCCGTCGTGGTTGCTGGTGATGCGCCAGAACGCGTGCTCGTTCTCCAGCGGGCGGACCTTCTCGCCCTCGTTGTCCAGCACCCAGGTGCGGGAGCGGAACTCCAGGAAGGGCCGGCCGTCGTGCCGGATCACGATCTCCTGGCCGAAGTTGCACTTCTCGGCGCCAGGGCCCTCTTCATCTGGCAACGGGGCATAGACGCCCGCGCCCTCCCAGGTGCCGAGGAGGAAGGCGAGCGGGACGACGTCCTTGTGGAGGTCGGAGGGGATCTCGATCATGTTCCTGGTCGCTGTCGTCGTCGGTGTGGGCTGCCTCAACCGTACGGCAGGATCAGCGCTGGCCCTGGTAGAGCTTCATCACCGAGAAGATGGCGAACCAGGTGATCAGCACGGCCATGAGGGCCAGCAGACCGTCGAAGAAGATTTCCAGACCGGACACGGGTGGCTCCCAGGCGGCGACAGTGTGGTGGATTTTGCTGCCGCTCACTCTATCCGCCGGTCATCGGCCGGTCGCGGTGAGCCCCACCACGTCATCGTTCGCGCCGATTCTCCTCCGCCGTCCAAGGTTTCCCCAAGGGATCCCGGGATGACGGCGAGCGGGGGCCGCGAGCCCTCTAAGGTGGCGCCATGTCGAAGAAACTCGTCATCAAGGTCACCGCCGGGGCCGATGCGCCGGAGCGGTGTTCGCAGGCGTTCACCGTCGCGGCGGTGGCCGTCGCCAGCGGGATCGAGGTCTCGCTCTGGCTGACCGGGGAGTCCTCCTGGTTCGCCCTGCCGGGGCGGGCGGCGGAGTTCGAACTGCCGCACGCGGCACCGCTTCCGGACCTGCTGGAGGCGATCCTCGCGAGCGGCTCGGTGACGCTGTGCACCCAGTGTGCGGCCCGCCGGGGGATCGTGCAGCAGGACACCGTCGAGGGCGTCCGGATCGCGGGCGCGCAGGTCTTCGTCAGCGAGATCATGGCGGACAACGTCCAGGCACTCGTCTACTGACGGCTACGGGTGCTCCTCGTGGTCGGGGCGGTCCCGGTCGTGGCCGGGCTCGTCCCACTTCGGGTCGTCCCAGCGCGGGTCGTTCCACCAGTCGTCGTCCGGGTCCCGCTTGTTGGCGAACACGGCGGCGGCCGGCGGGATCACCATCGCGACCACGCACATGCCGATGGCGGCGGGCACGGAGAAGAACCTCACCACGCCCCAGGCCAGCACGAACAGGCCCAGGCAGACGCCCATCAGGGCGAAGTAGTAATGCCGCCGCCGCCTTGTCTGCACGTCTCCACGGTACGACCGAGGGCCCTGCCGCGGCAGGGCCCTCGGTGCACTCAGCCCGTGAACCAGGCGGATCGGGTGGTTCGGGTGGTTCGGGTGGCTCAGGTGGAACGGGCGGATCGGGTACCGATCAGACCGCGATCGCGACCTCGACGGCGGTGCCCTGGGAGGCCACCACCTGACGGTCCACGGTCTGGCCCGGCACCAGCGCGCGCAGGGTCCACTTGCCCGGGCGGGCGAAGAACCGGAACTGGCCGGTCGCCGAGGTGGGCACCTCGGCCGTGAACTCGCCCCCCTCGTCGAGCAGCCGGACGTAGCCGTTGACCGGCTCACCGTCGCGGGTCACCGAACCCTGGATGATCGTCTCGTTCGCCACGTCAACTCCTGCCAGGTCCGGGCCGCCGGCCTTCGCACCGCACATGTCTTGTCTTCCCTTCTGACGACGGTCGAGCCGCGGGCTCAGTTGCTGCCGAGCTCGATCGGCACGCCGACGAGGCTGCCGTACTCGGTCCACGAACCGTCGTAGTTCTTGACGTTCTCCTGGCCGAGCAGCTCGTGCAGGACGAACCAGGTGAGCGCGGAGCGCTCGCCGATGCGGCAGTAGGCGATGGTGTCCTTCGCCAGGTCGATGCCCTCGGCCTCGTACAGCGCCTTGAGCTCGTCGTCGCTCTTGAAGGTGCCGTCGTCGTTGGCGTTCTTGGCCCACGGGATGTTGCGGGCGCTCGGCACGTGGCCGGGGCGCTGCGACTGCTCCTGCGGGAGGTGCGCCGGGGCGAGCAGCTTGCCGGAGAACTCGTCGGGCGAACGGACGTCGACCAGGTTGAGCTGGCCGATGGCCGCGAGCACGTCGTCGCGGAAGGCGCGGATCGAGGAATCGGCGGCCTGCGCCCGGTACTCGGTGGCCTCGCGGGCCGGCACCTCGGCGACCAGGTCGCGGGAGTCCAGCTCCCACTTCTTGCGGCCGCCGTCCAGCAGGCGGACGTCACCGTGGCCGTACAGCTTGAAGTACCAGTAGGCGTACGAAGCGAACCAGTTGTTGTTGCCGCCGTAGAGCACGACGGTGTCGTCGTTGGCGATGCCCTTGGCGCTGAGCAGCGCGTCGAAGCCGGCCTGGTCGATGAAGTCGCGGCGGACCGGGTCCTGGAGGTCCTGCTTCCAGTCGATCCGGACGGCGTTGCGGATGTGGTTCTTGTCGTACGCGGAGGTGTCCTCGTCGACCTCGACGATGACGACCTTCGGGTCGTCCAGGTGGGCCTGGACCCAGTCGGCGTCGACCAGGACGTCGCTGCGGCTCATGGTGGTGTTCTCCATCCGAGGGCGGTGTGCGGAAGGTTCTGCTCGGGAGGTGCTGCTGGGTGCCCGGGCGACTGCGGTCCGAATTCCTGTCCGAATACTGGGACGGGAGTGGCGGTCCGGGCCGACCGGCGGGGAGCTGCGGGGTGCGGCGGCGACGGCCGGCCGGGGTGGCCGGGCAAGGTCACCGGGAAAATCGGCGGCGGGCTTCAACTGCCCAGCCAAAACGCCGAGTTAGCGCATTCGACACAGACAGGCGGCCACGCGGCACAGGTCGACCGCCCGCCGCTTCGTGAGATCCGTCTGTCGCTTCATGTCGACGATGCTAGGGACACCGGAGGCCCGCTGTCATCAGCGTACCGAATGTCGAGACTGAATAGCCCGAATGCCGAGATTTGACCCTTTCATGGCCTGCGGGGCCGCCGTCCCGCCCGAGGCCGGCGGCCCCGGGCGGCCCACAACGGGCGGAAACGACACCGCTCCGCGAGACGCGCCGGACGGCGCGTCTCGCGGAGCGGAACGCAGGAGACGGAAGAAATGGAAGGAACGGAGGGAGGGAACGGAGGAACGGAGGGAGGGAACGGCACGGGAGCGGAAGTGACCGGTCGGTCAGCCCAGCAGGTTGACGCCCTTGCCCTCGAAGGTCAGCTGCAGGCCCTCCGGCAGCGGCGTCGCCCCGTCCTTGTCGGCCAGTTTCAGCCCGGCCGGGAGCGAGTCGAGGGTGAAGCTCATCGGCTTCAGCCGCTGGTCGGTGACCCCGGCGAACATCCCGGCCAGCGCGCTGAGCTGGAAGCCGTCCGCGGTGACGGTGCTCCCGCTGCTGTGCACCGAGCCCTCGCCGACCGCGACCGGCCCCAGCGCGGCCTTGATCTTGCCCGGCCCGCCGTACGACAGGGCCAGCCGGGTGTTGCCGCCCACCGGCAGCTTGCCCGCCCCCGACATCAGCTGGGAGGCCGGCGGCAGCAGCTGCGCGAGGTCCGCGTACGAGATCAGGCCGCTGCCGGTGCCGCTGTCCACCGTGGCGCTCCTCAGGCTGTCGCTCACCGTGACGCCGGACAGCCGGGCCTTGAAGGAGCGCAGCGCCACCTGCCGGCCGCCGTCACCGACGGTCAGGCCGTCGGAGGAGATCCGGACGTCGTCCAGCTTCATCGACAGCGCCTGGGTGAGGAACGGGAAGCCCTCGATCGAGATGTCCGGCCGCTGGCTCATCCGGCCGCTGCTCACCATCCGGTCGGCGGCCTGGTCCTCGGCCACCCCGACCGCGATCCGGTCGGCACCGACCAGGAGGCCGGAGAGCACCACCAGGCCGATCGTCGCCTTCAGCCATCCACGCATCGCACTCCCCGTCGTCGCCGGTCGCCGTCGTCGTTCGCTGTCCTCGTTCGGTGTTCCTCGCCCGGCGTTCCCTGCCCGGCGTTCCATCGCGGCCCCGGCCAAGGCCGTTCCGGCCCGACCGTACGACGTCCCGCCCCGGAGCATGGTTCCGGAGCGGGACTCGCCGTCGTCCGGCCGGGTGTCAGCCGGCCAGCAGGTCCGTGGCGATCCAGATCAGCGGCGAGGCCACCGCCAGCGGCAGCGCCACGCCCGCCGTCATGTGCACGAACCGGGACGGGAAGTCGTACGCCGCGACCCGTCGGCCGACCAGCGCACCCAGCCCCGCCAGCACCCCCAGCGCCGGCGGCGCGCCCACCAGCAGACCCAGCAGCACCGCCGCCGCCAGGCCCAGCACCGGGCCCAGCAGCTTCGGGCCGGGCAACGGCGCCGCCGCCAGCACGGTGGCCAGCGCGACCGCGCCCACCCCGGCCGGCACCCAGTCGGCCACCAGCAGCGAGGTGCACAGCGCCGTCACCACCGTGGCCGAGCCGAGCACCGTCAGCGCGTAGAACCGCTCCTTCGGGTCCGAGGGACGGAACGTCTGCAGCACCAGGACCAGCAGGAAGAACCCGCCCAGCGTGCCGACCACCGCCGCCACGCTGCCCTCGGAGTCCGCCAGCAGCACCGCCGCGTCCGCGGTCAGCCCGGCCAGCGCGGCGAGCGCGATGCCCTGGCGGGCCGGCCACATCCCGTTCAGCCGGAACCAGCCGGCCGCCGTCAGCACCTGGAGCAGCGCCACCACCAGTGCCAGCGCCACCTGCCCGAGCGCGGCGCCGCCGGCCAGCAGCGCGGCCACGCCGACGGTGATCAACGCCGGCTGAAGGCCCGGATCGATGATCGGCGAACCGGTCCGGCCGCGCGGGCCGGCGGGCGGCGCCACCGGCGCGGGCCGCGCCGGGACGGCCGCGTACGGCGGCGCGGCCGGGGCGCCCGCCGGGCCGCCTGGGGCGACCGGGCGCTTGAGCGTCATGGTCGGCGAGTCGAGGGCGGGCGCTCCCTGCTGCGGGGGCGCCGTCGGCGGGGCCGCCTGCCGCGGGACCGGCGCCGGAGCGGCGTGCCGGGCCTGCGGCGGCGCGGCATGCCGTCCCGCCGGCGGCGGCGGGGTGGGCGTCCAGGCCGGCGGGGCGCTCGGCATCGCGCCGGACACGACCACCGGCGGCAGCAGCGTCGTCGCGGCCGCGTCGTCCATCGGGGGCACGGGCGGCAGCAGCGTCGTCGCGGCCGCGTCGTCCATCGGCGGCACGGGCGGCAGCAGCGTGGTCGCCGTGGCGTCGTCCAGCGCGGGGACGGGCGGCAGCAGCGTGGTCGCCGCGTCATCCATCGGCGGCTGCCCGTACCCCGGGTAGCCGTACGGCGGCTGCTGCCCCGGCTGCGGCGCCTGGGCCTGCGGGTACGGCGGCTGCGGGTACGGGGGGTGGGGCTGCTGCTGCGGATGCCGGTAGGGCGGCTGGGGCGGCGGGGGTTGCTGCGGCCACTCGCCGTAGCCGCCCTGGTTCGCGTTGTTCATGTCCGTCACGCCGCTCAGCCTCCCGCGAACGGGGGCAGCACCTCGACCGTGCCGCCCTCGGTGAGGGGCACGGCCGTGTGGTCCCGGCCGCCGACCTGGGAGCCGTCGACCAGGTAGGAGCAGTGCCCGAGCAACTGGACGAGCTTCGGCCGGTCCGCGTGCCGCCGCCTGGCCTGTGCCAGCGCCTCCGCCAGGGTCACCGCCTCGTACGGCTCCTCGGCCAGCCCGGCCTCGGACTTCGCGGCCGCCCAGTAGCGGATCGTCCCGCGCACCCGGGCGCCGCTCGCGGGCTCCGTGGTCGCACCCATCGGGCCACCCCTTCTCGTCGTCCTCGCCCGGCCCCGGTGCCCCGGTCCGGCTCGCCACCGGGCCGCCCGACCACCCGAAAGATGGACTCGCACGGCGCCGCCGATGTGCGTCCCATGATGGCGTGTCCGCCGCCACGAGGGGCAATCGCCCTGGCCGAGGGGGCCCGGAGGACGGCTCGAAGCTGTGTCCAGGCTCACCCGGCGCGCGCCCGGATTGGGCGAACCGCCGGATTCGAGCCCTCCCGGCGCGGAGGGCCGTCGGCTATTCTCGACGTCCAAGAGGGATCCGGGCAGAGTCGCCCCCGGGTCCTTTTGTGCTTTCAGGACGCCAGTACGGACATTCTTGCGATTCGTCGGCCCACCCCCGGCGCGTCGCGGGAACCGCCCCGCCCCACGCGGCACGACGACGTGCCCCGGCCGGCCGGGGTGTCCACCCGGCACCCGGGCCGCCGCCCGGGACCGGAACAAACCGGAGGATTCGCGGGATGAACAGGGCAGAAACGGTGCGCCAGGGGTTGCGGGACCCTCGGCGCGTGCGCCGTCGCGTCCTGCGCACCGGCCGGTCCTCCGGCGCTCCTCGGGCGTCCGTCCTCCTCCCCCCGCCCTCAGCACGTGCGCCATCCGGCTGTGGCGGCAGCCGTAACGCGACCGCGACGACCCGGAAAGGGGACTACCGGGTATGAGTTCTCTCCTCCTCCTCACCAACGCTCTGCAACCCTCCGCGGAGGTGCTGCCGGCCCTCGGCCTGCTGCTGCACAACGTCCGGGTGGCCCCCGCCGAGGGATCCGCCCTGGTGGACACCCCCAGTGCGGACGTCATCCTGGTCGACGGCCGGCGCGACCTGCCGCAGATCCGCAGCCTCTGCCAGCTGCTGCGCTCCACCGGCATCGGCTGCCCGCTGATCCTGGTGGTGACCGAGGGCGGCCTCGCCGCCGTCACCGCCGAGTGGGGCATCGACGACGTCCTGCTGGACACCGCCGGCCCGGCCGAGGTCGAGGCCCGGCTGCGGCTCGCACTCGGCCGGCTCCACATCAGCACCGACGACAGCCCGATGGAGATCCGCAACGGCGACCTCTCGGTCGACGAGGCCACCTACTCCGCCAAGCTCAAGGGCCGGGCGCTCGACCTCACCTTCAAGGAGTTCGAGCTGATCAAGTACCTCGCCCAGCACCCCGGCCGGGTCTTCACCCGGGCCCAGCTGCTGCAGGAGGTCTGGGGCTACGACTACTTCGGCGGTACCCGGACGGTGGACGTGCACGTCCGACGGCTGCGCGCCAAGCTCGGCGTCGAGCACGAGCAGCTGATCGGCACCGTGCGCAACGTCGGCTACCGCTTCGTCGTCCCGGAGAAGCCGGAGAAGGGCGAGCGCCCGGAGCTCGCCCAGCGCCCCTCGGCGCCGCTGGAGGCTTGACCGGCGGCCGGGCGGGCCGACCCCGCCCGGCTTGTCCGGTTCGCTCCCCCGGTACCTGCCGAAAGCCCTGCCGGAAAGCCCCAGGTCCCACTGCCGACGCGCACGCCACACGCGTAGACTCCCCCCGTGGCCAAAGTGACGCGCGACGATGTAGCCCGGCTGGCTGGTACCTCGACCGCGGTCGTCAGCTACGTCATCAACAACGGGCCGCGCCCGGTCGCGCCCGCGACCCGGGAGAAGGTCCTCGCCGCGATCGAGCAGCTCGGCTACCGGCCGAACAGCGTCGCCCAGGCGATGGCCTCCCGCCGGACCAACCTGATCGGCATGGTCGTCCCGGACGCCCGCCAGCCCTTCTTCGCCGAGATGGCGCACGCCGTGGAACGGGCCGCCTCCGAGCGCGGCAAGCTCGTGCTGATCGGCAACTCCGACTACGTGGACGACCGCGAGGTGCACTACGTCCGGGCCTTCCTCGGCATGCGCGTCTCCGGCCTGATCCTGGTCAGCCAGGGCCCCTCGCAGCGCGCCGCCGAGGAGTTCGCCGCGATGGAGGGCGCCAAGGTCGTGCTGCTGCACCGCCGCCCCGAGGCGATCGACGACGTGGCGGTGGTCACCGACGACGTGGGCGGCGCCGAGGCCGTCGTCCGCCACCTGCTGGAGGTGCACGGGCACCCGTACGTGGCCTGCTTCGGCGGCCCTGTCGAGTCCCCCGCCCCCGGCGACCCGGTCATCGACCACGTCGAGGGCTGGCAGCGCGCCATGGACGCACACGGCCTGCCCACCGAGCCCCACCTGATCGACGCGCCGTTCCACCGCTACGGCGCGTACGAGGTCGCGCTCGGGGTACTGCGCTCGCCGGACCGGCCGCGGGCGATCTTCTGCTCCACCGACGACCAGGCGATCGGCGTCCTGCGGGCCGCCCGCGAGGTCGGCCTGAAGGTCCCGGAGGACCTCGCGGTGGCCGGCTTCGACGACGTCCCCGAGGCCGCGCTCGCCGACCCGCCGCTGACCACCGTCGCCTCCGACCGCGACGCGATGGCCCGGGCCGCCGTGGACCTGGTGCTCGACGACTCGCTGATGGTGCCCGGATCGGACACCGAGCGGGTCCGCAAGTTCCCGTCCCGCCTGGTGATCCGCCGCTCCTGCGGCTGTGACGGCGCCGCGGCGGTCCCGACCGGGGAAGCGGAGTAGCGAACTCCGCTCCACCCGCCGTCGCACACCGCCTGACCAGGCTTTATGAGAACCCAACGGGCTTCTCGGACCCTTCTGAGCCGGTTCTCATGCCATCCTCATCCACCAGGCGGACTTTGGTCTGCATGAGCGAACAGCAGCAGCACCACGACGAGCAGTACGGCCCGTACGAGCCCCGCGTGGTCGAGGGCACCGTCCTCGGCAGCAGCGCCGCCACGACCGCCTACGGGTACCGCGAGGACCACTCGGCCGGCGGCTTCGACTCCCCGCCCCCGCCCATGCCCCCCGAGCCGCCCACCGCCGGACGGCCCGGAGGCCACGGCGGCCACGGCAACCGCGCCCGGCGCGGCCTGCTGCGCGGGCGGCTCGCCCTGGTCACCGCCGTCGCCGCGGTCGCCGCCGTCATCGGCGGCGTCACCGGCGGGTTCGTCGCCGCCGAGCAGCACGGCTCCGCCACCCGCACCAGCACCGTCGCCAGCCCCGTCTCCGCCCGCTCCGACGGCGGCGCCGACGTGCCGGCCATCGCCGCCGCCGTCTCGCCGAGCGTCGTCCAGATCACCGTCAAGAACGGCAACGGCACCGCCACCGGCACCGGCGTCATCCTCGACACCAGCGGACGGATCCTCACCAACTACCACGTGATCGACACCGCCGCCGACGGCGGCCAGATCACCGTCACCTTCAAGGACGGCTCCACCGCCGCGGCTACCGTCACCGGCACCGACAAGTCCCTCGACGTCGCCGTGATCACCGCCGGCGGCGGCAAGAACCTCACCCCCGCCACCCTCGGCGACTCCTCCGGCGTGGCCGTCGGCGACCCCGTCGTCGCCATCGGCAACCCCGACGGCCTCACCGGCACCGTCACCTCCGGCATCATCAGCGCCGAGAACCGCGACGTCACCGTCCAGCTCGACGAGGGCACCACCAGCAGCAACGGCGGCTTCGGCTTCCCCAGCCTGCCCGGCCTGCCCAACCTGCCCGGAACGCGCGGCAACCTCCCGCAGCAGAACAGCGGCAGCACCACCACCTACAAGGCCTTCCAGACCGACGCCGCCCTCAACCCCGGCAACTCCGGCGGCCCGCTCATCAACGCCAACGGCCAGGTCATCGGCATCAACTCGGCGATGTACGCCCCCAGCGGCGCCAGCTCCACCGCCGGCGGCGGCGGCAGCAGCGCCGGCAGCGTCGGGCTCGGCTTCGCCATCCCGATCAACGACATCAAGCAGGTTCTGCCGAAACTGGAGGCCGGCCAGAACCTGTAAGACGGACAATTACCCCCGGTACTCCCAGCAGGCCCTCCACCCGACGAGAAAGGGCAGCAGCCCATGACCCCGTCCGCCGACGACCGCACCCCCGCCGAGGCCGGCCACCCCTCCGCCCGGCTCCTCGTGGTCGACGACGAACCCGCCCTCCGGGACGCCCTGGAGAGCAGCCTCGCCTTCGAGGGCTACGAGGTCGCCACCGCCACCGACGGCTACGAGGCCCTGGAATCCGTCGAACGCGACCGGCCCGACCTCGTCCTGCTGGACATCATGATGCCCCGGATGGACGGCCTCACCGCCGTCCGCCGGATGCGCTCCCGCGGCGACACCGTCCCCGTCCTGATGCTCACCGCCCGCGACGCCGTCGGCGACCGCGTCACCGGCCTGGACGTCGGCGCCGACGACTACCTCGCCAAGCCCTTCGAGCTCGACGAACTGCTCGCCCGCGTCCGCGCCCTGCTGCGCCGCAACGCCCTCGCCACCGAGGCCGCCGCCCGCGCCGCCGCCGAGGACGAGAGCGAGGTGCTGGCCTTCGGCGACCTGCGGATGAACACCGCCACCCGCGAGGTCACCCGCGCCGGCAAGCCCGTCGAACTCACCCGCACCGAGTTCATGCTGCTGGAGATGTTCCTCTCCCACCCCCGCCAGGTCCTCACCCGCGAACAGATCCTCAAGGCCGTCTGGGGCTTCGACTTCGAACCCTCCTCCAACTCCCTGGACGTCTACGTGATGTACCTGCGCCGCAAGACCGAGCAGGGCGGCATGCCCCGCCTCATCCAGACCGTACGCGGCGTCGGCTACGCCCTGCGCCCGGCCGCCGGCACCACCACGTGACCGAGCAGGGCGAGCGCACCGCGACCGGGGCCACCGTTCCGCCGCCGCCCCTGATCCCGCCCCGCACCCCCGGCCGCCGGCAGCGCCTCGTCCACTGGCTGCGATCCCGCTCCCTGCGCAGCCGCCTCACCATCCTGAGCGCGGCGGCGGTGGCGGTGGCCATCGCGCTGTCCGCGCTGGCGTGCTGGTTCATCGTGGAGAAGCAGCTCTACAACCAGGTCCGCACCGACCTGCTCAGCGCCGAACCGGAACCGCTGCGCGGCGCGAACTACCCCTGTGGCGACACCCCGCAGGACGCCCTGGCCAAGTCCCTGGCCACCCCCCGCACCAGCCGGCCGCCGACCGACATGGGCAGCCCCCCGCTGCGGGACACCCAGAACGTCTCCTCCGACCTGTCCCTCGTCTGCCTGCCGATCGGCGCGAAGCGGGCCATCGTCATCGAACCCGGTGACGCCAAGGTCCTCGGCCTGAAGAAGGGCCAGTCGGTCGTCCGGGACGGCCAGTACACCAACGGTGAGCCCGCGATGGTCCGGCTGGCCTGGTACCCGAACATCAACCCCGGCTACCCGCCGGTCCTGGTCATGGTCGCCGCGCCGACCAAGCCCGTCGAGGACTCCCTCCAGGGCCTGGCCATCCTGCTCGGCTCCGTCTCCGTCGGCGGCATCCTGCTCGCCGCCGTGGCTGGCCGACTGGTCGCCCGGTCCGCCCTGAAGCCGGTCGACCAACTCACCGACGCCGTCGAGCACATCGCCAGGACCGAGGAGGTCGGCACCACCATCCCGGTCCAGGGCCACGACGAGATCGCCCGGCTCTCCACCTCCTTCAACTCGATGAGCACCGCCCTCGCCAACTCCCGCGAGCGGCAGACCCGTCTGATCGCCGACGCCGGGCACGAGCTGCGCACCCCGCTCACCTCGCTGCGCACCAACGTCGACCTGCTGATCCGCAGCAACGACACGGGCCGCCCGCTGCCCGCCGCGACCAAGACCAAGCTGCTGGGCAACATGAAGGCGCAGATGCAGGAGCTCACCGTCCTGATCGGGGACCTGCTCCAGCTGTCCCGCCCGGACTCCCCCAAGCCGGTCCACAACCCCACCGTGGTGGCCCTGCACGAGATCGCCGGACGGGCGGTCGAGCGGGCGAAACTGCGCGGCCCGGGGCTGGTCTTCGAGACCGCGACCGACCCCTGGTTCGTGCACGGCGACGCCCCCGGGCTCGAACGCGCGGTGATCAACCTGCTGGACAACGCGGTCAAGTACAGCCCGCCCGGCGGCACCATCGAAGTCCGGCTCCAGCAGGGCGTGTTGACCGTCCGCGACCACGGCCCCGGCATTCCGCCGGAGGAACTGCAGTACGTGTTCGACCGGTTCTGGCGTTCGCCGTCCTCGCGGCAGCTGCCCGGCTCCGGCCTGGGCCTGTCGATCGTCGCGCAGAGCGTCCGGGAGGCGGGCGGCGAGGTGTCGCTGGGCCCGGCCGGGGACGGCGGACCGGGCGCGCTGGCGACCGTCCGGCTGCCCGGCGGCCCCACTCCCGAATAGAGCGGGACGGGCGGACAACGCAGGACGGGCGGGGCGCCCCGACAGCGCCCCGCCCGTCCCGTACCGGCTCACGGTCAGTCGATGTCGACGCCCGGGCCGATGACCTTGATCCGGTCCTGTGCCGGGGCCTTCAGCGGCGAGGCCGCCGAGCTGTGGGCACCCAGGTAGGCCGCGAAGACGTCCAGGTCGGAGGCGCCGACGAGCTTGTCGGTGCCGGCCGCGAAGGCCGGGAAGCCGTCGCCGCCGCCGGCCAGGAACTCGTTGGCCGCGACCCGGTACTTGGCGGCCGGGTCGATCGGAGCGCCGTTCAGCCGGATCGAGTCGACGACCACCCGGTCCGCGCCGGTCTTGCGCATGTCCAGGGTGTAGCGCAGGCCCGAGGACGCCTGGAGGATCTTCGGCGCGGCCTCGTTGGAGCCGCTGACCTGCTGCTGGAGCAGCTGCACCAGCTGAGCGCCGGTCAGTGTCTTGACCTGCATCATGTTGGTGAACGGCTGGACGGTGAACGCCTCGCCGTAGGTCACCACGCCGTCGCCCTCGGCGCCGGAGGCCTTGTAGACCAGGTCGGCGCGGATGCCGCCGGGGTTCATGAAGGCGATCTGCGCCCCGCCCTTGGCGGCCGGGGCGAGCCCCTCCACCTGCGCGTCGGCGATCAGGTCGCCGAGCGGCTTCTCCAGGTCGCTGTTGCCGCGGCCGTTGATGTCCGAGGCGATGTAGCCGATCGGCCGGTTGGCGATCGGGGCGGCCAGCTTGGAGTAGTGGTCGACCAGCGCCGTCATGTCGGGCGCCTTCTCGACGGTGCGGCGCACCACGTGGTTCTCGGCCTTGACCGTCGGGCGCACGATCTCGCCGGTGGTCTTGTCCAGCTTCATGTCGATCTCGGTGTACAGCCGGCCGAAGGAGGCGGCGCTGGTGACCGAGCGCGGGACGCCGTTGGGGTCGGGGATGGTGCAGGCGTACGCGTTGTGGGTGTGGCCGGTGACGATGGCGCCGATCGACGGGTCGAGCTTCTTGGAGATGTCGACGATCGGACCGGAGATGCCCTGGCCGGCCGGGCCGCAGTCGTAGTTGTAGACGCTGCTGGCCGGGTAGCCGCCCTCGTGGATCAGCGCGACGATCGAGTTGACGCCCTTGGCCTTGAGCTCGGCGGCGTACTTGTTGATCGTGGTGACCTCGTTGGCGAACTTCAGGCCCTTGACGCCCTCGGCGGTCACGATGTTCGGCGTGCCCTCCAGGGTGACGCCGATGAAGCCGACCTTCACGCCCTGGGACTTGGTCACCCAGTAGGGGGCCAGCAGCGGCTTGCCGGTCTTCTCGTCGGTGACGTTGGCCGACAGGTAGTTGAAGTTGGCGCCCTTGAACGTGCGGCCGGGCTCGTAGCAGCCGTCGACCGGGTGGCAGCCGCCGTCCTGCATGCGTCGCAGCTCCTGCGCGCCCTCGTCGAACTCGTGGTTGCCGACCGAGGTGACGTCCAGGCCGAGCTTGTCCATCGCCTCGATGGTCGGCTCGTCGTGGAAGAGCGCCGAGGTGAGCGGGCTGGCGCCGATGATGTCGCCGGCCGCGACGGTGATCGAGTCGTCGGCCGGGATCCGCGCCTTGCGCAGCTCGGTGGCCAGGTACTCGATGCCACCGGCCGGGGTCGAGACCTCCTTGCCGGTGGCCGGGTCGATCTCCCGGATGGTGCCGGACGAGCCGGCCGGGGGTTCCAGGTTGCCGTGGAAGTCGTTGATCGCCAGCAGCTGGAGGTTGACGGTCTTGTGGCGCTTGGCGTTGGCGTCGGCGGCCTGCGCGGCCGTCGGCACGGCCACCGTGCCGAACAGACCTGCGGCGGCGACGACGGCGAGCGCCGCGCGTCGGGATCTGACGGTGAGCATGAGGGTCCCCTGCACCTTGGAGGAGCGCCCGCTGTGGACTGGACCGGGCGTCTGGGCGATGTGTTGCGCCTGTGAAGCCTAGAGTCAACGCGCGTAGCTGTCAGGACCTCGGACGTAACGAGAGGATTACCTCCTGACGAACCGTCGCCGTCCGACCAGGGCCGCTGCCCCCGTCCGAGCCTCCCGGCGCCGCCCTGCAGAGCCTCCCGGCGCCGCCCGGCAGAGCCGCCGGGACCCCCGTCGGCCGCTCAGACTCCCGGTTCGGCCGCCAACTGCCGCTCGGCCCGGTCCCGTTCGGCCACCGCGTCCTCGGTCATCGCGCGGTCGGTGTACACCAGCGGCCGCTCGGCCTCGGTGATGATGTGCTTGACCACCTGGACGTTGCCGTTGACGTCCCAGACCGCGATGCCCGGCGACAGGGTGGGGATGATCTCCACCGCCCAGCGCGGCAGGCCCAGCACCCGGCCGGTGGCCCGCGCCTCCTCCGCCTTCTGCATGTAGATCGTCCGGGTGGAGGCCATCTTCAGGATCGCCGACGCCTCCTTGGCCGCCGCGCCGTCCACCACGTCCGACAGGTGGTGCACCACCGCGACGAAGGAGAGCCCGAGCCGGCGGCCGAACTTCAGCAGCCGCTGGAACAGCTGCGCCACGAACGGGCTGTTGATGATGTGCCAGGCCTCCTCGACCAGGAAGATGCGCTTCTTCCGGTCCGGCCGGATCCAGGTGTGCTCCAGCCACACGCCGACGATCGCCATCAGGATCGGCATCGCGATCGAGTTCCGGTCGATGTGCGAGAGGTCGAAGACGATCAGCGGCGCGTCCAGGTCGATGCCGTCGGTGGTCGACCCGTCGAACATGCCGCGCAGGTCGCCGTCGACCAGCCGGTCCAGCACCAGCGCCACGTCCAGGCCCCAGGACTGCACCTCGTCCACCGCCACGCCCAGCGACTCCACCGAGGACAGCTCGGGGCTGCGCAGGGTGTCGATGATGTCGTCGAGCACCGGCTGGCGGTCCTTCACCGTCGCCACCACATGGGCGTGCGCGGCCTTCAGCGCGAACCCGGCCCGCTCCTCCAGGCCCCGCCCCATCGCCACCTCGACGATGGTGCGCAGCAGCGACAGCTGGCCGGTCTGGGTGATCGCCGGGTCCAGCGGGTTGAGCTTCACCCCGCCGTCCCGGGCGGCCATCGGGTCGAGCCGGATCGACTTTATGCCCAGCGCGTTGGCGATCAGGTTCCACTCGCCGACGCCGTCCTCGCCCTGCGCGTCGAGCACCACGACCTGCCGGTCGCGGAACCTCAACTGCCGCAGCACGTACGTCTTCTCCAGCGCCGACTTGCCGTTGCCGGACTCGCCGAGCACCAGCCAGTGCGGGGCCGGCAGCTGCTGTCCGTACAGCTGGAAGGGGTCGTAGACGTACCCCTTGCCGCTGTACACCTCACGGCCGATGATCACGCCCGAGTCGCCCAGCCCCGGCGCGGCGGTGGGCAGGTAGACCGCCTGCGCCTGGCCGGTGGAGGTGCGCACCGGCAGCCGGGTGGTCTCCACCTTGCCGAACATCAGGCTGGTGAACGCCTCGGAGAGGTTGCCGAGCGCCATGTACGGCCTCCTGGTCTGGTCGACGGGCGGTGGTGGAGCGGTGCGGACCGGGTGTCAGCGGCGGATGCCGGTCGCGAACGGCAGGGTGTTGACGAAGGCCCGGTGGTGCTCGCGGTCGCACCACTCCAGCTTGAGGTAGCTCTTGCCGGCCGAGGCCCGGATGGTGCGCTTGTCCCGGGCCAGCGCGTCGGGGTTGCGCGAGGACACCGTGATGTAGCCGACCAGGTTCACGCCGGCCGCGCCGGAGGCCAGGTCGTCGCCGCGCTGGTCCACCCGGCCGGTGTGGGCCAGGTCGCGCGGGTCGACCGTCCGGTTCATCTTGGCCGCGCGGCTGGCCTCCGCCTCGTCGTTGGTCTTCTCGGTCAGCATCCGCTCGATCGCGACGTCGGTGGGCTCCAGGTCCATCGTCACCGCGACCGTCCGGATCACGTCCGGGGTGTGCACCAGCAGCGGCGCCAGGAAGTTGACCCCCACCGGGGTCAGCGGCCACTCCTTGATCCACGCGGTGGCGTGGCACCACGGCTCCCGGGTCGCCGACTCGCGGGTCTTCGCCTCCAGGTACTGCGGGTTGGTCGCGTCCAGTTCGGCCGGCCAGGCGTTGCGCCGGGACATCGCCTGGATGTGGTCGATCGGGTGGTCCGGGTCGTACATCGAGTGCAGCAGCGAGGAGAGCCGGGCCTGCCCCAGCGGCTGGCGCACCCGGATGTCCGCCTCCGCCAGCCGGGCGCAGATGTCGGTGAGCTCGCGCGCCATCACGGCCGCCAGCCCCTCGTCGTCCCGGGCCCGCCGGCCGGTCGCCGTACGGCCCATCGCGTGCGCCTCGGCCGCCAGGTCGCGGGTGTAGTGCATGCACGCGACCAGGTACGCCCGGTGCTGCTCCGAGGAGGTCGACACCATCGACTGCAACTGGTCGTACGAGTCCTGCAGCCAGCGCGGCGCGTCGTGGTCCCCGCGCCGCTCGACGTCCTTGGCGTGCGCGTCCGGGTCGGCCGGCAGCGTCCGGGCCAGGATCTGCAACCGGGTCACGAAGCCGTCCCCGTTGGCGACGTGCTTCAGCAGCGTGCCGAACCGGTCGACCAGCGCCTCCTGGTCCTCCGAGTCGCGCAGGCCGACACCCGGGCCCTCGATCTCGATCGCGGCCGTCACCGTCCGCCGCTCCAGGTGCATCAGCACCCCGACCTCGTCCGGCCCGAACGGCGCGGTCAGCCAGCGCAGCCGCCCCACCCCGGGAGGCGGGCCGACCTCCACCTCGCGGCCGTCCATCCGGGTCCCGGCGTCCATCACGTCCGAGCGCCACACCGACCGGCCGCTCCGCACCGTCCGGCGGTAGGTGCGGTTGATCTCCGCCCACTTGTAGAACGTCCGCCTGCGGTACGGCACGTACACCGCCGCGATGGCCACCATCGGCAGGCCGATCAGGCCGCCGATCCGCAGCGGCAGGATCGGCATCAGCAGGCCCCAGAGCATGCCGAGGAACGCCCCGAAGATGATCAGGACGATCTCGCCGGACTCCCGGTTGCGGCCGATCGGCGCGTTCGGGCGGGCCTTGCCGATCAGGTAGGTGCGGCGCTGGTGCACGTACGGCTGGGCGTACTGGGCTCCGTACTGGCCGAGCGGTTCACTGCTCACTTACCCATCACCCTCCCTTCGCTGAGTTGCTGTCGCGGATCGGAACCGAGGTCTGCGGCGGCCCGGCCTGCGGTGGTGGCGCCGGCGTCCGCCCGGCGTGCGCGGCGATGCCCGGCGCGACGGAACCGCCGCCCGCACCCCCGCCGCCGCCACCCGCGCCGACCGGCCCGCGGTCACCGTGGGTGGTGATGCCCTGCTTCATCAGGTTCGCGGTGCCGTTGATCATCGCCGATCCGGCCGACACCGCGCTCGCCCGGGCATGGCGCATGTTCATGATCTCGTCGCCGAAGCCCGGCACGAAGCGGTACACCGCGGCACTCGCGAAGATCGACAGGAACAGGATCGCCAGCCCCGACAGCACCCGCGCGAAGTCGTCGCTGGCCCCGGCACCCGTCGCCACCGCACCCGCCAGGCCCAGGATGACCACGATGATCGGCTTCGCCAGGTCCACCGCCACCATCACCCCCGCCCACCGGCGCACGTGCTTCCACAGCTGCTTGTCCACCAACCCCGCGTACACCGCCGTACCCAGCAGCGCGCCCACGTACAGCATCGCCGCCCGGATCAGCAGCTCGATCCAGAGCACCGCCGCCGCCAGCACCGCCACCAGCGACACGATGATCAGGATCAGCGGGCCGCCGCCCATGTCACCCTTCTCCAGGGTGTCGGCGAACGCGCCCAGGTACGACCCGGTGTCCGACTTCGTCCCCACCGCGATCGCCTTGGTCAGGCCGTCCGTCACGCTCACCACGGTGTAGAGGATCAGCGGCGTGAACGCGGACGCCACGACGGTCAGCCACAGGAAGCCGATCGCCTCCGTGAACGCCGTCGCCAACGGCGCCCCCCGCACCGCCCGCTTCGTCACCGCCAGCAGCCACAGCACCAGCGTGATCACCGTCGACACGGCGAACACCACCGCGTACTGCTGCAGGAACGACGCATTGGTGAAGTCCACCTGCGTCGTCCCGTCGATCGCGCTCGACAGCTTCCGCACCACCCAAGCCGCCGCCTGGGCGCACCCCTTGGCCAACGACCCCAACGGATCGGTCACACTCCCGACGGTCCCACTGCCCGGGATGACGACTGCGCCATTCGGGGCGCAGCCCGCGTCGCTGCCCGGGATCGGCAGATCGACCTTCTGGCACGTGGGGGTGGCGGACGGCGTGGCCGTCGGTGACGGCTCGGCGAACACCCGCTGGGCCGTCAGCAGCGCCGCGACCTGCAAGGCGGCGAACGCCCCCGCCAGCGTGCCCGCTCGGCGTGCGGTGGAACGGTGTGAGGTCTGGTCAACGGGCATAGCGGAACCCCCCGAACTGCTGGACGGCGCCGGTGATCTCGTCGGCGGTGGCGGCCTGCTGGTCCCCCGGCATCGGCGCGGGGCCCTGCTTGCTGGTGAAGTCGGTGAGCTTCCAGTCGCTGCCCGTCCAGTGGAGCGAGAGCGTGAGGGTGAACCAGTTCGTCGTCACGGGCTGGACCGAGTGTTCGCCTGCGAGGCCGGTGAGGCCGGTGCACCAGACCTCGACCTTGGCGTCGCCGTCGCTGTAGCCGGTCGACTTGGCCCCGACCGGGACGGTGCGGCTGACGAACGTGAGGCCCTTGGGCGCACGGCCCTGGGCGTCGAGGCCGTAACGGGCGGCGGTGTCACCGCCGAACCCCTGGTCCAGGCGGCTCTGCAGGCCGGAGACCGCGCCCGGGTCGGCGATGGTGGCGACGATGGTGTGGCGGCTGTCGGCGCGGAACATGTCGGCGGAGCCGATCGCCACCGCGTAGTTGGCGGCGGCGGACTGGGCGCCCTGGTCGGTGTGCGGGTAGCCGGATCCGATGCCGTTGGTGGTGGTGCCGACGGGCTGGTCGCCGCTGGGGGCGGGGCCGGCGCCGGCGGGCGCGGTGGGGGCGGCGTGGTCGGCGGAGCGGCCGGTGCTGCCGGGGTCGGGTTTGTCGCGGTTGGCGATGGCGATGGCCACGACGAGCAGGGTGGCGACGACGAGGACGGTCAGCAGGGTGCGGAGCGGTCGGGCCTGACGCGGGGTCGGCTGGGAGGAGGGCTGTTCGCCGACCGGCAGCCGCGTACGGGTGTGCGGCTGGTCGTCGGACAACGGCACGGCGGCCCTCCTGGTGCGGGGAGCCGGGGGGCTCCGGGGGCCCTCCGCCGGGGGCGGGCGCGGACGGAGGGTGGGAACGGGGGGTGGACTGCTGGCGGGTGGGCTCGGGGCGGTCCGGACGGGGACCTGGCCCCGGGGCGGGCGGGCCTGGCTACTGCTGTCCGATCGTCAGATCGCCATGCCGTAGACAATGGTGAACAGAGTGCCGAGTGATCCAATGATGAACACGCCGGTCAGACCGGCGACGATCAGCCCCTTGCCCTGTTCGGCACCGAAGCTGTCGCGCATCGCGGTCGCACCGATCCGCTGTTTGGCCGCCCCCCAGACGGCGATGCCGAGGCAGATGAGGATGGCGACGGCCATGATGACCTCGACCATCACCCTGGCCTCCGACCCGAGGGTCGCGAACGGGCCCCAGTCCGGGGCGATCCCGCCGATGATGGTGTCGATATTCGGCTTCTTTGGAGGGTCCTCGGCCAGGTGGCCGATCGCGTTCGTGTGCACGCTGCTCAGGTTCATTTCCATCTCACCGCCCGATCAGGCAAATTCAAGGGCCCTGACCCCGCCCGCGCGAAGGGTCGGTACCTATTCTTGGCCAGATCTGATGTCGACTTGGCTACTTCTCGCGGATTGGTCGTGAGGCACCGGGCACGTACGCGAGGATGTCCACCGTACGAAGGATAGCGCTCACTCTTTGTATCTCTGATGATTGCGGTGAGCAACGCCTTCCGGAACACTTCGACTGACGATTCGTCGGGATGGTGCTGATGGTACTCCGGAAGGCCGGTACGGCCGCCGCCGCTGCGGGAGTTGTGACGTTCGGGTTGCTCGGTTTGGTGACGGTGGGGACGTTCGCGGCGAGTGGGACGCCGCAGCAGTCGGCGAATCGCGCCGCACTCTCGCCGGGGACGGTCCCGGCGGCGTTCCAGGCGCCGATCCAGCAGTGGGGTGCGCTCTGCCCGGAGATCTCGCCGCCGATGCTCGCGGCACAGCTCTACCAGGAAAGCGGTTTCGATCCGAAGGCCCAATCGGGCGTCGGGGCACAGGGAATGGCGCAGTTCATGCCCGATACCTGGGCGGCGTACGGCACGGACGCCAATGGGGACGGCAAGAAGGACGTCTGGGACCCGCTGGACGCGATCGCCTCGGCGGCCACCTTCGACTGCGCGCTCGCGAAGGACGTCGCCAAGGTCCCGGGCGACCGGCAGGCCAACCTGCTGGCCGCCTACAACGCCGGCCCGTACGCGGTGACCAAGTACAACGGGGTGCCGCCGTACAAGGAGACCCAGGGCTATGTGAGGAACATTCAGGCGATGGCCCGCAGCTTCTCGGTGCCCACGGCGCCGGTGGAGGTGTCCGGGCAGTCGGCCGGGGCGATCTACTTCGCGCAGAGCAAGCTCGGGACGCCGTACCTGTGGGGCGGGGAGGGGCTGCCCTCGCAGAACGGGCGGTTCGACTGCTCGGGCCTGACCCAGGCGGCGTACGCCAGCGTGGGCATCACGCTGCCCCGGGTGGCGAACGACCAGTGGTACGCCGGTCCGCACCCGTCGCGCGATCAGCTGCGGCCGGGCGACCTGGTGTTCTGGGCGACGGACCTGAACGATCCGCGGAGCATCCACCACGTCGGGATCTACGTCGGCGGCGGTTACATGATCAACGCGCCGCACACCGGCGCGGTGATCCGCTACGACAAGATCGACACCAGGGAGTACATCGGCGCGACCCGGGTCACCTCGGACGGCGCCCAGGCGCTGCCGGCCCGCAACGCGGACGGCTCCGTGAGCGCCCCGAGCCGCCCGGGCTCGACGACGCCGACCGGCCCGACCGGCCCGACCGCAGCGACCACCCCTTCGGCCCCGGTGGCCCCGGCAGCCCTGGCGAGCCCCGGCGGCGCCGCCACCCGGCCCGCCGCCGGACCGCCCGCGGCCGCCGCGCCGCCCGCCCCGACCGGCCCGGACCCCGCCGGGGCGGGGCGGCCGGCGTCGAAGAACTGAGCCGCCCGTGGCCCCGAGGTGTGAGTGCCCTGTGGACGCTGAGTCAAGTTTCCATAACCGCGCGTTTCCGTGGAACGCTGTGCCCCGGCGATGACGTTGGTCCCGATGGCCCACCGTCAGCTTCCCGCGCCGGGAAGGGCCCCGACCGGATCGAACAGCTGCAGCGGACCAGAAGGAGGTGCGGCGTGTCGACGCCGCTTGCCGACACGACCAACCCCGACCTCGGCCTGCTCTACGCCGTCAACGGACTGGCCAAGCGCTCCCCGCAGTGGCTGGACCACCTGGTCTCGTGGATCGGTGAGTACGGCATCCTGATCGGCCTGGCGATGCTGGGCCTGGTGGCCTGGCTGCAGGCGAGACGCCGCCCGGACGCGCCGGTGGCCGTCGCCGGGCTGCTCTGGGTGCCGCTCTCCGTCGCCATCGCCGAGCTGGCCAACCTGCCGATCGCCGCGATCGTGAACCGTCCGCGCCCGTTCGTCGACCACAGCGGGCTGCTGGTGCTGGTGGACGGCAAGGCCGGCACCCACTCCTTCGTCAGCGACCACTCGACCATGACGATGGGCGTGGCGGTGGCGCTGTTCCTGGTGAACCGGCGGCTCGGCTGGATCGCCGGGGGCCTGGCCCTGTTGCAGGGCTTCTGCCGGATGTTCATGGGCGTGCACTACCCGACCGACGTGATCGGCGGCTTCGCGCTCGCCGCCGCGGTGGTGCTGCTGCTGGCGCCGATCGCGATGGCGGTGCTCGTCCCGCTCTGCCACGCGCTGGGCCGGACCGCCCTCGCCCCGCTGATCCGGGCGCCGGAGCGCGCCGGCGGCGGCCCGCGCGGCCGGCGGCGCGGGCGCGAGCGCGGGGCGGTGCGCTCCGAGGAGCAGCCGCCGGAGTCCGATCTGGCGGCGTGAGCCGCCCGGCCCGGCTACCCCGGTCCGCCGCCGCTCTCCGCGAGGGCGAGGTGGTCGTCCCCCTCGCGCCGGACCAGGTCGCGCGAGCGGCGGGCCGGTGAGAACCAGCCGCAGCTGCAGGTCGCGAAGGCGAAGGAACCGCGCTCGCTGACCGCGACGCGGTGTTCGGGCATCCGGGCGGTGCCGGGGGAGGCCGGCAGCTCACTGTGCACGTGGTTCACCGTAACGCGCCGGGCGCCGGGCGCGCGATGCCGTCCACAAGACCTCTTCCGCGTAACCCTTCGCGGCTCAACTCGTTTGCCCGGAAAGAGCTCTGTTCACCTGGTGGTGTCGGCAGGGCAGTCGGGCCCGAGGGGGTTGTCGCGAGGATGAAGATGACCGACCAGCAGCGTGGCGGACGGCCGGGGCGCCGTCCGCGGCCGCATCTGCGTTCGGCGGCCGGGGCCGCCCTGCTCGCCGCCGCCCTGGCCGGCCTGTCCGCCGGCTGCGCGGCCGGCTCCGGTGGCGGCTCCTCCGACCAGCAGTCGGGTGCCCCCGACCAGCTCGCCGCGGACCCGCTGACGGCGGTGCGCAACACCGCCGACATCACCGGCCGCACCGGCTCCGCGCACACCGCCACCGAGCTGGTCACCGAGTCGTCCGAGAAGAAGGCCGTCTTCACCGGGACGGGCGGCTACGACTACGTGAAGCGGATCGGCCGGCTGGAGGTCCAGGTGCCGCCGGGCGCGGCGACCACCGGGAAGATCGTCGAGGTGGTCCTGCCGGGCACCGTCTACCTGCAGAACAGCGGCGCCAAGGTGCCCGAGGGCAAGTGGGTCAAGCTGGACGTGCGCCAGCTGCCGGACGGCAACCTGGTCAGCAGCGGCGCCACCGACCCGGCCTCGGCGGCGGGCGCCCTGCGCGGGGCGCAGAAGGCGGACGCGGTCGGCACCGAGACCGTCGACGGAGTGGCGCTGCACCACTACCGCGGCACCCTGGACCTGGCCAAGGCGGCCGACGCGACCGGCGGCCGCGGCGGGGACGGCCTGCGGATGGGGGCCCAGACCTTCACCGTGAAGGAGGTCCCGTACGACGCCTGGCTGGACGACCAGGGCCGGCTGCACAAGGTGGTCGAGGTGTTCACCTTCGCCGGGGTGGCCGGTTCGAAGGAGGCCAAGGACCAGGTGAAGGTGACGTCGACCACCTCGGTGACGGACTTCGGCAAGCCGGTGGAGGCGGCCGAGCCGCCGGCCTCGGACATCTACGCGATGAAGCCCTCGGAAAGTCCGAAGTAGGCCGCCGGGGCAGGGCTCCGGCGCCGGGGCGAACCGGGGCGCCGCCGGAGCGGGTGGCCGCCCGGGGAGCGGCGGTCACCCGTTTCGGCGGCGTCGAGATGGCCCGTCCGTGCCATGTGGACGGGCTCCGAAGTGCCTAGGCTGGACGTCGGGTGGCTGCCGCCCGCGCTGGCGAGGCACTGAAGGGGTGGTGCAGGTGGTGTCGTCCACGGGCGGCCGCAGCGGCGGCCACGACGACGCGGCCCTCGACGAGATCGATCTGGCCGGCGAGCTGATGATCGCCGCGACGGCCAGCACCGGCGACCGGCTGCCGACCGAGCGGATCGACGAGGTGCTGCTCGACCGGACCGAGCCGGGGCGGACCGACGGCGAGGCCTGGCGGCAGGCCGACGGGTAGGGCGTTCGCGGCTCGGGGGTGCCGGCGACCGGGGGCGTGCGCGGCCCGGACCCGCTCGCCCGGCCCGGCCTCAGCTGCGCAGCAGCCGGCCGATCGCGGCCGTGGCCTCCGCGACCTTGGCGTCGAGTTCGGCACCGCCCTCCTCGGCGGCGGCCGCGACGCAGTGCCGCAGGTGCTCCTCCAGCAGGGACAGCGCGAAGGACTGCAGCGCCTTGGTGCCGGCCGAGACCTGGGTGAGCACGTCGATGCAGTAGACGTCCTCGTCGACCATGCGCTGGAGGCCCCGGATCTGGCCCTCGATCCGGCGCAGCCGCTTGAGGTGGGCGTCCTTCTGCGCGCTGTAGCCGTGCGGACCGTGCCCGCCCTGATGTCCTGCGGCGGCCGCGGGGGCGGCGGGTGCGTCGGCCTGCGCGTCGGTGCCGTGCCCGTGGTCCGGCTCGGTGCGCGCTTGCGTCGTGGTCATCGGCCCGCCTTCGTCTGGATGCCTGGTGGCTGCGTCGGCCACCAGTGTCCAACACCGGGGCCGTCCGTGGTGTTCCGACGGCCGACGAGGCATGTGCCGAAGGGTTCCGGACGGGCTGCGGACGGGCTGCGAACGGGCTGCGAACGGGCTGCGGGCGGGCCGCCGCGCGGTTCACCCGTCTGAGCGGCGCCCCCGTCTTCCGTACGTACCACGGGGACAATCCGGGCGAGGTTCCGTCAGACTGGGGGCTCACGTCCGCACCTGGGTGTGCGGTCCGGATCAGCTGGTGCGGCAGCCGAACGGAAGAGGAGGTTCCGCCTCCACCATCACCACCCCGTTTGCGCGATTGCGCTTGGTTGCACCTAGCATCGTTCAGTCCCTACCCCGCACATCGGAGATTTCCGTGCGTTTTAGCCTGACCCCGAAGGAGACGAGCTTCTACGACATGTTCTCTGCCGCCGCGGAGAACCTCGTCGTCGGTTCGAAGCTCCTGCTGGAACTGCTGGGATCAGACGTGTCGGCCCGCGCGGAGATCGTCGAGCGCATGCGCGCCGCCGAGCACGCCGGGGACGACACCACCCATGCCGTGTTCCACCAGCTGAACTCGTCCTTCATCACGCCCTTCGACCGCGAGGACATCTACAACCTCGCCTCGTCGCTGGACGACATCATGGACTTCATGGAGGAGGCCGTCGACCTGGTCGTCCTCTACGACATCCAGACGCTGCCGAAGGGGATCGAGCAGCAGATCGAGGTGCTGGCCCGGGCCGCCGAGCTCACCGCCGAGGCGATGCCGAACCTGCGCAGCATGTCGAACCTCACCGAGTACTGGATCGAGGTCAACCGGCTGGAGAACCAGGCCGACCAGATCCACCGCAAGCTGCTCGCCCACCTGTTCTCCGGCCAGTACGACGCCATCGAGGTGCTCAAGCTCAAGCAGGTCGTGGACGTTCTTGAGGAGGCGGCGGACGCGTTCGAGCACGTCGCCAACACGGTGGAGACCATCGCCGTCAAGGAGTCCTGACCCTCGTGGACATGGCAGCACTCATCGCCGTCGTCGGCGTTGCGTTCTTCTTCACCTACACCAACGGCTTCCACGACTCCGCGAACGCGATCGCCACCTCGGTCTCCACCCGGGCGCTGACCCCCAGGGCCGCGCTGGCGATGGCCGCGGTGATGAACCTGGCCGGCGCCTTCCTCGGCAGCGGCGTGGCGCACACCGTCTCCCAGGGGATCATCGAGACCCCCACCGGCGACCGGGGCATGGTGATCCTGTTCGCCGCGCTGGTCGGGGCGATCGCCTGGAACCTGGTCACCTGGTACTTCGGCCTGCCGTCCTCCTCCTCGCACGCGCTGTTCGGCGGCATGGTGGGCGCGGCCATGGCCGGCGGCATCGACGTGATCTGGGGCGGCGTCCTCGACAAGATCGTCATCCCGATGATCGTCTCGCCGGTGGTCGGCCTGGTCGGCGGCTTCCTGGTGATGCTGGCGATCCTGTGGATCTTCCGCCGGGCCAACCCGCACAAGGCCAAGCGCAACTTCCGGGTCGCCCAGACCGCCTCGGCCGCCGCGATGGCGCTGGCGCACGGTCTGCAGGACGCGCAGAAGACCATGGGCATCGTGGTGATGGCGCTCACCATCTCCGGCCACCACTCCGGCGAGGGCATCCCGGTGTGGGTGAAGATCTCCTGCGCCACGATGCTCTCGCTGGGCACCTACGCGGGCGGCTGGCGGATCATGCGGACGCTCGGCCGCAAGATCATCGAGCTGGACCCGCCGCAGGGCTTCGCCGCCGAGGCCACCGCCGCGACGGTCATGTACGTCACCTCGTTCGTCTTCAAGGCGCCGATCTCCACCACCCACGTGATCACCGCGGCGATCATGGGCGCGGGGGCCACCAAGCGGATCCGCGCGGTGCGCTGGGGCGTCGCCAAGAACATCGTGCTCGGCTGGTTCATCACGATGCCGGCGGCCGCCATCGTCGCAGCGCTGGTGTACTGGTTCGCCCACCTGTTCTGGGGCTGACCGGCCCCGCACGTGACAGGGCCCGCCCCCACATCTCGGGGGCGGGCCCTTCTTCATGCTCCACGGCGGCACCGCCATGCAGCACCGCGGAGCAGCCTGTTTGCTCGCCGTTCGCCTCCGGACACCGCGGTCCGTCGGCTCGTGGCGGGGGTACGGCCTAGCCGAAGCGGCCGGAGATGTAGTCCTCGGTCGCCTGGACCGACGGGTTGGAGAAGATCCGCTGGGTGTCGTCCAGCTCGACCAGCTTGCCCGGCTGGCCGACGCCGGCCAGGTTGAAGAAGGCGGTGCGGTCGCTGACGCGGGCCGCCTGCTGCATGTTGTGGGTCACGATGACGATGGTGAACTGCGACTTCAGCTCACCGATCAGGTCCTCGATCGCGAGGGTGGAGATCGGGTCGAGCGCGGAGCAGGGCTCGTCCATCAGCAGGACCTGCGGCTCGACCGCGATGGCACGGGCGATGCACAGCCGCTGCTGCTGGCCGCCGGAGAGGCCGGCCCCCGGCTTGTTCAGCCGGGTGTGGACCTCGTTCCAGAGGTTGGCGCCCTTCAGCGAGCGCTCGACCACCTCGTCCAGGACGGACTTCTTGCGCACGCCCGCGAGCTTGAGGCCGGCGATCACGTTGTCGTAGATCGACATGGTCGGGAACGGGTTCGGGCGCTGGAAGACCATCCCGACCGAGCGGCGGACGGCGACCGGGTCGACGTTCGAGGCGTAGAGGTTCTCGTCGTCCAGGAGGACCTTGCCCTCGACCCGGGCGCCGGGGATCACCTCGTGCATCCGGTTGAGGGTGCGCAGGAAGGTGGACTTGCCGCAGCCGGAGGGGCCGATGAAGGCGGTCACCGAGCGGGGTTCGATGCTCATCGAGATGTCCTCGATGGCCTTGGTGGTGCCGTAGTAGGCGGACAGTCCGCTGACGTCGATGCGCTTGGCCATGATCGTTGCTTCTCTCGTCTGTCTTCGTACGTCAGTCGGTCGCTCAGTGTCCGCCCTTGGGCGAGCGCCAGCGTGCGATGCCCCGGGCGATGAGGTTGAGCCCCATCACGAAGGCGATCAGCACCAGCGCGGCGCCCCAGGCGCGGGCGTAGCCGAAGTCGTTGTTGACCACCGAGTACTGCTGCCAGATGTACATCGGCAGGGACTGCTGCGGTCCGTCGAACGGGTTGCTGTTGATGGCGTCGGCGCCGAAGACCAGCATCAGCACCGGGGCGGTCTCGCCCGTGATGCGGGCGACCGCCAGCATCACGCCGGTGGTGATGCCACCGATCGCGGTGGGGAGGACGATCCGCAGGATGGTCTTCCACTTCGGCACGCCGAGCGCGTACGAGGCCTCGCGCAGCTCGTTCGGGACGAGCTTGAGCATCTCCTCGGTGGACCGGACCACGACCGGCATCATCAGGATCGCCAGTGCGAGGCTGCCCGAGAAGCCCGAGTAGCTGAAGCCCAGGGCGATGTTCCAGAGCGAGAGGACGAACAGACCGGCGACGATCGACGGGATGCCCGTCATGACGTCGACGAAGAAGGTGACGGTCTTGGCGAGCGTGCCGCGGCCGTACTCGACCAGGTAGACGGCGGTCAGCAGACCCACCGGGGCGGCCATCGCGGTGGCCAGGGCGACCTGCTGCATGGTGCCGAGCAGCGCGTGGTAGATGCCGCCGCCGGGGCCGGAGGCGATCACGCCCTTCATCGAGTGGCTCAGGAAGTTCCCGTTCACCACGCCGATGCCCTGCTGGACCGTGTAGACCGTCAGGGAGATCAGCGGGACGACGGCCAGGATGAAGGCGACCCAGACCACCGAGGTGGCGAACCGGTCCTTGGCCTGGCGGCGGCCCTCGACCTGGGCCGAGACGCCGTAGCTGACCAGCAGGAACAGCAGGGCCGAGATCAGGCCCCACTGCAGGTGGCTCTCCAGCCCCGCGGCGGCGCCGATCCCGCAGCCGACCGCGATCGAGCCGACCGCGACGGCGGCCGGGGCCCACTTGGGCAGCCGGTTGGCGGTCAGGGACCGGCTGAGCGGCCGGGCGTCGGCCGTGACGGAAGTCGTTGCCGCGGTCATGCGTTGGCCCCCGAGTACTCCTTGCGGCGGGCGATGATCAGTCGCGCGGCACCGTTCACCAGCAGGGTGATGACGAACAGGACGAGGCCGGAGGCCATCAGGGCGTCGCGCCCGTTGTTGCCGGCCTCGGCGAACTTCAGCGCGATGTTCTGCGCGAAGGTGCCGCCGCCCGCGTCGAGGATGTGCAGCGAGAGCACGTTGCTCGCGGACAGCACCACCGCGACGGCGATGGTCTCGCCGAGCGCGCGCCCGAGGCCGAGCATCGAGGCCGAGATGATGCCGGGGCGGCCGAACGGCAGCACCGCGGTGCGGATCATCTCCCAGCGGGTCGCGCCGAGCGCGAGCGCCGCCTCCTCCTGCATCCGCGGCACCTGGCGGAACACCTCGCGGGAGACCGCCGTGATGATCGGCAGGACCATGATCGCCAGCAGGATGCCGACGGTGAACAGGTTGCGCGGGGTGCCGGTCTTGGTCTGGTCGAAGAGGTACGTCCAGCCGAGGTACTGGTTGAGCCAGCTGGTCAGGCCGTCCATGTGCGGGACCAGGAAGAGCGCGCCCCACAGGCCGTAGACGATGCTGGGGACGGCGGCGAGCAGGTCGACCAGGTAGGCGAACGGCTGGGCGATCTTCCGCGGCGCGTAGTGCGAGATGAACAGCGCGATCCCGATGGCCACCGGGACGGCGATCGTCATCGCGATGACGGCGCTGACGAGGGTGCCGAAGGCCAGGACGGCGATGCCGAAGACCGGCTTCGTGGCGTCCGGCGTCCACTCGAAGGTGGTGAGGAAGTTGCCCTCGTTGGTGCTGAGGGCCAGGCCCGCGCGCCAGGCCAGGAAGCCGGCGATCGCGGCCATGATGACCAGCAGCAGGATGCCCGAACCGCGGGCGAGGTTCATGAAGATCTTGTCGCCGAAGCGGCTGTCGCGCGGTCGGCGTTCCCTGCCTCGCGGGGCGGCAGGGGAGGATGAAGTCATTGTCTACTCCGGTCTGGTGGTGCCGCCCCGGAAGGGGGACGGCACCATGGCGGCGGTGCCCCGGACGTTGGTGCTGGGTCGGTGCGTTCCGGTGGGACGACCCCGGCCCCCCTCGCTCACGGGGCCGTCCCACCGGTGCTCCTGTCGGGTCAGGCCAGGGAGGAGACGGCGGCCTTGACCTTGTCGCTGATGGCGGCGGGGAGCGGGACGTAGCCCTTGTCGCCGATCGCCTTCTGCGCGGCGTCGCTGATGGCGTAGGTCAGGAAGGACTTCAGGTTCTCGAGGTTCTCCGGCTTGTTGCCCTTGTCGCAGGCGATCTCGTAGGTCACCAGGATGATCGGGTAGGCGTTGTCGGCCTTGGTCCCGTAGTCCAGGGAGAGGGCGAGGTCGCCGTCGGTGCCCACGACGGTGGAGGAGGCGAAGGTGAGGGCGGCGTTGGCCGCGGTCGCCTCGACGGGCTTGGCCGCACCGGTGGCGATCTTGGCGCTCTTGAGGTTGTTGCTCTGCGCGTAGGACAGCTCGGCGTAGCCGATGGAGTTCTTGACCTGCTTGATCTGCGCGGAGACGCCGGCGCTGCCCTGGGCGGACTGGCCGCCCTTGCCCTTCCACGCCTTGTCCGGCGCGGCGCTCCAGGCGCCACCGGAGGTCTTGGCGAAGTAGGAGGTGAGGTTGTACGAGGTCCCGGAGTCGTCCGAGCGGTGGACGGTCTGGATCTCGGCGTCCGGCAGCTGCACGCCCGGGTTCAGGGCGGCGATCGCGGGGTCGTTCCACTTGGTGATCTGCGAGTCGAAGATCTTGGCGGAGGTCGGGCCGTCCAGGACCAGGTTGTCGACGTTGTCGACGTTGTAGACCAGCGAGACGAGACCCGCGACCAGCGGCAGGTCGATCGCCTTGCCGCCGGTGCAGACCGTCTTGGAGGTGTCGACGTCGGCGGGCTTGAGCGCGAAGTCGGTGCCGGCGAAGGCGACCTTGCCCTGGTTGAACTGCTGCACACCGGCGCCGGAACCGCCACCGCTGTAGTTGACGGTGGTGCCGGAGCAGGACGCGCCGTAGGTGGTCTTCCACACGTCGATCGCGTTGGCCTGAGCCGTCGAGCCCGCAGCGAGCAGCGTCCCGCCCTTGCCACAGTTGACCGCGGCGGCCGAAGCGGAGCCGCTGGAGCCACCGGCGGCCTTGGCACCGTTGTCGTCCGAGCCGCAGGCAGCGAGCGACAGCGAGCTGACGAGCGCCATGGCACCGATGGCGAGGGCCTTGGAGCGGCCGTTCCGCTGGAGCTTCACAGGGGTGTCCCTTTCTGTGGCATTGCCCGTCGCGCGGGCCGTGCGAGGACGGCGGGCGCGGGTTCTGCTGTGGTCCGGGGCCCGTTCGGCCCTCCGGTAAACCCGAAGTTAGGCCGGGTAGGTGACACGACAGCCGGTCACAAGTGAACGGAGAGTGAACCTCGAAAGGATGACAGGAAACTACGCCAGGTAGTCACGGTTGCGTCACGGCGAGGGCGCGACGAGATCACTTCCACCGTTCCGTCACCGAGGGTGACCGCCCGCCCGTACGGGCTTCGCACCCAGGATCGCCAGCAGGGCGTCGACCAGCAACCGGTCGCGGTCGTGCGTCAGCCGGGCGCGGGCCTTCCCGGCGGGCAGCCACTCCAGCCGGTCCACCTCGCGGTTCGGCCGGAACGCCCCGCTCGACGGCACCGCCGCCCAGTAGCGCACCTCCTTCGGCCGGCCCTGCGCCAGGTAGTGCTGGGCCGGCAGCTCCGGACCGAGCAGGCAGGCGAACCCGGTCTCCTCGCGCACCTCGCGCAGCGCCGCCGCGACCACTCCCTCCCCCGGGTCGAGCTTGCCCTTCGGCAGGCTCCAGTCGTCGTACTTGGGCCGGTGGATCACCGCGATCCGCGGCCGCCCCAGCCGGCCGCTCTTCTTCGGCCGGCCCGGCAGCCACAGCACCGCACCCGCCGCCAGGATCACCCGGGCGTGCCCCACCCCGGTCGCGGGTGCGTCCGCTGCCGGCCCGGTGCTCAGGCGATCGCGCAATTCAGGCCGTCCGTGGTGCGGGGGAATGCCCCCAGCCCTCGGCAGGGGGGAGGTCCGGCCAGCCGTCCAGGCCGGGCGGGAGGTCGGGCCACCGGCGGCCGAAGGCGTACCGCGCCGCCTCCACCTCCAGTCGCTGATCAGCATGCACCACGCCCAGCACGTAGGCGGTCGCCGGGGTGATCCGCGGGGTCCGCGCGGCGGTGGCCGCGGTGACCGCGGCGTCCGCCGCCTCCTGGTGCCGCCCCAACACCCCGTCCAACTCGTCCAGTTCGGCGGACCCGCGACCGCACACCTCCAGCGCGTACCGGGCCCGCTTCACCAGGATGCGCGTCCGTGCCCACGGCGCGTCGTCGGCCGCCAGCGCCGTGTCCGCGTCCACCGCGCCGCGCGCCGCCGGGACGGCGCCCAGCCGGCGCAGCCCGTCGCCGCCGTACGGCGTGGCCGCCCGGTGCAGCGGCAGCTGCTGGGCGCTCGCCGACAGCGCCGTGAACGCGGCGGCCGCCTGCGGCAGCAGCACCGCCGGCGCCCGGCCGCCCGCCGACTCCAGCAGCGGGGCGTCGCCGACCAGCAGCGTCATCCGGTCCGCCAGCGCGTGCAGCCGGGCCGACCGGAGCTCCTGGAGCACCGAGGAGTGCGCCCTGGTCCGGGCCAGGGTCAGCTGCCGGTCCAGCAGCGCCCGCGCCTTGGGCGCCCCGACGTGCCCGGCCAGCATGCCCGTCCCGTCCGGATCGCTGCCGCTCAGCGAGTCCAGCGCGCCCAGCAGCCGGGCCGAGCGGCGGACGTAACCGGGCTCCAGCGCCAGCAGGTTGAGCAGCCAGCGCAGCTCGGTGCGCGATTCCTGGGCCCAGGCCTGCTCGAAGACGGAGCCGAAGGTGTGCAGCAGCCCGCCGATCCGCCGGACCGCCCGCAGCAGGTCGGCGGTGCCGGCCGCCGGGACGACCGCGGCCGTCCCCGGTCTGGCGCCGACCTCGCCCACCGTCAGCGGCAGGGCGCGCAGGAACGCGCCGGCCTGGGCGGTGAGGTGGCTGGAGAGGATGTCCCCGGCGGTCGTGGTGGCGGCCGCCTGGGCCGTCATCGGCGCATCGGTCATGGCGTGGTAGATCCCCGTTCCCCCGGGTTCGTCCCCCCGGGGCTGGTGGCCGACCGCCGGAACCGGTCCCCTGCGGTTCCAGCGGCTCGCATCAGTGCTCGCGTCAGCGCGAGGCCGCGGCCCGGCGGCGCAGGCGCGAGTCGATCAGCAGATCCTGGACGTGCCGCAGCGGCCGGCTCTCGGCGTCCTGCGAGTGGCGGGTCCACGCGCCGTCCTGCCCCAGGTGCCAGGACTCGGTCTCGTCCGACATCCCGAGGTCGATCAGGCCGGACAGCTCGGCCCGGTGGGCCGGGTCGGTGATCCGCATCAGCGCCTCGATCCGGCGGTCCAGGTTGCGGTGCATCATGTCGGCGCTGCCGATCCAGACCTCCGGATCGCCGTTGTTGCCGAACACGAAGACCCGGGAGTGCTCCAGGAAGCGGCCCAGGATGCTGCGGACCCGGACGTTCTCGCTCAGTCCCGGCACGCCCGGCCGGATCGCACAGATCCCGCGCACCCAGACGTCGACCGGTACGCCGGCCTGCGAGGCCCGGTACAGCGCGTCGATCACGGCCTCGTCGACGATCGAGTTGACCTTGATCTTCACGTACGCCGGCCGACCGGCCCGGTGGTGGGCGATCTCGTTGTGGATCCGGGAGACCAGCCCGTCGCGCAGGCCGCGCGGGGCGGTCAGCAGGCGGCGGTAGGACTCCCGGCGCGAGTAGCCGGACAGCCGGTTGAAGAGGTCCGAGAGGTCGGCGCCGACCTGCGGGTCCGAGGTCAGCAGCCCCAGGTCCTCGTACAGCCGGGCGGTCTTCGGGTGGTAGTTGCCGGTGCCGACGTGCGAGTAGCGGCGCAGGGTGTCGCCCTCCTGCCGGACCACCAGCGACAGCTTGCAGTGCGTCTTCAGCCCGACCAGGCCGTAGACGACGTGGCAGCCGGCCTCCTCCAGCTTGCGGGCCCACTTGATGTTGGCCTGCTCGTCGAAGCGCGCCTTGATCTCGACCAGGACCAGCACCTGCTTGCCCGACTCCGCCGCGTCTATCAGCGCGTCCACGATCGGCGAGTCGCCGGAGGTGCGGTACAGCGTCTGCTTGATCGCCAGGACGTCCGGGTCGGCGGCGGCCTGCTCCAGGAAGGCCTGCACCGAGGTGGAGAAGCTGTCGTACGGGTGGTGCAGCAGGACGTCCCGCTCGCGCATCGCCGCGAAGATGTCCGGCTGGGACGCCGACTCGACGTCCGTCAGCCCGCGGGCGGTGCCCGCCACGAACTTCGGGTACTTCAGCTCCGGGCGGTCCAGTTCGGCGATCCCGAACAGACCGGTCAGGTCGAGCGGACCGGGCAGCGGGAAGACCTCCGCCTCGGTGATGTTCAGCTCCCGCACCAGCAGGTCCAGGATGTAGGGATCGATCGACTCCTCGACCTCCAGCCGCACCGGCGGGCCGAAGCGCCGCCGCATCAGCTCCTTCTCCAGGGCCTTGAGGATGTTCTCGGTGTCGTCCTCCTCCACCTCCAGGTCCTCGTTGCGGGTCACCCGGAAGGCGTGGTGGGCGAGCACCTCCATGCCCGGGAACAGCTCCTCCAGGTGCGCGCCCATCACGTCCTCCAGCGGGACGTAACGCTGCGGCGAGGCCTCCAGGAAGCGGGCCAGCGACTGCGGCACCTTCACCCGGGCGAAGTGCTTGTGCCCCGAGACCGGATTGCGCACCACCACGGCCAGGTTGAGCGAGAGCCCCGATATGTACGGGAAGGGGTGCGCCGGGTCGACCGCCAGCGGGGTGAGGACCGGGAAGATCTTCTGCCGGAACAGGGTGTGCAGCCGGGCCTGCTCCTTCTCGGCCAGCTCCGGCCAGCGGACGACCTCGATGCCCTCGGTGGCGAGGTCCGGCAGCACCTCCTGCTGGAAGGCGGCGGCGTGCCGCGCCATCAGCTCGCGCGAGCGGGTCCAGATCAGGTCCAGCACCTCGCGCGGCTGGAGGCCGGACGCGCTGCGCTGGGCGACGCCCGTCGCGATCCGGCGCTTCAGCCCGGCCACCCTGACCATGAAGAACTCGTCCAGGTTGCTCGCGAAGATGGCGAGGAACTTGGCCCGCTCCAGCAGCGGGATCCCGGGGTCCTCGGCCAGCTCCAGGACGCGCTCGTTGAACGCGAGCCAACTGCGCTCGCGGTCCAGGAAGCGGCCCTGCGGCAGTGCGTCGAACTCCTGCTCGTCCTCGGCCGGCAGCTCGGGCGGTATCCCCAGCGCACCGGACATCCTGGCCGGCGGGGACAGCGAGGCAGAGACGGGGCGGGGGATGCTCATGGGCTCCAGCTCCTCCAGCAGCAGGACGTCGTCCGGACGCGAATGGCTCTGCGGGCCGTCGTCCTCGCCCAGGGCCAACGCCCACCCGCCGGGCGCGGTCCGTACAGGGCCGGCCGGCGCGTGGCGGTCGACTCTGCACGAGCGAGACACTACGGACTTCATCCTGTGATCTTCGCGGCAGCAATTGAATCCACGGTAAACACCGCATGGCCAGGAGGAAAGCTGAGTCGGTCGGGGCAAGGGCCGGTGACGTCCGGCCCCTTGCCCCGGACCGCCCGGAGCCGCTAGGTCCTGCCCGGTCCCGTAGGTCCTGTCCGGGTCCTAGGCCGCCTGGTCCTCGCGGTACTGGACGCGGTACATGAGGTCCACCTCGTGGATGGTGAACCCCAGTCGTTCATATACCCGCACCGCGGCCGGATTGTCGGCGTCGACGTAGAGCAGGACCGTCTCCACTCCGCGCTCGCCAGCGTCCGAACCGGTCAGGTGACGCAGACCGGCAGCGGTCAGGGCACGGCCGAGACCGCTGCCCTGCTCCGCCGGGTCCACCCCGACCACGTAGACCTCGCCGAGCGCAGGCTCGGTGGCGGTGGCCGGGTGCACCTTGGTCCAGTGGAAGCCGACCACCTTGCCGCCCCGGGTGGCGAGGAAGAAGCCGGCCGGATCGAACCAGGGCTCGGCCAGCCGCTCGGCCAGGTCCCGCTCCGTCCAGGAACCCTGCTCCGGGTGGTGGGCGAAGGCCAGCGCGTTCAACCGCAGCCACTCGGCGTCGTCCTCGCCGGGGCGGAAGGTCCGGAGCTCGACGCCCTCGGGGATGGCGACGGCCTCGCCCTGCGGCCCGCTGCGGCGCATCTGCCGCAGCTCGCGCACCAGCTCGGCCCCGTACCGGCCGGCCAGGTGCCGGGCCGCCGGGTGACCGCCGTGCACCCAGAAGTCCACCGCGTCACGGCCGGCCCGGTGGGCCTGTGCCAGCACCGCGTCCACCAGCGGCCGGGCCAGGCCGCGGCCGCGGGCGGCCGGGTCGACCACCAGCTCGGCGGCGGGGTTGGCGGCAGGGCCCTCCGGGACTTCGAGCTGTCCGTAACCGACGACGGCGGCGTGCTCGCTCTCGATGAAGTGGCTCACGCCAGGGCGCGGAGTGTCCGAGGAACGCAGCCGAAGCCGGCCCTGCTCGGACACGGCAGCCCGGCCGTCCACCGCCTGGGCGTCCGCCAGAACGCGCAGGGCGCCGTCGCGCTGCTCGGGGCGGAGCACACTGTTCGCAATGACCGCTGTCTGATCGTCCATGCCCCGACGATACGTCACCGGAAATGCAGAGAACCCCCATCCGGTTTCCCGGATGGGGGTTCTCTGTGAATGATTGTTCGGCGGCGTCCTACTCTCCCACAGGGTCCCCCCT